>CAZSRC010000010.1:0-25510 GCA_964609365.1 uncultured Gammaproteobacteria bacterium | reverse complement strand
TAATACTGTAGAGATTGGTGATCAATGTTGGTTTCAAGAGAATCTAAATATTGGAACCATGTTATGCGAAGAATCAATGGCTACAAGTTGTGCTACTAATTCAACCGAAGATGAAATTATTGAAAAATATTGTTATGAAAATGATCCAACTAATTGTGATACTTACGGAGGGCTATATCAATGGGAGGAAATGATGAATTATACTACCTCCACTACTCAGGGTATTTGTCCGGTTGGTTGGCATATTCCGTCTGATACTGAATGGACAGAATTATCTAATTCTTTAGGTGGTGATGCTGTATCTGGAGAATTATTAAAAGCTTCTTCTACTTGGGATGGTAATAATAGTTCAAGTTTTACAGCCTTGCCAGCCGGTGTCCGGATGGTCAATGGTGATTTCGATACTCTTGGTGTTGTCACTAACTTCTGGTCATCATCGGAGAGCGAGGCTGGTTATTCTTGGGTCCGTGGCTTGGTATCAGGCAATTCCGGAGTCAATCGTAGCGATGTCGATCAGTCTTATGGTTTTTCGGCTCGTTGTCTAAAAGATGCTCCTAAAACTCTAACCTATGTAGCTAGTGTTGGTGGATATATTAATGCTACCGGGACAGGCACGACTACTCAAGAGGTTGCCTATGGTGGCGATGGAGAAGAGGTTATAGCTATCCCAGCTGATGGCTATGAATTTTTACAGTGGTCTGACGGCTCTACTTCTACTACCAGGATTGACTTAAATATTACTGATACCATGACTGTAACAGCTGAGTTTTTTGAAAGCTTTGTTTCTTGTGGTGATCCAATGTTGGATACCAGGGATTATAATATCTATAATACTATAACTATTGGAGGTCAATGTTGGTTTCAAAAAAATCTAGCTTATTTACCAGTAGTCCATAGTAATACCCAATTTGAAACTCAAGGAATTGATCAATTACCTGGTTATGGTGTCTATGGTTATGATGGAAGCGACGTAGCTACTGCTAAATCTCAACCTAATTATTCGGATTATGGAGTATTATATAATTGGTATGCAGTTGACCAAGAAGTTCTTTGTCCAACTGGTTGGCATGTACCAACTGATGATGAATGGACTGAATTAACTAGATATGTAATAGGTGACTCAACTTGCAATCCCGATACCGGGTGTCTTCCGGCTGGAACATATTTAAAAGCTTCTTCAACTGATCCAATTCCTTGGGATGGTAATAATAGTTCAAGTTTTACAGCCTTGCCAGCCGGTAACCGTAAGGGCTATGGTGTTTTCGATTATCTTGGTGATTTCACTTTCTTCTGGTCATCATCGGAGAGTAATTCTGGTAATTCTTGGGCCCGTTTCTTGGGACCAGGCTATTCTTCCAGGGTCTCTCGTTACGATGACATTCAGACTATTGGTTTTTCGGCTCGTTGCTTGAAAACTGAATAAATAAGTAATCCTTACTCAAAATTAGCTAAGCTAATTTTGAGATTTCTTTTTCTCTTTATCTCTTAATCTTAAAATTTCTTTATGAAATTTTAAGATTTGATTAAAAAAAATGGCTATATCATCAAGTTTGAAGGTGTATAAAGATAGCTATGATCTACTATTGCTCCTATACCAAATATCAGTAAATTTTAATAAAGATTTTAAATATAGTTTGGGCGAAAAAATTAAAGATGAGGCTTTGGAATTAATAATTGATATCTATCAAGCCAATAGTGATTTTTTAGAGAGAAAAAATAATCTTAAATTAGATTAAGAAATTAATAAAATCAATTTTTATATTTTTAAAGCCCAAAATTTAATTAGTTTTGGGCTTTTTCTTTTTTTGTAGACTATTTTAAAAAAGAAAAAAACATGTTAATATTATTATAAAATATGAAAAAACTAGTTATTGTTAATGACAAAATGCAGAAGAATTATAGATATTACCTGGTTGAACCTATTGGTAAAAATTTTGATCCTCTTTTTAAGCCAGAATTAACCCCCTCCGAAATGCTGGCTTTAGGTGTTTTTGGTGGAAAATATATGACTGATTGCCAAAAAGAATTTCCAGCTTCTTGGTTTAAAAAAGCCAAATTATCTCCACAAAAAAGTGATCCCAAATTAAATTATTTTAAAGTCTCAGCTAGTCAGTCTTTAAAAATTTGGCAAGAAAAAAAATGGATACATAAAGATGATCCTCGGGGATGGTTTCAGTGGTATTGTCGTTATTATATGGGAAGGAGATTAGAAAATGAGGATAAAAGGCAAATAAAAAGATGGAGAGCAATCAAGAGACATGTTGTTGCAATAATAAATAATTGTCGAAAAGAAGATTTTTCTTGTCGACCTAGACAAAGACAGGCTGTTCTACACTGGGCCTATGATAGTAGAAAATTTTAAAAATATTTTATGAGATTGAATAGATTTTATTTAGAAAATTTTTTAGGTGAGCATAAAATTGAACTTCAAAAAGGTCCAATTTTTCATCAAATAAAAAGTGTTTTAAAAATGAGAGCGGGAGATCCTATTTCTTTATTTAATAGCGATATAGAGTCTATTTATAAAATAGAAATAATTAATAATAATTTAATTGCTTTAGTTTGGCAAAAAAATATTGAAAATAAAAAAGTAATTAATAGAGAAATAGTTTTATTTCAATCACTTATTAAAAAAGATAAAATGGAGTGGGTTTTACAGAAGGCGGTTGAGTTGGGTGTCAGCTCTTTTGTTCCTGTTATTTCGGAAAGAAGTGAGAAAAAAAATATTAATCTAGAAAGACTAAATAAAATTTCGCTTGAGGCCATTGAACAATGCGGAAGGCAAGATTTGGTAAAAATTAATGAACCATTAAAATTTAAAAACACTCTAGAAAATTTACAAGGAAATTCTTTTCTTGGTGATTCTTCTGGTAGCGATTTTGTAAAAATAATAAGATCTAAAAAGTTTATAAAAAATAATTTTAATATTTTTATAGGACCAGAAGGTGGTTGGAGTCCTAAAGAGTTGTCACTAGCCAAAGAAAATAATTTAAAAATAGTTAGTTTAAATAATTATACTCTCAGAAGTGAAACAGCTAGTTTATCTTTTTTAGCTATTTTGACTAATTTTTAAAATAAAAAAACCTACTAAATTTATCAAGATTTTGGCAAAACTCGTATAAGAGTTCCTATTTACATAGGATTATTTAAAAAATTATAAAAAAGAAACTCCTTTTTAAATATTTTTAAATAAATTTGCCTCAGTTTCTATATTTATAACCACGATTATAAATAAAACAAAAACTAATTAAATTTGTTCCAAAACTTGATAAATAGTAGGTTTTTCTTTTTTTAGTATAACATATTTTATTTATTTGCCAAAACGATTTTTTTAAATTATAATAAAAACAAGCCAATATAATTGGAATTTTTAATATTTGTTTAATGGTCTATGATAGATTTCAAAGAAAAAATATATGAAGAAATAGAGCAATTAGCTCCAAAAAAGAAAAAAAAGACCCCTCTTTTTAAAGTGGGAGCTTTTTTATTGGCTTTTTTTATTTTATTTACAGCTACTGTTTTGATTTCTGGCGATTCTTCTGAATCTTGGGTTGGTAAAATTCCAATTTTAGGAAAAATAGTTGGTTTAGTTGATAGTTCAGATAAAAAAATAAGAGGAGAGGATCAAGATAGAATAAATATTTTACTTTTAGGCATGGGAGGCAAAAAACATGAAGGAGGAAATTTAACAGACACTATCATGTTGCTTAGTCTTCAACCATCAACCAAAAAAGCTGTAATGCTGTCAATTCCTAGAGATATGATGATTTCTGTTGAGGGAATGGGTTGGCAAAAAATAAATGCTGTTAATGCCTTCGCTGAAAGAAAAAAAGAAGGTAGTGGTGGTGATGCTATATCTCAAGCATTGAGCGATATTCTAGAAACTCCTATCCATTATTATTTTAGAGTTGATTTTGAGGGTTTTGTTAATATAGTTGATCATTTGGGTGGCGTTGAAGTTGAAGTTGAAAATACTTTGTCTGATTATAGATATCCTATTGCCGGTAGAGAGGATTATGGTGATTATTATGCTAGATTCGAACATCTTTATATTGAGAAGGGTTGGCAAAAAATGAATGGAGAATTAGCTCTTAAATATGCAAGATCTAGGTATGCTCAAGGTGTTGAAGGCTCTGATTTTGCTAGAGCTAGAAGACAACAAAAAATAATTCAAGCAGCTAAAGACAAGCTTTTATCAGCAGAGAATCTTTTAAAGCCAAGTATGATAGCCTCAATTATATCAGAATTAAATGAACATGTTTCTTTTAATATGAAAATTGGAGAAGCAATGAAAATGTGGCAAATGTTTAAAGATATAAACGCAGAAAATATTTCTACTAATGTTTTAGATGATGGTCCAAATGGTCTTTTGGTTTCTGGTCGAAGTAATGCCGGGGCATATATTTTATCACCTCGAGGAGGGGATTTTACAGAGATTAGGTATATGGTTGCTAATTTTTTTCCAAGTAAAGAGCAAATTAAAACAATTCAAAGTGAAAATAAGCAAGAGGCCAGAATAGAGATTAAAAATGGGACATGGATTAATGGACTGGCTAGCGAAACCTCAATAGATTTAGAAAAAAAGAACTTTAAAGTTATTAGGGTTAGTAATTCTAGTCAAAGAGATTTTAAAAATTCAGTTATATATGATTTAACTTATGGAGAAAAAAAGGAAGCTTTAAAATATCTAAAAAACTTTTTACAGGCTGAAGTTTATTTTGATTTACCATTGTGGTTGGTTGAAGAAATTAAAAACGATGCTGGACTAGAGGATGCGGAAGTTCCTGATTTTTTAGTTATTCTAGGAGAAAGTGCTAGTAAAATTAATTTTTAATTATGTTTAATGATAAATTACCCTTAATAGTAATAATAGGAAGAACAAATGTTGGTAAATCAACTTTATTTAATCGTTTAGTTGAAAAAAATCAAGCAATTGTTTCGCCCATAGAAAATACCACCAGAGACTTTAATTTTAATATAATGAATTGGAGAGGTTTTGATTTTCAACTAGTCGATACAGCTGGAGTTATTGATAGCTATGGTTTAAAGAGAAAATTAGATAAAGATATTGATGGAACAAAAAAAATAGAACAAAAATCTCAAAAACAGGTTTATGATTTAATAAATAAAGCAGATTTATTGTTGTTTGTTGTTGATAGCAAGGCCGGTGTTTTATTGGAGGATAAAAATATATTAAAATTTTTACAAAAAAGATCCTATCAAGACAAAACAATGTTATTAGTCAATAAAGTAGATAGTTTCAATCAAAGATTTAATGCCAGTGAATTTAATAAGTTATCTCTAGGTGATCCTTTTTTAATTTCAGCGATAACCAGTTCGGGTACTGGAGATTTACTAGATATGGTTGTCGATTTTTTTAAAAAAAACAAAAAGAAGTTTATTAAAGCAAAGAAAGAATTTTTAGGTGAGAAAATTAAAGTATGTATAATAGGAAAGCCAAATGTCGGTAAGTCGTCACTACTCAATTCTTTATTGGGTTATGAAAGGGCTATTGTTAGTGAAGTTCCTCATACAACAAGAGAGCCTCAAAATACAGAGCTAATCTATAAAGACAAGGAAATAAGTATTATTGATACAGCTGGTATTTCCAAGAGGGGTCAAAAAACAAAGGGCCTAGAGAAATATGGAATTATAAAGTCAATGCAAACATTAAGACAGGCCGATATTGTTTTATTGGTTATAGATATTAATGATGCTATCACCAAGCAAGACTCTAAATTAATTGAAGAGATTTTAGATTTGGGAAAAAGCTTTATAGTTATTGCTAATAAATGGGACTTAATAGAAGACAGAGATACAAAAAAATGGACTAGACATATAAATATTCACTTTCCTTTTATTTTATGGGCGCCAATACTTTTTGTTTCTGCTTCAAGTGGAGAAAAAACTAAAAAAATATTTGATTTAGTTTTACAAATAGATAAATCAAGAAGGGGTGAAATAAATGAAAATGCATTAGATCGTTTTTTAAATAAAATGATAAAAATTCATAAACCATCTAAAGGAAAGGGTGTAAAACATCCCAGAGTTTATAGCCTAAAACAAACTTGGGTTAATCCACCTAAGTTTGAAATAAAAATAGGATCACAAGAGGATTTACATAAATCTTATTTAAGATTTCTAGAAAATAGAATTAGAGAAAATTTTGATTTTTTTGGTACTCCGGTTAAGGTTTATGTTAAAAAAAATAAAAAAATTCACGGAACAAGGGAGAAATAATTTTGATTTTTTATTTTTTTATGCTATTATTTTTTTGTTATATTTATAATTAATTTAAAGCCTTTTTGGCTTAATAAGTTTATGTTTAAAAAAACTATTTTATTTACCACAATTTTTTCCTTATTATTTTTTTCTGCTTGTAGTATTAATTCAGAAAAAAATTTAAGCATTGAAGATGCTAAAATTAAAGCAGAGGAGTTTATTAATGCTAATTTTATGGACCCTTCTTATCCAATTAAAATTACTTCAATTGAAGATGATGCTCAAACAGGGCTTTATAAATTTGTTGTAGATTTGGGAGATGGTCAAACTGTTGATTCTTATATTAGTAAAGATGGAAAAAAGTTTTTTCCCCAGTCTTATAATATGGAAGAATTAAGTAAAACTCTTTCTCCTGAAAATGAAAATACAGAAATTGGTACATCTTCTGATCCAAGCTTGTCCTTTACCGGATTCAATGAATCTGCCAGCTTTGAAACAGAAAAAAAATTAGCTATTTATTTTTTCTGGGGAGATGGATGCCCTCATTGCACTACCCAAAAAGAAGCTATGACTACTTGGTTGAGTGATTATCCAGACATTGAAATAAAGACTTATGAAACTTGGAAAAATCAAAGTAATGGAGAAATTTTAGCAAAATTAGCAGCTAGCTATGGAGCGGAGGTTCAAGGAGTTCCAATGACTTTTATTGGTGATAAATATTGGGTTGGTTTTGCGGACTCATTTGAACTTGAAATGGAAAATAAGATAAAAGAATGTTTAAATTCTTCTTGTGAAAATCCTGGTCAAAGAATTAAATAATATTTACCTCAAATAATAAAAAAATAAACCTCTATAGGTTTATTTTTTTATATGTAAAACATGAAATATCTAAAAATTTATTTGAATAAATATTTGACTAAAAACAAAAATTAAATAAAATAATAAAATAAAAAACCCCTCTTTTCTACTTAGCAATCTATCACTTCTATAAAAAATATATAAAATTATAAAAAATAAAAAAGAAAAAATCATTAAAAATATATAAGAAGTGTCAACATTTATTTTCATTGGTTTTATCAAGCTTAAAATTCCCAACATTAAAACATTACCCATTGATGATCCTATTAAATTACTAAAAGATAGACCTTCAACCTTTCTTTTAAAGGACCTTATAGCAATTATTAGTTCTGGTAAATTGGTTCCAATGGAATAAAAAAGTAGACCAACGATAAAAGTGGAAATATTATAATCCTCTAATATTAATATTGTTGTTCTTACTATTAACTCAGATGACATTATTAAACCAAGCATTCCAATAATTATAAATATGGCATGCCTACTAACTTCATTTCTATTAACTATCTCTATTTTTATTTCTGGTCCTCCTTTATTTTTTAGATATAGATAATATAGCAGAGCAATGTACAATAAAACCAAGATAAGCCCGTCAAGATAATTTAGCTCTCCCTTAAAACCAAGTATTAAAGGTAAAAATAAAAATAAAAGTGTTATTAAAAATGGCCAAGATTTTTTTGCTGTTTTTATTTCTCTGTTCAATATTGCGCTTATTGATAAAATTAAACCAAAGAGAACTATTATTCCACCTAAAAGATTGGCAAAGGATATATCTAAAACCCCCTTAATACTAGAATTTATTCCTATGGCCATTTCTGGTAGGCTGGTCATTATACCTAATATAATTCCTAGAAAAAAAATTTTTATTCCTAATTTTTCTCCAATTTTTCTCAAGTGCACTACAATTAAATCCGCTGACTTACTTAAAAAGAAAAATAAGAATAGCAAAAAAATAATTGATAAAATTTTTATTAACATATTTAATTAGTTTATTTTTTATTAATAATACTATAGCAAATTAAAATATTAATCTCAATAAGATAAATAAAAAAGACCATGTTAATGGTCTTTAATTTACCTGACTTAGCCAGGAAAACTCTTTTTTTCTTTCTTCGCTCATTTCTTGAAAGAGTTCCTTGGCATCATCATAGCAGTCTAGGCTAATATAAGCCTCTATTACTATTTTGATGTGAAAATCTCTCTCTTCTTGATCGATTAATTTGAGCGATAAGTTTTTTGCTTCATCTAGCCATTTTTTTTTGAAACAATAGCTAAATAAATTTTTAATTAGGGATTGATTTTTTTCCTCTTCAGAGTTTAATACTCTGAGATTTCCCTTTTCTAAAAAATTGTAAACTTGTCCCATCTTTCAAATTTTTAATGATAAAATTAATTTATCATAAATATATAAAAAAGTAAATAGGTAGTATGTATTTTTATTTATTTTTAGTTTATAATTAAAAAAGTAGGAATCTGCTTTTTTTATCATCCTCGCGAGTCGCATGGCCGAAGGCCATACGCGACAAAAGTGGGAATCCATCAAAAAAATTATTTTAATATAATTATATATAATAAAACCTATGAATAATAAAAATAAAAAAGCCTTCACCCTCATAGAGCTACTAGTAGTAATAGCTATTATTGGTATACTAGCAACACTAGCAGTAGTAGCCCTCCAACAAGCCAGAAAAAACGCTAGAGATGCTAAAAGAATAGCAGATGTTAAACAAATTCAAACAGCCCTAGAACTATACTATAATCAAGTAGGCTCTTACCCAGAATTAGCTAGTATTACAGCCAATAACTCTATAGAACATAATGGAACAGTATATATGGCTATTTTTCCTTCTGCCCCTACACCAGCAGATGGAAACTGTAATTCTTCCACCAACCAATATTCCTATACTCCTACAGGAACAGCTAATTCTTCTTACCAACTATCTTTCTGTCTAGGTAACCAAGTAGGAAACATTAATCAAGGAGAAAAATGTGCTACACCTGCAGGAATACTAACAACTAATTGTGCTGGTCAAATATCTGGAGGGGGATCTACCCCACCACCAGCTTGGGCTTGTGGCGATGATTTAATTGATGATAGAGATTCTAATGTCTACCCAACTGTTCAAATAGGGACTCAATGTTGGATGGCCAAGAATCTAGCCTATCTACCAGAGGTTCAAAACAACTCCTCTTTCGTGTCCAGAAGACACTCTTCTTTGCCGGCCTATGGTGTTTATTCTTATAATGGGGGGGTTGTAAGCACTGCCAAGGATCATTCAAATTACATTACTTATGGAGTTTTATATAATTTTTATGCTGTTGATCAGATAAATATTTGTCCTGATGGCTGGTATGTTCCAACTGAAACAGAATGGAATGGTTTAATTGATTATCTTTCATCCAATTCTCAATATTGGTGCGGAGGAAATTTTAATCAAATATTAAAATCTCTAGCTAATTCTTCTGGTTGGACTTCTCATGCAACTGTTTGTAGGGTTGGAAACAATCAATCATCAAATAATATTTCTGGTTTTAGTATTTTACCTGCTGGGTATAGAGATCCTTCCAGTGGAAATTTTGGGAATTTAGTTGGCTACGCTTATTTTTGGTCGTCATCTGCCGATACTAACAATGCTTGGAGTAGAAATATCGGTTATTTAGATTCCGAAATTTCAAGAGGTTATTATCATAAGGGTCATGGATTTTCAGTTCGTTGTTTAAAGGATTAATTTATTATATAAAAATATTAAAAAAAGACCTGGAAAAATAGGTCTTTTTTGATTTTTATCTTTTTCAGTGGACCTTAAGGGACTCGAACCCTTGACCCCCTGCTTGCAAAGCAGGTGCTCTAGCCAACTGAGCTAAAGGCCCAATATAATCAATACAATAAAACTATAATAAATAATTATTAACTATAAGTCAAGTTATTATATACTGCCTTTAATTAATGGTGATAATAAAACTTTTAAAAATCCATCAAAGGTTCCGGTGGTCATTAATAATCCAAAAAAGATTATCAAAATTCCAATCAACTTATAACCCAATCTAGATCCACCTTCGGATCCTAAGTTTTTTTCAAACCAAGAAATTCTACCAAAATTTTTAAATAAGTCTTCTGACTTAATAACAATTAAAGTGCCTATTGCAATTAAAATTAACCCACCAATAATTTTCATAAATTTATTTAAATTATTTTTATAATATTATTATAGTAAATTTTTTATATAAAATAAAATATCTATTTTATATAATTTAAAGGATTTTGTTTTACCCCATTTAAAATAACTTCATAATGAATATGTGGTCCAGTTGACCATCCAGTTGATCCCATATCTGCAATTATATCACCCCTACTAACCTTGTCCCCAGCTTTTACATGTAGCTTGGAGGCATGGGCATATAGAGTTTTTAAACCACCTCCATGATTAATAACTACATTATAACCATAGCCACTATTCCAGCCAGATCTTTCTATTGTACCTGCTTCAGAGGCGTATAAAGGTGTGCCTGTTTTGTTGGCTATATCCAAGCCTTTGTGACTCCAGGAGTAATACTGAGTAATTCTTGCACCAACCGTTGGCCAAAGAAGTTTACCGCCACTATAGGCAGGCTGTTGATTGCTAGACTGGGAATTATTTTGATTTATTGTTGTTCCGGAATAGGACTTGCTAGTAACTATTTTTGTTTCTACTATTTTTTTACCACCAGGAATAAATATTTTTTGACCAACTTTTAAAGCTATTCCTTCTTCAAGGTCATTAGCCTCAATAATAGATTCAGAACTAATATTATATTTACTAGCTATTTTGCTAATATTTTCATTTTTTGCAACACTATGAGTAACACCACTGCTTGGAGGTATAATTAATTTTGTTCCTGGTTTTATTAAACTTCTGGCTGTTAAGTTATTTTCCCATAAAATAGTATTAACACTAACTCCAAAACTTTCAGCAATAAAGCTAATAGTTTCTCCAGCTTGTACAGAATATTCTATTTTTGTTTTTCTAGTGTTATTATCATCAATTGATGCTATTACTGGTCTTGATAAAAGATCACCATGTTCAGATAAAATAAAATTAAGTTCACTAACATCAGCTGTTTTAGTATTTATTTTGCTTCTTGCCTTTATTGAGGCACTTTGATTTAAATAATATGGAGCACTTATGGAGTCTAATTTTTCATCAATAGCCGTTTCTATAATTAACTCCTCTGGCTCTAAATCTTCAAAATCAGATTTAATTGTTTTAGCTAGAGTGGTTTTATGTATTTGATTAGATAGATCTTGAGCTTTGCTTTTTTTGACATTATTAATAGAAATAGTGCCAAAAACTAGTAAAATAATTAAAAAAATAGAAGAATTTCTTTTTATTAAATATAGCTTAGAATTATTTTTTTTGTTTATTTCTTTTATTTTTTTGTAAATTAATATATAATTATAATATATTTTTACTATTATTTTAAAAAATAAAAAATTTAGTATAGTTAAAATAATTTTTTTTACTATACCTAAGATAAAAACAACTATTTTTTTAATTAAAAACAGCGTTTTTATAAATATTATTAAAATTTGAGTTAGTAAATTTTTTATCCAAATATATTTAAAATTAACTATAAAAGCTTAACATTTTAAAGCTTTTAAGTCAATTTAATAAAATTATGTATAAAATAGTTTTGCTTAGGCACGGAGAAAGCGAATGGAATAAGAAAGAAATTTTTACAGGATGGACCGATGTTGATTTAACAGATTTGGGGATTTTACAAGCCAAAGAGGCTGGTAAAATTTTGAAAAAAAAGAAATATTCTTTTGATCTTTGTTATTCTTCTTTTTTAAAAAGAGCAAATAAGACCTTGAACCTTGTTTTAGAAGAAATGGATTTACTATGGATTCCTTTAAAAAAAGATTGGCGATTAAATGAGCGTCATTATGGAGATTTGCAAGGATTAAATAAAAAAGACTTAGCTAAAAAATTTGGAGAGGATCAGGTCTTTCAATGGAGGCGATCATATAAACTAAGGCCACCAGAAATAAAAAAAACTAATAAATTTAATCAAATTAATGATATTAGATATAAGGGAATAAAAAAAATAATTTTATCAGAATCTCTTTATGATGTAGTTGGAAGAACTTCTTTATTTTGGAAGGAAAATATTGTTAAGGATTTAAAAGATGGAAAAAATATTTTAATAGTTGCTAGTGGTAATAGCCTAAGAGCTATTATAAAAGAATTAAGCGGTATTTCTGATTCAAATATCTCTGAATTAAATATTCCAGTTGCTAGCCCAATGCTTTTTGAGTTAGACAAAAATTTTAAAACAAAAAAATTTAAATTTATCGGAGATCCTAAAAAGATAAAAAAATTAATTGAAGAAGCTAAAAATCAAGGAAAACTAAAATAAAAAAATTATGAAAAATATTATAAATCTAGACCAGAGCGTTATTAATGCTTTAGAGTTTTTTACAAAAGAAAATCTACCTAAATTAAATTTAGATAAATTTGATTTTCCAATTGTTGTTGGTAGTGGTAATGCATATAACACTGGACAAATAATTTTTTCTGGCAGGAAGGCGATTATTGCTGATGAGAGCACTTTTAAGCAAGTGATTATTAATTACAAAGATTTAATATCTAAAAAAATTATTAAAGATTTAATAGTTATTTCAGCATCTGGAGAAAAGGATTCTATTTGGGAGGTAGAGCTAGGAAAAAAATATAAATTAAAAACAACTCTACTAACTTGTTCTCCTAATTCTAGCGCTAGTAAAATCGCCGATGAAGTTTTAATTTATCCAAAGATTGCAGAGCCCTATACTTATAATGTATCTACTTATTTAGGAATGATTTTATCTGCTGGCACAGAAAAACCAAAAAATATTTTAAATTTTATAAATAACCTAAAATTAAAAAATAATTTTTCTAGTTATAATTCTTATGCATTTATTGTCCCAGATGAATTTATAGCGATAAGCCCAATGATTGATATTAAAAAAAGTGAATTATTTGGACCAAAATTATCACTTAGAGCTTTTAGCTTTGGTCATGCTCGTCATGCCAAGTTTGTAATTAGGGATAAAAATGAATTGGTTATAACAATAGGAAATAAAAAAAATAATTATTTTGGAGAAGAGGTTAGTCGTTGGCAAGTAGACCTACCTAAAACAAGTAGTTTTGCTTTAGTTTTTTGTTTAACTTATTATTTGGTTGGTAAAATTCAAAAATCTAAAACAGCTTATTTTAAAAATAATATCAAAAATTATTGTAAAGATTATGGGCCAAGGGCTTATGGTAAAAAGGGAGAATTTGATCTTATTGTTCAGTAGTAATTATTTTATAATTAATAAAAAAATATGTCAGGACATTCAAAGTGGGCGACCATCAAAAGAGCGAAGGCCGTTACTGATGCTAAAAGAGGGGCTATTTTTACTAAAATAGCCAATATTATAACAATAACTGCTAGAGAAAAAGGTGCTGATCCAAACTCTAACCCTTCTTTAAGAGCTGCAATTGATAAGGCTAGGTCTGTTAATATGCCCAAAGATAATATTGAGAGAGCTATTAAAAAAGGCACAGGCGAGTTAGCTGGGGATATTATAGAGGAGCTTTATTACGAAGGTGTTTTACCAGGAAATATTCAATTTGTCGTAAAGTGCCTAACAGATAATAAAAATAGAAGCGCTTCATTAATTCGTCATCTTTTTTCTAAGAATGGTGGAAGCCTGGGAGCAGTTCTTTGGAATTTTGAGCAAAAAGGAGTTATTGTTTTAAGTATTTCAGAGTTAAAAGATAAGGGTGTAGACTTGGATGATTTACAAATGGAATTAATAGACTTGGAGATAGATGATTTTATTATTAAGGAAGAAGATTTAATAATATTAACTAAAATAGAAAATATTCAGCAAATTAAAGCATTTTTAGATAGTAAAAATTTTCAAATAGAATCTTCTGAAATTGAGTATATTGCTAAAGAAAAGCAAGAATTAAATAATGAATCTAAGGATAAAATTGAAAAATTTATGGAAGACCTAGATGATTTAGAAGATGTTAATGATTATTATTCTAATTTAAATTTATAATAACTATATTTTTATAAATTTTTATTATATCTTAAAGGGTCCTATTTGCAGGACTCTTTTTAATTTTAAAAAAGTTATCCACAGCTAAATAAAAATAAATTAACTTTATTTTTGAATTATCTATTTTTTTATTTAATTTTAGTATAATTTTAAACTATTTGGCAGATCTTATTTTTTTTGCTATAATTCCAAATAACAATATATAGTGGTTTAGATATGTTATATTATACTATATATTGTGTTTAAATATTTTTTATGAAATGTCCAGTTTGTCACTATGAAGATACAAAAGTAGTTGATTCTAGAATATCAGGGGATGGGTTTTTAATTAGAAGAAGAAGGAAGTGTTTAAAATGTGAATTTCGTTTTTCTACTCATGAAGAAATGGAAATATTAGATTTAGTGATAATTAAAAAAGATGACAGAAGAGAAAATTATAATAGAGAAAAATTAGCATCAGGGCTTAAAAAGGCTCTAGAAAAAAGAGATATAGATGATGATAAATTTAAAAAATTAGTTTATTGCATAGAAAGAGATGTCCAAGTTTTAGGGAAAAATGAAATTGAGTCAAATGAAATAGGTGAAATTGTTATGAAAAATTTAAAAAAAATAGATAAAATTGCTTATATTAGATATGCATCAGTTTATCAATCCTTTGATGACTTAACAGAATTCAGTGAAGAATTAGAAAAATTATTAAAAAATAAAAAAATAAAAAAATAATATTAATTTTTAAAATCTATGGAAACTAATATCACTAAAATTTTAAAAAGATCTGGAGATATCGCTGATTTTGATAGAGTTAAAATATCGACAGCCATTTTAAGAGCGATGAGTGCTGCCGGAGAAGAAAATAAAGAATTAGCAGATAGTCTTAGTTTCCAAATTTTAGAAAGAATTAGTAAAAAGTTCCATCATAAAACAATTCCAGCGGTAGAAGAGGTTCAGGATGTTGTAGAGGAAATTTTAATAGAAAATAAATTAATAAAAACAGCAAAATCTTATATACTTTATCGCGACCAAAGAAGACAAGTTAGAGAAATAAATCAAAGCAACGAAGAAAAATTAATGGAAGATTATCTTGGTAAGGCTGATTGGAGGTTAAAAGAAAACAGCAATATGAGTTTTTCTGTTCAAGGATTAAATAATTATATTTCATCTTCTATCTCTGCTAAATATTGGTTAAATAAACTTTACCCAGAAAATATTAGAAAGGCACATATTGATGGTGATTTTCATATTCATGATTTGGGTTTATTAGCGCCTTATTGTTGTGGTTGGGATTTAAAAGATTTATTAATAAAGGGGTTTGGTGGTGTTGATACTAAAATTAAAAGTAAACCACCAAAACATTTTAGAAGTGCCTTAGGTCAAATTGTAAACTTTTTTTATACTATGCAAGGAGAGGCTGCTGGAGCTCAAGCTTTTTCTAATTTTGATACATACTTAGCCCCGTTTATTAAGTATGATGATTTATCCTATAAGGAAATAAAGCAAGCACTTCAAGAATTTGTTTTTAATGTTAATGTTCCAACTAGAGTTGGTTTTCAAACTCCTTTTACTAATATAACTATGGATGTTGTTCCCTCAAAAATGATGAAAGAGGAAAATATTATTATTGGAGGAGAAATAAAAAATGAAAAATATGGTGATTTTCAAACAGAAATGGACTTGTTCAACAAAGCTTTCGCCGAGGTTATGATTGAGGGTGATGCTGATGGTAGAGTTTTTGCCTTTCCTATCCCAACATATAATATTGATAAAAATTTTGATTGGAATAGAGAAAGTTTAAAACCAATGTGGGAAATGACCTCTAAATATGGAATTCCCTATTTTTCTAATTTTGTTAATTCAGATATGGACAGAGATGATGCTCGTAGTATGTGTTGTAGATTACGCTTAGACAATAGAGAGTTAAGAAAGAGAGGTGGAGGCTTATTTGGAGCCAATCCTTTAACTGGTAGTCTTGGAGTTGTTACTATTAATTTAGCCAGAATTGGATATATTGCAAAAGATGAAAAAGATTTTAAAGAAAAATTAGTGCATCTAATGAATTTAGCCAAGGAAAGTTTAAGCATTAAAAGAAAGGTTATTGAAAAATTTTCAGAAGATGGTCTCTATCCTTATTCTAAATATTATTTAGCTAGTATTAAAGATCAATTTGGTACATATTGGAAAAATCATTTTAATACTATCGGTCTAAATGGAATGAATGAGGCCTCATTAAATTTAATAGGCGAAGATATTGCTAGTGCCAGGGGTTATAAGTTTGCATTAGAGATAATGGATTTTATGAGAGATGTTATTTCTAATTTTCAAGAAGAAACAGGAGACTTATACAACCTAGAGGCTACTCCAGCAGAGGGATGTACTTATCGTTTTGCTAAAAAAGACAAAGAAAACTATCCAGAAATTATTTGTGCAAATAATGAGGCTGTTAAAAATGATGGAGCAAATCCTTATTATACTAATTCTACTCATTTGCCGGTAAACTTTACTGATGATATTTTTACGGCGCTAGATCTGCAAGATGAACTGCAAACTAAATATACAGGAGGAACTGTTTTGCATGGATTTTTAGGAGAAAGAATTAGCGATCCAGAGCTTACTAAAAAATTAGTAAAAAATATTGTAGAAAATTATCGCTTACCTTATTTCACTATAACTCCTACTTTTTCAGTTTGTCCTGTCCATGGTTATTTAGCAGGGGAGCATCAATATTGTCCAAAATGTGACGAAGAAAAGGGTAGTGGTGTTTTCGTCTATAATCAAAACCAAGATCAAGATTGTTCCTGCTAGTTTTCTTTTTTAAAAAAATAAATTATAATAATAATTAATAAAGAGCATAAATATTTTTAAAAAATATGAAAGCCTTTCAAAAAAATATGAGCCCAATTCAAACAAACAAAAGAACTGAATGTATTGTTTATAGCAGAGTAGTCGGCTGGCTTACTCCAACAAAATGTTATAACGAAGGAAAAATAGCTGAATATAATGATAGAAAAACTTATAAAATAAAATCAGAAAGAATTAGCGAATAGTTTACTATAGTTATTGTTTCTTTATTAAAATGGTAATTGGAGGAGTTGAAAAGCTTAGTTTAATAGATTTTCCTGGATGTTTAGCTGCCGTTGTTTTTACACAGTCTTGTAATTTTCGTTGCCATTTTTGTTACAACCCTATGCTTGTCCTGACTAATGGTGAGGGTGAGAGTGAATATAAAGAAGAAGATAGTTCTCTTTTACGAGAGGATAATCTTCTTCTTTTTTTAAAGGAAAGATTTGGAAAATTAGATGGAGTTGTTATATCCGGAGGGGAGCCAACACTTCAAAATGATCTTAAAGATTTTATAATTAAGTTAAAAAAAATTGGTTATAAAATAAAACTAGACACAAATGGAAGTAATCCAGAGATTTTAGAAGAATTAATAAAGGATAACTTGGTTGACTATATCGCTATGGATATAAAGTCATCTCTGGATAGTTATGAAAAAATTATTGGGTTAAAAACTGATTTAAAAAAAATAAAAAAATCTATTAAATTAATAATAGAAGATAAGGTTGATTATGAGTTTAGAACAACTTTGGTGCCAGCTCTCCATAGTTTAGAAGATATTGAAAAAATGGCCAAGGAAATTTCTGGGGCCAAAAAATGGTTTTTGCAAAAATTTAAATCTGATACAAATCTAGTTAATAATTCTTTTCAGGGTTTTAATTCTTTTTCTACAAAAGATATTGATTTGTTTATGAAGAAAATAAAAAAATATGTACCAAATTGCCAAATAAGAGATTAATTTTATTTTAATTTTAAAATAATTATAAAAAGAGGGGGCATAATTAGCCCTTTTTGATTTTTAAATATTTCTTTGATATAATGATATGGAGTTAATCTTTTTAAAAATATGGAAAAAAATTTAGAGTTTATTGAAAAAAAAGAAGGTATAATTAATGATAATAATCCCGAATTATTAGATTTAATTAAGGAAAATTTAAAAATTAGTCAAGAAATTTTAGATTTAACAAAATATATAAAAAAATATGTTTTTTGGCAAAAAATTTTTTCTTGGTTAAAGTTTTTTTTAATATTAGTGCCACTTATTTTTGCGATAATATATTTACCACCTTTTTTAGAAAATATTTCTTATTCTTTTCAAGAATTTGTTGATTTATTTAATATTATTTCTAATCCAGGTTCAATTCAGGGAACCCTACTTCCATAATTATTAAAACTTATGAACAATAATGATATAATTTTCTTTGCTCAAACTAATTTTCGCAATCAAATGCGTCGTTTTGGTATAAAAATTGATGATCGTCGTCGTCATATGTATTTAATTGGGAAAACTGGAATGGGTAAGTCAACTGTTTTAGAAAATATGATCATCGAAGATATTCGTGCTGGCAGAGGTGTTTCTGTTGTTGATCCTCATGGTGATTTAGCAGAAAAAATAATTCAATATATTCCTAATAATAGAATTAATGATGTTGTTTATTTTAATCCTTCTGATATTGAATATCCTATAGCCTTTAATTTAGTTGAACAAGTTGAGCCTCATTTAAGGCATTTGGTCGCATCGGGCTTAATAGGAGTTTTCCAAAAATTATGGGCTGACTCTTGGGGTCCTAGATTAGAATATATTTTAAGAAATGCTATTTTAGCAATTTTGGATTATCCTGGTTCAACTTTATTAGGGGTTGTCAGAATGCTTTCTGATAAAGAATATAGAAAAAAAGTTATTAGCAATATTAAAGATCCAGTTGTTAAGGCTTTTTGGGAAAGAGAGTTTGCTAGCTATGCTGATAAATTTGCCTCTGAGGCTGTTTCTCCAATTCAAAATAAGGTTGGTCAATTTTTGTCTAATTCTTTTATGAGAAATATAGTTGGCCAAGTTAACTCTTCCATAGAGATGAGAAAAATAATGGATGAGGGCAAAATTTTAATTATGAATCTTAGTAAGGGTAGGATTGGAGAGGATAATTCAGCTCTTTTGGGGGCGATGATTATTACTAAAATTCAATTAGCTGCTATGAGTAGAGTTGATATTGAGGAGAACGTAAGAAAAGACTTCTATTTATATATTGATGAGTTTCAAAATTTTTCTACAGAAAGTTTCGCCAATATTTTATCTGAAGCTAGAAAATATCGCCTAAATTTAATAATGGCCCATCAATATATTGAACAGTTAGATGAAAGAGTTAAACCAGCTGTTTTTGGTAATGTGGGAACTATTATAGTTTTTAGAGTTGGTGCCGCTGATGCCGAAGAATTAGTTAAAGAGTTCACCCCGGTTTTTACTGAAGAAGATATTGTTAATTTACCAAAATATGAAATGTATTTAAAATTAATGATAGATGGAGTTGCCTCTGATCCATTCTCTGCAAAAGGATTGCCACCGCTACCAGAAGAAGAAAGAACGCATAACGTAGAGAAGGTTATAGAATATTCTAGACAAAAATATGCCTCAAAAAGAGAAGTTGTTGAAGAAAAAATTATGAGATGGCATCAAGATTATTCAAATGATAAGGATTTAGCTAGATCAAAGTCTGAAGATAGAAAGGGAGATGGTTTTCCTGGTAAATGTGATGCTTGTAATGTTTCTGTTGTCACGCCCTTTAAGCCCGATGGACTTAGGCCCGTTTATTGTAAGGATTGTTTAAAAAATAAAAACATAAAAAAGACAGAAAATAAAAGCACAGAAATAAACAATAAAGTAGAAACAAAAAATATAGAAAAAAAATTTGAAAAAGTAAATATAAAAAATACTATAAAAAGAGAGCCTCCTAAAAAATATATAAGCTCTGAAAGAAATATACCGCAAGACAAACCTATGGCATCAGAAAAAAATATAAACTCAGAAAAAACTATTAGCTTAAATGATTTAAGAAGCGCTAAGCCTATTGGTTTTTATAATAAAAAAAGTAATGATAGTGAAAAAAAGGATTCTAAGGAGATAGAAATAAAAGAGGGAGAGGATATTATTTTTGATAATTAATTTTTTATGGATTATTTAAAAGTGTCTAGAGCCACTGAGCTTTTTGCTTGGGATAGAAAAATTTATAGATTATTAGAAATTCTTCCTGGGTTTTTATCACTTGGAACTCTTTTAGCTTTGATAATTTTTTCTTATTTTGCGCCTGTTTGGGTTGCTTATTTTTTAATTGCATTTAATATTTATTATTTTTTGTTAGTTATTTTTTTAGCAATTTATTTAATTAATGCGTATAAGAAGTTACAAAAAAATAAAAAAATAGATTGGTTTGAAAAATGTAAGAACTTACCGCTAGAAAAGGATAATTTTTCTAAAAATTCTTTAGTTAATCAATCATGGACTTGGTCTGATATTATTCATATGGTTATCTTGCCAACTTACAATGAAAGCCTAGATGTTATTAGAACTAGTTTTAATGGTTTAATTAGTAATGGTTATCCTAGTGAAAAAATGATAGTTGTTTTAGCTATGGAGGAAAGAGTTGGGGATAGCGCTAGAGAAAAAGCAAAAATTATTGAAAAAGAGTTTGCGCATTATTTTAGAACTTTTTTTGTTTCTTTTCATCCCGATATAGAGGGGGAGTTAAAGGGTAAGGGCGCTAATCAGGCTTATGCAGGAAAATTAGTAAAAAAAGAAATTATTGATAAAGAGGGTTTGGATTATAATAAAATATTAGTTAGTGTTTTTGATATAGATACCGTTGCTTCTGATAATTATTTTTTCTGCCTAAGTTACAAATTTTTAACTGTGGAAAATCCTTATCGAGCAAGCTACCAACCAATTCCGGTTTATCATAATAATGTTTGGCAAGCTCCTTTTTTTGCCAGAATTTCTTCAGCATCTAATACTTTTTGGCAAATGATGCAACAAATTAGACCTGAAAAATTGGCTACATATTCATCTCATTCAATGCCTTTTAAAGCTTTGGTTGATATAGGTTTTTGGGCTACTAATATGGTTAGTGAGGACTCTAGAATTTTTTGGCATTGTTTTTTATATTATAATGGTGACTATCGAGTAGAGCCATTATACTTTCCCGTCTCTATGGACGCTACTTGTGATGAAAGTTTTTGGAAAACTGCAAAAAGTTTATATAAGCAACAAAGAAGATGGGCCTGGGGTAGTGAGAATGTCCCTTATTTAGTATTTAATGTTATAAAGAAAAGAAGTGATTTAAAAAAAAGAAAAGCACTGCGTCATATCTGGATTCAAATATACGGATTTCATTCTTGGGCAACAACAGCTTTAATCATTGCGGTTGTTGGTTGGATGCCTATGCTTTTAGGTGGCGATAGATTTAATGAAAATGTAATGGCATTAAATTTACCGACAATAACTCAGACTCTGATGACTATTTCTATGATTGGATTATTAATTTCAGCAGTTATATCTTCTTTATTATTACCAAAAAAACCAAAAAATTATGGCTTTTTTAGAACTATAAAGTTATTTTTTGAATGGATATTTGTTCCAGTTTCAATTATAATTTTTGGCGCTATACCCTGCTTAGATGCTCAAATAAGATTAATGTTCGGTAAGTATATGGGTTTTTGGGTTACACCTAAGTCTCGTTAATTATATAATTATGTCAAATAAATATAATTTATCTCCAACTGAAAAATTAAATTACGTTGAAAAAGGAAGCGTTAAAGGACAGGGTCTTAAAATTTTTAAACAATTAAGTTTTTCTTTTATTATTATAGTTGTTTTGATTCTAATTATTATACCTTATTTAAAAAATCATAAAAAAAGACAAGATCTTAATAGCGAAATTGCTAAAGTACAGGAAGAGATTATTAGATATGAAAAATCCAACGAAGATTTAAAGGGCCTGCTTTCTTATTTAGACTCCTCTCAGGCTGTTGAGGATAGAGCTAGAATTAATTTAGGATTACAAAAAGAGGGAGAAAATGTTGTAGTTATTAAAAGAAAAGAAGTGATTTCTGATAATCAAACAATCTCCCAAAAAGATTTAGAAGATATTTCTAATTTTAAAAAGTGGATTAAGTATTTTTTTGAAAATTAATTTTAAAAATAATGTTTAGAAATTATATAAAATTTTTGTTTATTTTTTTGTTTATTTTTTTAGCTTCAGCAACTCTTGCCGAGGATTCAAATTCTAATTTAGATGAAAATTATTCCAAACGAACAAGAAAATCTTCTAGGATTTTTTTAGATAAAGAGACCATTGCCAAGGGTTACACAGTTAAATCATCTGACGATGTTTTAAAATTATCACTTATACCTGGAATTTTATCTGAGGATACCGAGATTTTGATTGAGGAAATTTTTGATGATGAGATCGCTCTTCCTTGGAATTTAAAAAAAGAAAGCTCTGTTTTACAATTTGAATTCAAAAATAAATTAGCCTATGACAATCATAAGCCTTTTTATATTCAATTTTCCTATGATCAACTAGGCTCAAATTTAAAACAAGTATTTTTTTATGATAAAAATTTTAATGCTTGGAGGCCCTTACCTACTTGGGATTTTCCTAAGGAGAAATTTGTAAGATCTTTAATTCATTTACCATTTGCTAGAATCGCTATTTTTTCTTATCCAGAAATTTTATCAACAGGAAAGGCTAGTTGGTATAAATATAAAAATGGAAACTTTTCTGCTTCAACAGATTTTCCTAAGGGCTCATTAATACGTGTTCATAATTTAGATAATAAAAAATTTGTTGATGTTGTGATTAATGATTTTGGCCCTGATAGGTCTGTTTTTCCAGATAGAATATTGGATTTAGACTATGAAGCTTTTAAAAAAATAGCGGACAAAAGAGATGGATTAATAAATATTTCAATAGAACCTCTCAAAGTTTCTAATGGTATTTTTAATTCTAATATTCTGATTAATAGATTTTCTTTTGTTGAGCCACAGATAGAGTCAGCTTCAGCTATTTTATTAAGAGAGAGTGATATGTCAATTATTTTAGAAAAAAATTCTGAACAAGCAATGCCAATAGCTAGTTTGAGTAAAATTTTTTCTGTATATACTTTTTTAAACGAGGCAAATAATAAAAATAGAATGGATGAGATAGTTAAATACAGCACTAATGACGAAAAA
Source organism: uncultured Gammaproteobacteria bacterium (assembly GCA_964609365.1). GTDB lineage: Bacteria > Patescibacteriota > Patescibacteriia > Patescibacteriales > UBA12465. The sequence continues at coordinate 2,303 of CAZSRC010000010.1, read as the reverse complement.
TATAATTATCAGTATTTTCCTAAATGGCAAATAGCTCAAATTAGTTTAAATGATGGAGATTCTCTTTCAATAAGGGATCTACTTTATTCTGCAATGGTTAGGTCTGCCAACAATGTTGTTGAGAGCTTGGTTAGATTAAGTGGTTTAAGTAGAGATGATTTTATTAAAAAAATAAATAGTTGGGCTAAAGAGAATGGAGCAAGTTCTGTAAAAATAAATGAACCAACTGGTTTAGATAAAAATAATATAGCATCGGCCAGGGACCTTGCTTTTTTATCAGTAAAAATTTTTAATGAGGAATTAATTAAAGACTCCAGTGTTAGCAAGAGTTATCGATTTGTAACTAGAAATGACAACTCTTTAAAATTGCGCTATAATAGCAGTGATTTGGTTTTAAATAATAATTATAAAAATTTTAAAATAATTGGATCAAAGACTGGGTATCTTGATTCTTCCGGTTATTGTTTAATAACAAGAGCAGAAATCAATGGAGAAAAATTTATCGCAGTTATTTTAAATGCTAGCTCTCGAGAGAATAGTTTTAGAGAAACACTAGATTTATTTAATTATGCTTTTTATAAAACAAAAAATTAATTAGTTTTTTATGATTAAACTTATTGGAGTTAATAAAGCTTATAAAAATAAAATACAAATATTAGAAAATGTAAATTTGGAAATTGAGGCTGGAGAATTTGTTTCTATTGTTGGTCAGTCTGGAACAGGTAAAACAAGTCTAGTAAAAATTTTAATTGGTGAAGAGCTTGCAAATTCTGGAAAAGTTTTTGTAGGAGATTGGGATATTACTAAAATTGGCAAAAATGAAGTTCCTTATTTAAGGAGGCAAATTGGTGTTATTTTTCAAGATTTTAAGTTGCTACCTAAAAAAACCTTAAAAGAAAATGTTTCTTTTGCTCTAGAGGTGTGTGGCAAGAATCAATCTAAAATAAATAAAATTGTTTCTGGGGTGATGAAAATAGTTGGTCTGCAAAATAAAATGGATAGATATCCCGGAGAGGTTTCTGGTGGTGAGCAACAAAGAGCTGCTATAGCCAGAGCACTTGTTCATCAACCAAAAATATTATTGGCTGATGAGCCAACAGGAAATCTAGATGCCTTAAATGCTAATGATGTTATAGATTTATTATTAAAAATAAACAATTTTGGTACAACTGTTATATTAGTTACGCACAACAGGGATATAGTTAATCGTTTAAATAAAAGAGTTGTTACTATGGATGCTGGAAAAATTGTTAGTGATAAAAAAAATGGAAAATATGTTATTTAATTTTTAAAATATGTTATTATCATTATTAAGAGTATTAAAATTTAGTTTACAAGATATTAGTCGCAATATTTGGCTTTCAATTGTAACCATTACCATTATAATATTGGCCATGTTCTCTATAAATACTTTAATATTAACCAGAGCAATTAGTGACAATGCTGTTGATGCCATAAAGGAGAAAGTTGACTTAAGTCTTTATGTTAAGTCAGATGCCCTGGAAAGCGATATTTTTGATTTAAGGCTTAGGGTAAGCGCTCTAGATAAAGTTAAGTCCGTTAGATATATTTCCAAACAAGAAGCATTAGATTCTTTTAGGGAAAAAAATGAAAATAATCCAGAAATTTTACAAGCATTATTAGAGCTGGGTAAAAATCCTTTATCACCTAGTTTGGTTATATCACCAAGGGATGTTAATTCAGTTGCTGATTTAATAGAGGAATTAAAATCTTTAGATAGTAATATTATTGAATCTAGAGACTTTAATGACAATAGAATGATATTAGAAAAAATAGATAGTATAACTAGCAGAGTTGATGAAATAGGTTTATTTATTATAATAATATTTGTTATTACTAGTTTATTGGTTATTTATAATTCTATTAAAGTTGCTGTTTATACTCACAAAAGAGAAATAGAGATAATGAGACTCGTTGGCGCTTCTAATGTTTTTATCTACGCACCATTTTTATTATCATCTTTTATTTATACTTTAATAGCCACCTTAATAATTGTTTCCTTAACATTACCCTTGTTAGGAATTTTACAATCATATTTAGAGGTATTTTTTGTCGGCTACAGTATTAATGTTGTTAGTTATTTTGTAGAAAATTTTGCACTTATTTTTGGTTTGCAATTTTTAGGAATTTCATTGGTTAATGTTTTGGCTAGTTATTTGGCTGTTAAAAAATACGCTAATATTTAGTTCTTGACTTAGCTTTAAATATTGATTATTATATTTTTATTAATAATATTCGGGGATCGTCTAATGGTAGGACTCCAGGTTTTGGTCCTGGCTATC
>CAZSRC010000009.1:0-25930 GCA_964609365.1 uncultured Gammaproteobacteria bacterium | reverse complement strand
AGGATTAGTAGTATAAGCCATATATTTGATATTAATTTTAATATCTATAATTATATCATTTTTACGCCTAAGTGTTTCCAAGCTATTGAACCATTGCGAAACTATTGACTTTATATTTAAAATATGTTTTAATAATTATATTATATTTAATTGAATTTATATATGGAGAATGTTTTAAAGAGTCTATTAAAAGAAAAAAAAGAACAAGAATTGATTAAATTAAACGCTGTTGAAATAGTAGATAGCTTGTTTAATGATTTACAAGAGAGGGAAATAGATATTCTTTCTCGTCGTTTTGCTTTAGGTGATCACAGTAATCATCAAACATTGGAGGAAATTGGAAGACTCCATAAATTAACCAGGGAGAGGGTTAGACAAATTGAAAGAGCTAGTTTAAAAAAGATAAAAAAAATAGATAACTTCGATAATAATATTGATTCTATTAGATCTTTAGTTTCTGGTCTACTGGATGAACATGGCGGTATTATGGAGAAAAATTTTTTATTAGATATCTTAACTGTAATAGCTTTCAATATTGATGGAGATAAAATAAATTTAAATAAAGACACTTATAAAAAATATCTTGATTTCTTGCTTTCAGAGTTCTTGGACGATCATATTGATAAAATTGATAAATCCAAAAATTTTAACACTTTTTTTAAATTAAAAAGTGAAGCAGTTGAGTATTTAGATGATTTAATTGAAGACCTTGGATCAAAATTGGAGATAATTAAAAATACTATGCATTTTGAAGACTTGGTTAATGTTTTCAAGTCATTGCCATCATTTTCCAATTATAAAAATAAGTTATTAAAAAATAATAATATAAATTTAAAAGATATTTTTAAGGATGATGTTTTTCCGGAATGGGCAGATATTATTGATAAAAACAAAGCATTATATTCTATTATGCAAGCAGTAAAAAATATAAATCCTAATAAATTTGGTTTTTGGGGTAGTGATGATTGGGCTGAAATAAAGCCAAAAAGAATTGCTGATAAAATTTATTTAGTTTTAAAAGAAGAAAATAAGCCAATGCATTTTTCTGAAATATCAAAAAGAATTAATGAAGTTGGTTTTGATCATAAAAAGGTCAGCAGTGGGTCCGTCCATAATGAATTAATATTAGATGATAGATATATTTTAGTTGATAGGGGTGTTTATGGTTTAAAAGCTTGGCAAAATTAATATAATTTTTTACTATAGAAGATATAAAAATACCATTTTAATAATATGGTATTTTTTTTGATTTTAGATTTAAATTATGCTAAAATATATTTAATCAATATTTAATTATTTTTATGAATATAGTAGTTGATTTAAGCCCAATTCAAGAATTTTTTATGCTCCCTCCTGATATTTTGCTTTGGCGATTTATGGCTTATTTTGGTTGGATAATTTTTGGTATTATGTTTTTAGGTGCCGCGAAAGTTTTATGGCTTAGTCATATTCGTGGTAAGTGGTCTAAAAATATAAAATTTACTCTTTTAGCTATAGATATTCCAAGGGGTAATATTCAATCACCTCAAGCAGTTGAAAATTTATTTTCTTATATTGCCGGTGCCCATGGAACTCAAAATTTTTTTGATAAATGGTTTTCTGGTGAATTTCAGTTATCTTTTAGTTTTGAAATAGTTAGCTTAGAGGGCTATACTCAGTTTTTAATTAGAACCCCAACTCAATTTAGAAATTTAGTTGAGTCATCTGTTTATTCTCAATACCCAGATGCCGAAATAATAGAGGTTGATGATTATTGTGATGATTTTCCTAAAAAATTTCCCGATGATGAATATGATATTTGGGGCTCAGAATTTATTCAATCTGCTCATCATTCTTATCCTATAAAAACATATAAAGAATTTGAACATAGATTTGGACCAGAGGAAACCTCATTTAGAGATCCCATGGCAGAATTAATGGAGCTTTGCAGTAGTCTTCGAAGGGGTGAGAATTTATTATATCAAATAATAGTTATACCAACTGGTTTTGAATGGGTTGATGATGGCAAGGCTGAAATAGATAAAATTTTGGGTAAAAAACCAAAAACTAGTTTTTTAAATAATATAATTAATACAATTGTTGAAATAATTTCAGATTTAAGTGAAATGATATATTCTCTTTGGGGCGATGTAGATACTAATAAAAAAGATGATTTTAAAAAATTATCAATGGTTGAATTAACACCAAAACAAAAAAAGAAAGTTGAGGAAATAGAAAGAAAGTCATCAAAGATTGGTTTTCTTTGTAAGATAAGAGTTGTTTATCTAGCCAAAAAAGAAGTCATGAATAAAGCCAAAGCTGTTAATGGTTTTGTTGGTTATATAAAACAATTTACGGATCTAGATTTAAATGGTTTTAAACCAGACGTAAAAAGAACCGCTACTAAAACTGTTTATTTTAATAAATCTAAAAGACTTATCGCTAAGAAGAATAATATAATGAATTATTATATTGATCGAAATGATTGGTCTGGGGTAACTCCATTTTTATTAAATATAGAAGAGTTGGCAACTATTTGGCATTTTCCAATTGAAGCAACTGCTAATGCTCCTTTGATTCAAAAAACTTCAGCTAAGAGATACAAGCCACCAGCAAATTTAGCTCTTGATGATGCTATTGTTGACTCCGATATCTTAAAAGAAGAATTACTACAGACTGATTTCTCAAAAAAAGATAATAAAAACAACAATAAGGCCGAAGAAAAAAAAATAGAAGAATTTATTTTAGATAATAGTAATGATAGCACCTCAACAAGTGCATCGGGTAAAAAAAGTAGTGCTCCATCTAATTTGCCATTTGCTTAAATAAATGAATAAAATAAAAAAAAAGAGAATAGGAATAGATGCTCGGTTTTATGGTCCAATTGGAAAAGGCCTTGGTCGCTATACTCAAGAAATAGTAGACAATATAATTAAACTTGATCAAGAAAATTTTTATGTTATTTTTTTAAGAAAAGATAACTTTGATGAATTTATTTTTGATGAAGCTGATAATGTTAAAAAAGTTTTGGCCGAGGTTCCTTGGTATGGACTAAAAGAGCAATTTTTAATGCCATATTATATCTGGAGAGAGAATTTGGATTTAATTCATTTTCCTCATTTTAATGTTCCTTTTTTTGTTCCAACTAATTTTGTGGTTACTATTCATGATTTAATTTTAACTAAATTTAAAACAATTAGGGCCACAACCCTACACCCCATTATTTATAAGTTAAAAAATTTAGCCTATAGATTAATAATAAAAAATGCTTTAAAAAAATCAAAAAAAATAATTACAGTTTCCAATTTTACTAAGAATGATATAATTGAACAATTTGGTATAAATCCTAAAAAAATAGAAGTTACTTATGAGGGTGTTGCTAATTTATCAAAAGGCAGGGATTCCTTATTTGTCTCTAAGCTAGATAATAGCGAGGTTTTAAAAAATTATAATATTAAAAATCCATTTTTATTATATGTTGGAAATGCTTATCCTCATAAAAATTTAGAGTTTTTAATAAAAAATTTTTATCAACTTTATAAGGAGGATAATAATTTAAGATTAGTTTTAGTCGGAAAAGAAGATTATTTTTATAAAAAAATTAAAGAATTTGCTAATTCTCTAATTCCTGAAAATTCTTTAAATCCAATTATTTTCTCTGGCTATGTCCCAGATGAAAGTTTAGAGATTTTTTACAAAAGGGCTATTTTATATGTATTTCCCTCGCTTTATGAGGGTTTTGGCCTACCACCTCTTGAGGCCATGGCTAAATCATGCCCGGTTTTAAGCTCTAATGTGAGTAGTATGCCAGAGATATTAGGGGATGCTGCTTTTTATTTTAATCCCAGGGATAGTCAAGATTTTATTGATAAGGCTAGAATTTTAATAAATGATAATATTTTTAGAGAAAAATTAATTAAATTAGGCAAGGATCATCATAAAAAATATAATTGGTGGGAATGTGCCTACAATACTTGGAAGATATATTTACAGTAATTTATGAAAATAAAAAAATATAAAATTAATATTTCATCCGAAGAATCTCAATCTAATTACGTAGTTGATTTAAGAAGCCCCAGAAAAGATTTCTTCAGGGAAAGTAAAAAAAAGACAAATGAATTAATTAATAATTCAAATTCTTTTATTGGGGAAAATAAATCTATAAGTAATAATTTTATTCCTAAAAAAAATAAAGTAAAAATAAAAAACCCAATTAATACTAATAAATTAAAAAATACTTTTTTTTATCCAGTTTTTTTAATTTTATTTAAGTTTTTTGTTGCTATTATTATGTTTTTTGTCGACTGGATTGTTGATATTTTTATTTTTTTTAAAAAGATTTTTAAAAAAAGAAAATTAGAGCTAGTAAAAGTTGAGCAAAATATTGAAAAAGAAATAAAAGAAGAATTTAAGAGAGAATTAAAAAATACAGAAAAGGGTATTTTATTAATAGAGAAAGAAGTGGAAAAAGATGTAGATTTTATTGAAAAAAAAATTAATAAAGCTATTCATAATAGAAAGATAACTTCAATTGATTTTAGTATTTCTAATTTTTACAATAAAAAAAAGAAAAAATCTATTTTATTTTTTGTAATGTTTTTATTCATTCTAATATTTCCTTTTAAATTATATTCTTATTATAAACTAGCCTTTGATAAGGATTCTCAGGATAGAATTGTCTCTAACTCTTTTTCTGCTTTAGATAATTTTAAATTAGCATCCAGTAAGATGGTTGACATGGATATGATTTCTGCTCAAGAAAATTTTATTCAAGCTGGTCAAAAGTTTTTAATTTTAGATCAAGAACTTAAAAAAATAGATGAATTAGTTTTATTTTTAGCATCTTTTTCTGGTGATGATAAAATAAGATTAGCATCAGAGTCTAAAAATATTTCCAAAATAGGAATCCATCTATCATCAGTTGGAGATAATTTTAGCATTGCTTTAAACAGTTTAATTTTAGCTTTTTCTGATGAACAGGGGAAAATGAATAATCATTTAGATGATTTTTATTATTATGGAAAAAAGGCCAAAAAAGATTTTAGTAACCTTAATAAAAATTTAAAAAAGATAAAAAACTCATCTCTTCCTAGCGAATTTGAAAATGATTTTATTGAAATTAAAAAACAAGTTGATTTAGTTGAAAAAAATTTATCATATTTTTTAGATATTTTTCCAAGTATCCAAGATTTTTTAGGTTTATATTCTGACAAGAGATATCTTATTGTTTTTCAAAATAATGCAGAAATGAGGGCTAGTGGTGGATTTATTGGTAGCTATGCTCTTCTTGATTTTAAAAAAGGTGAAATTATTAATATTGAAATACCATCTGGCGGATCCTACGATACTGAGGGGGGGATGAGAGTTTTAATGGAGTCACCTAAGCCACTTCACTTACTTAAGTCTATTTGGTATTTTTGGGATGCTAATTGGTGGCCAGACTGGAAATTATCAGCCCAAAATTTAATGTGGTTCTATGATAAAAGTGGTGGTCCTAGTGTTGATGGAGTTATTGCTATAACCCCTGATCTCTTAGCCGATATTTTAGACCTAAGTGGACCAATAGACCTAAGTGATAAATATGGAGTTATTATTGATAGTAATAATTTTGGTGATATAATTCAAGAAATAGTTGAGGTTATTGGTCAGCCAGAGCTCTACCAGGATAAAAATTTAAAAACAAATATTTTAGAAAAAACAGCCTCTAGTACTTCAGAAGATGATAATAAAATATTATCAAATTTAGACGAAGAACTTATTGCGGACTCAGAGTTATTTTTAAGAAATGAACCTAAAAAGATAATAAATGATTTGATGATAGAGATTTCTTCTGTTTTTTTAGAGAAAATGAATAAGGAGTTATTATTGAAAAGTTTAATAATTTTAGAAAAAAATTTAAGTAAAAAAAATATCTTAATATATTCCAATAATCAGCAAATTCAAGATGAATTAGAGAAAAGATCCTGGGCTGGCAGAATTAAAAATCCTCCACTTGATTATCTAATGTTAGTAAATACAAATATTGGAGGAGGGAAGACCGACAAGGTTATAGAAAATAATATAAAACTCAATGTTAATATACAAAATGACGGATCTATTATTAATAAGCTAAGTGTTAAAAGAAAACATTTAGGATCAAAAAGTGATTTATTTTCTGGTGTTAGAAATGTCAACTGGCTTAGAGTTTATGTTCCGCTTGGCAGTACATTAATTAATGCTAGTGGTTTTTCTCAGCCAGATAAAAATTATTTTAAAGCCTCGGAGAGTTTTTATGAGAAAAATGAATTATTGGAAATTAGTGAAAATAAAGCTGAAATTGATTTACTCAGTGGAACTAAGATATATCAAGAATCTGATAAAACAGTTTTTGCTAATTGGGCAATGATTGATCCCGGTCAAGAAGATTTAATTGAAATTGAATATAAATTAGCACAAAACTTTCATTCTTTATTTGAAGAAAATAAAGTTTATAAAAAATTATTTCTTAATTTTTGGCAAAAAGAAATATTAAAAAGTTATTCTATTTTAATTCAAAAGCAGGCTGGATCAAATGATCACTCCTTTGATCTTGATATTAATTTTGATTTTAATATTGAAACTCTTTGGTCTTATCCTGAAGCTGAAAAAATAGAAGATAATTTGTTTAAGTTTTCCGGGAAGTTAGATTCTGATAAATACTCGGTTATTATATTAAAATAATTAAATTAAAAATTATGAAAAGAGATAAAGAAAAAAAACAACAAGAAGAATTAATTTTTAAAAAACATAAAATCGAAAATGAAATTGACACCCCTATTAATTTTATTGATATGGAAGAGGTTGAGATAGATGATCCTAAAGATAAATTTATTGAAAGTAGTGCTGACAACAATAATTTTTTAGATTCTAGAAATTTTAAATCTAGACTTACAGAAGGGGAGATGGAAAGTAGTTTAATGGATATTTATAGTGATGATGGTGAATTGCCTGATTTCAAAACTATTAAAATAAAGAGAAAAAGAAGTTTTTGGGTATCTTTATTATATTTTTTTATTTTTTTTGCATTAATTTCTTTAGCATCTTATTGGTCTTTTAATTATATAAAAAATATGGGGGACACATCATCTGTCTTAGATATAAAGATTAATGCCCCCGAAAAAGTTTTACTGGGCGAAGATTTTATTTATGAAATTGATTATCGTAACTCCAGTAAATATACCCTAAACAATATTAATATAGAAGCTTTTTATCCTGATAATTTTATTTTATCAGAGGTTTATTCGGTTGATTTAAGTGAGGATAATAAAATTTGGAAAATAAATAATCTAGCCCCAAGATTAGGTGGAAAAATAAAAATAAGAGGAAAGATAATAAACAGAGAAGGGCTTAATAATCTTTTATCAATAAAAACTAATTATGAAATAAGTGGATTAAGCTCTCAATTTAGTAGGGAGAATTTTAGTTCAGTCATCGTTGCTTCATTACCTTTTCAAATTTATGAAGATATTTTTTCCACTATTTTAATTGGAGAGGAGTATCCATTTAAAATGAATTTTAAAAATTTTCCATTTAATAAGATTAATGAATTTGTATTATCTTTTTCTGGGCCAGAAGATATCTTTTTTATTGATTCTATGGAGAATAAAGATTTAGATGAAAATTTAGAAATAGAAAAAATAAATAATAATAATTATAAAATAAAAATAAAGTCTAGCGATGTTTTTATTGAAAATTTTGATCTTAATTTTAAATATAAAGTTTCCAAGAAAAACAACGATCAAGAATTTTTTTCTTGGACATTAAAATATGTCGATGAAAATTCTAAGGAGTTTATTTTTGCTGAAAAACAAAACAATCTAGAAATTATTAAGAGCGACTTACATTTAAGTTTATCAATAAATGAAAATCCATCTGGCTTTCCAGTTAATTTTGGAGATAAATTAGACTATGTTATTAAATATTCTAATAAGGGAGAAAAGAGTATGAAGGATTTGGTTATCATGCTTGTTCTGGATAGTGATTTTTTGAATTGGAATAGTCTATCTGACCCTTATAAGGGCAAGCTCAGTAGAAAAACTATAAGCTGGACATTTAAAGAATACCCAGAATTAAAGGATTTGCAACCAGGAGAGGGAGGGGAGATAAAGCTTTCTATTAATGTTGCTGATTTTAAAAAAATTAGCTTTGGTCAAAAGTTAGAAATAAAAAGTTATGCGCAATTTAGCATTGGCAATATTGAAGAGTTTGATAGTGAAGATAGAATTTCCGATAATAAAAGTGCTGTTTTAGTTAATAGTATTAATAGTAATTTAAGTCTAGAGGAAAGACTTTTATATTTTAATGATGACAATGTTCCAGTTGGATCTGGACCAATACCTCCAATTGTTGGAGAGAAAACATCCTTTAAATATTATTGGACTTTAAAAAATAGTTTACATGAATTAAGAGACTTAAAACTTGAGATGGATTTGCCTTCTTATGTTATTTGGGAAAATGATTTTAGCACCAGTGCCGGTGATATTAGTTTTGATCCTCTTACTAATAAAGTAGTTTTTAATATTAGTCGTTGGCCACTGGGTATAGATAGGGTTGATATTAATTTTTCTATTAGTATAGTGCCTGGTGATTCTGAATATAATAAAATCATGATTTTATCTTCTGGATCAAAACTTGAGGCTATGGACATTGAAACAAATTCACTTATTATAAAAAAGACAGATGTTAAAACAACCAAACTAGATGATGATCCAATAGCTAGTATTACTAGTGATGGTAGGGTTAGGTAGTTATAAATTTATGAAAAAAAATATAATTAATACTCCTCATGGTGAATTAAAACTTCCTTTATTTATGCCAGATGCTACAAGGGGTTTTATTAAGATGTGTAATAATTCTGAAATAATTTCAGCAGGAATATCTGCTCTTGTTGTTAATACTTTTCATTTATATTTACAGCCGTCATTAAAAATAATAAAAAAAGCTGGAGGTATTCACTCTTTCATGAATTGGAATAAACCACTTTTATCTGATAGTGGTGGATTTCAAATATTTTCTTTAATTCATAGAAGTGAAAAAATGGGAAAAATTACCGATGAAAGCGCTGTTTTTAAGTCTCCAATAGATGGTTCTCGCCATGAAATAAGTCCAGAAAAATCAATTCAAATTCAATTTGACTTAGGTACTGACTTGATTGTTTGTCTTGATGATTGTCCTCCATATGGTTTTGATGAAAAGAAAATAAAAATATCCGTAGAGAGAACAATCCTTTGGGCCAAAAGATGCTATCAAGAATATGTTAGACAAATTAAAAAAAGAAAATTAAATAAGGACGCAGCACCAAAATTAATAGCCGTTATTCAGGGCGGCATTAGTAAGGATTTAAGAAAAAAATGCCTAGATTTATTAATGGACATATCTGACTCTAAATTTTTAGGAGAAAAATTTTCTTTTACTGGATATGGTTTTGGGGCTAGACCAGTTGATGAGGATGGAAATTTTTTATTTGACATTTTAGATTATACTGCTAAGATAATTCCTGATGATAAAATTAAATTTGCATTAGGGATTGGAAGTCCTTCAGATATTTATCGTTGTCACAAAATGGGATGGAATATGTTTGATTGCGTTATTCCAACTAGGGAGGGTCGACATGGTAAATTGTATCAATTTAAAAATAATCAAAAAGATATTAATTCAGCTGCTTTTTATAAAGAAATTAATATAAAAAGATCAATTTTTTCTAATAATTTTAAAAAAATAAATTTAGAATCAAAATTACCTGAATTAAATAGTAATTCATTAGCTTATTTACAGCATTTATTTAAAGTTAATGAAGGATTAGGCCAAAAGTGGGCTAGTTTGAATAACTTAGAGTTTTACGCTAGTTTAATGAAGAAAATATCAAAATAATATGAAGATTTTAATATATAATACATTGAATAGGAAAAAAGAGGAATTTAAACCAATTAAAGCTGGGCTACTTTCTTTTTATTATTGTGGTCCAACTGTTTACTGGACTCAACATATTGGAAATTTGAGAGGGTCTTTTTGTGCTGATATTATACATAGAACCTTTAAATATTTAAATTATGATGTTTCTATGGTTAGAAATTATACTGATGTTGGTCATTTAGTTTCAGACGAAGATCACGGAGAAGATAAGATGGAAAAAACAGCAAAGATTGAAAATTTATCCCCAAAAGATATTGCGGATAAATTTATTAATATATACGAAAAAGATGTTGCTAATTTAAATATTTTAGATCCAAAATTTAAACCAAGGGCAACTGAAAATATTGAAGAGATGATTGATATCATCCAATTATTAATAGCCAAGGGTTATGCTTATTCTACGGACCTAGCTGTTTATTTTGAAGTTGCTAAATTTAAAAATTACAATAATTTATCAGGAAGAAAGCCTGATAAAAATAAATTTGGTGCTGGCAGGGGAATTATTGGTGATCCTAAGAAAAAAAATCAAAATGATTTTGCTTTATGGTTTTTTAAAACAGCATCTCATAAGAATGCTCTGCAATTTTGGCCATCACCATTTTTTTCTTCTTCTGTTGAAAATGGTTATGGTTTTCCTGGGTGGCACCTAGAGTGCTCAGCTATGATTAAGAAAAATCTTGGCAATACTATTGATATTCATATGGGCGGAATTGAGCATGTCAGTGTTCATCATAGCAATGAAATTGCGCAAAGTGAGGCCGCTAATGGAGTTAAATTAGCTAATTATTGGATTCATAATGAACATTTAGTATTTAATAATGAAAAAATGTCTAAATCCCAGGGAACTGCATTTAGCCTTGATGATATTATAGCTAAGGGATTTTCGTCTCTATCTTTGAGATACTTTTTTCTTCAAGCGCATTATAGATCTAAGCAAAACTTTAGTTATGAAGCTTTAAAAGCCTCTCAGAAGGGCCTATCATCTTTATTTACTAAGATACAGAAATTGGGCAATGAAATTGGAAATATCGATCCATCATTTGAAAAATTATTTCTAGATTCATTATTAGATGATTTTAATACTCCGAAAACATTGGCAATTATTCCGGAAATATTAAAATCAGAATTATCAAACCCTGATAAACTAGCAACAATATTAAAATTTGATTCTATTTGGTCTTTAGATTTAGAAAAAAATATGAATAAAAATATTGAACAAAAAAAAATAGAAGAAATGCAAAATTCTTTGCCAGATAATATTAAAGAAATATTAGATGAAAGAATTGAAGCTAGAAAAAATAAAGATTTTAAAAAATCTGATGATTTAAGGCTAAAACTAGAGTCTCTTGGTTATGAGTTAAAAGATATGCCAAATAATGAAACAGAGCTTATCAAGGTTTAATTTTTAATATGTCTAATTTTTGGAAGGATTTAAAAAACAAAAAACAGTCTAATCCTATTTTAGCACTAGCTCCTCTTGCCGGATTTACAGATTCGGCTTTTCGTTTATTATGCAAGGATTTTGGAGTAGATGTTGTTTATAGCGAGATGGCCTCTGTCTCTGGCTTAAATTATGATTCAAAAAAAACCCTAGACTTGATAAAGTTTAATAAAAAAGAGAGCCCTTATGTTGTTCAACTTTTTGGATCAAATCCTGATCACTTTATCAAGTCTGTAAAAATTATAGATAAGGAAATCAATCCAGATGGTTTTGATATTAATTTTGGTTGCCCAGTTAAAAAGGTTATTAAACAGGGGGCTGGATCAAAGTTAATGGGCAATTTAAAGTTAAGCAGAGAAATTATAGAAGCTGTTTTAAAAAATACTAATAAGCCCTTGTCTATAAAACTTAGAACAGAGGCATTTTCAGTTGATTTAATAAATTTTTTAAAAAATATACAGGACTTGCCAGTCTCAGCCTTAATGATTCATGGGCGAAGTTTAAAACAGTTATTTACTGGACCAATTAATTTAGATATTATAAAAAAAAGTAAAAAGTATTTTTCTGGAATAATATTAGCCAATGGAGGTATTAATAATTTAAATGATGGTTTTGAGATTATTAAAAAAACAGGAGTAGATGGATTTGCCTTTGCTAGAGGGGCACTGGGACAGCCATGGATTTTCTCTAAAGATTTTCAAAGTTTATCAGAATCAGAAAGAAAATCGCTAGCCTTAAAAGTAGCCCTAAAACATTTAGATATGAATAAAAAAAACAAAGGAGAGATAGGTTTTTCTGAATTCAAGGGTCATTTATCTTGGTATTTAAAGTCTTTTCCGGGAGCTTCCGAACTTAGAATTAAAATAATGTCATCTAAAAACTATAAAGAAATTAAAAAGCACCTTTTTTAAGGTGCTTTTTTGATTTTGACAAAAATACGTTTAACTTAAATTTTAGTCAATTTCATTTTTTTTTGAAAACTCAGCAGTTTCTTCTCTAATAGAGAAGAACCAATTACAAATACTTAAAAACAGGGCGAATAAAAAATTTATTAAAAATACTTTAATTTCAATAAGCTCTTTTCCCGTATTTCTAATAATTGAATATTCTTTAAAACTTTGAAACAAGATAAAGAATAAACAAAAATAAAAAATAGCTAAGCCTAAAGGCATTTCAAATATTTTAAAAGTTTTTTTCTCCTCCCATCCTCTGTAAGTTCGCATATATAGCGTTATCATTAAAAAAACCATTAATGCTATAATTGGCGATAAAAAACAAGAAAATAGACAAAAACCAGCCTCGATAATGGCCGTTATTGTGCTTAATATTAATAAAAACACAATAATTAAAATATTAACCCAGTTTTTTTTAAAGTCCATATAAACCTCCTTTTTTAATTTACTTTTATTATAGCTATATGTATTGCTCGTTGTCAATAGTTTTAAATATGCTATAATTTAATAGTATTTAATTATTTTATTAAAAATATGACCTTTTTTATCGATAGCTCTAATAATCAATATATTAAATTAGCCATATTTAATGATTCTTTGCTTATAAAATCTAATAAAATAAAAACTTTTAGAAATCAATCCGAGAAGCTTTTGAGCTCTATTGAAAAAATGTTAAATTCATTAAATATTAATTTGCATAATATTAAAAAAATAAAAGTAGCTAATTATGGCGAAAGTTTTACATCTCTCAGGGTTGGTGTTTTGACTGCCAATGCTTTAGCCTATGCCCTGGGCATTGAAGTTGAGAGTATCGAATTAGATAAAAAAAGAAATAAAAAATTAAAAAACTTTAATATTGTCATTCCTCATTATAGTAGGGATGTTGATATTAAAATTAAAAAAAATGATTATTAAAAAAAATAAATTATTAATATTTGTATTATTTGTTTTTCTTGGATCAATACTTTCATTTAAAAATATTTTTGCGGCTACTTTAGCAGATAATTTAAGTGGTAGAATTGTTTTGCAGGTTGAGGCAAAGGGCGAGGCTTATTATATTAGCCCAATTGATAAAAAGGCTTATTATTTAGCTAGACCAAATGATGCCTTTTCTATTATGAGATCTTTCGGTTTAGGCGTATCTAATAATGATTTATTGAATTTTTTAAAAAATGGAGCTAGATCAAATCTTTCTGGTAGAATATTACTTCAGGTAGAGGACAAGGGCCAGGCTTATTATGTTAATCCCTTAAATCTTAGATTGTATTACTTGGGTAGACCCATAGACGCCTTTAATCTAATGCGTCAATTAGGTCTTGGAATATCAAATCAAAACTTATTAAAAATAAATATTGGTACTATAAATCTACCATCTATTGAAAGTCCTAATACTCCAACTCCTAAAAAAGATGAAAAATTAGTAAAATTTTCCTGGAAGTATAAAAATAAAAATTATAACTTAAATCAATTATTTAGTGATAATCTTTACAAGGATTACTCTAATTCAAATAAAAATTTTTACTATTCTTCGGAAAATCCACCGAGTAATCTAAGAGATAGTTATTATGCTTTATTTTTAGAGGTAAAAAATAATGACAAGTCTATAGAATTATTATTAAAGGATTTGAAAAACATTTCTGATCGAGAAGCTTTTTCTGATGATGAGTTTGTTGAGTTTGTTATGGCTTTTGTTCAGTATATTCCTTATGATTTTTCAAAAATTGAAAATGGTGTTCAAAATTTTCCATACGAAACTCTTTATAAGAATTCAGGTGTTTGCTCTGACAAAGCTTTTTTAGCAGCTTTAATGTTGAGAAAGATGGGTTATGGATCAGCAATTTTTGATTATCCAAATGCCAAGCATTCAGCGGTTGCTGTAAGCTGTGATTCTAATTCTTCTTATAATTCTACTTATTGTTTTATCGAAACTACTAATTATTTTCCAGTAGGGGTTTTTCCTGGAGAAATTAATGATGGAAAAGCAGAGGCCCTAGAGGAGAATTTTAATAATGTTTTTAATGGTAGCTACCTTGGTCCAGTAGAAATATACCAAAAGAAAACAGGAAGGATTTATACTGGGATGAATAATGTTCTTAAAAAAGTTGATACTATTAATAAAATGAATAGTTCTGTTAAATTAAAAGAAGCTGATCTAAAGAAGATTTCCGAAGAATTAAACAACCTAAAAGCCGAACTTGACTCCTTACTTTTAAAAATGGATGAGTATAACAGAAAAAAAGATATTAGTAATTACAATCTAAGTGCTGCAGAGTATAATACCAAAGTTGATGCTTATAATAATATGTTAAATAACTACAAACTCAAATTAGAAATATTTAATAATGATATATTTTTATTAAATAAAACTATTAAGGACTTTTATCAAAATTAACCATAAAATAAGCACTTCTTGACTTTTTTATCTAAAAAATATATTATATAAGAAGCTTAAATAGTTATTATTTGGGCTTTTTATTAATATTAAAAAACATGTTTGCTCAAATTTTCTTGTTTATGTTTTTATTAACAAATATAAATTTTGCAAACAGAGGGTCATTTTATAATGACGTAAAAGAAAAACTATGAATATTCCAAAACTAGAAGAGATGATGAAGGCTGGTATGCACTTTGGTCATCGCACAAATCGTTGGCATCCAAAAATGGAACCATTTATTTTTACTAAAAAAAATGGAATCTATATTATTAATTTAGAAAAAGCTCAAGAGCAATTAAAAAAAGCTTTAGAGTTTATGATAAAGTTAACAAAAGAAGATAAGACTATTCTTTTTGTGGGAACTAAAAAGCAAGTTAAAAACTCTATGAAAAAAATGGCTGAAGAAGCCAAGGTTCCTTATATCACAGGAAAGTGGTTAGGTGGTTTTTTAACTAATTTTAATGTAATTAAAAAATCAATAAAAAAATATCAAGATTTAATTAATGACAGAGAGAGTGGTCGTTTAAATAAATATACCAAAAAAGAAAAATTAGATTTTGATCGTGAAATTAAAAGATTGGAAGAGAGAGTCGGTGGTTTAGTTGGTTTAACTAAGTTACCAGATGCTATTTTTATTTGGGATATAAAAGAAGAAAAAACTGCCGTAGCCGAGGCTATTCAGTTAAATATTCCAATTATTGCTATCTGTGATACAAATGTTAATCCAGAATTAGTAACTTATCCAATACCAGCAAATGATGATGCTACCAAAACTGTTGATTTAATATTGGATACAATTATGAGTAATTTAATTAATGCAAAAAATATTAAATTAGGTTAATTTTTTAATTAAAAAAATAATAATTAATTTTAAAATATATGGAAAAAATAAAAGAGTTAAGGGAGAGAACTGGAGCTGGTATGGTTGATTGTAAAAAGGCCTTAGATGAGGTTAATGGAGATTTGGAAAAGGCTATAGAAATATTAAGAAAAAAAGGAATCGCTAAAGCAGCTAAAAGAAGTGAAAGAGATGCTAGTGAAGGAGTTATACTTGTTGATGTAAATAATGACAAAACTGAAGCTTGCATGCTTGAATTAAATTCTGAAACTGATTTTGTTGCACGTAATGAAAAATTTCAAGAATTAGCTAAAAATATTTTAGAAATTATAAAAAATAAGAAAATTAATAATTCTCAAGATTTATTAAAAGAAAAACTTCTTGATTCTACAGTAGAAGAGCAATTAAATAGTTTAAGTGGTATTATTGGTGAAAAAATAGCATTAGGTAGAGTTGATTTTATTTCTGGTAAAACTGTTGCTGCTTATTCTCATTTAGGTGGAAAAATTGGTGTTTTAATTGCCTTAGATCAAGAGTCTAAGAGTGACCTAGCTTCAGATATAGCTATGCATATAGCGGCTGCTAATCCTCGTTATTTAGAAAATTCAGAAGTTCCAAGTGAAGAAATAGAAAAAGAAAAAGAAATTTATAAAGAACAATTAATCAAAGAGGGAAAACCTGAAAATATAATTGAAGGAATTATGCAAGGAAAGGTTAAAAAATATTATTCAGAAATTTGTTTATTAGATCAAGAATATATCAAAGACGATAAAAAAACTATTAAAGAAATTTTAGCTGGAGTAAATATTATTAAGTTTGGTAGATACTCTTTATAATTAATAAGCTAAAAATGCAAAAAATAGTTCAAATACAATTTGCTCCTTGGGACAAAAAGTATAATTTTAGTTTTAATAATATAGATTTAAATTTAGATGACCTAGTTATAGTAGAGACTGAGTTTGGACAAGAAATTGGAAAAGTTGCTTCATTTAAAAATTTTGATGAAATAAATAAAGATGATCAAAAAGAAATAAAAGAAGTTATTAGATTGGCTAATGAAAATGATTTAGAAAAAGTTGTTGATGAGTCCGAAAAAGATAAAGCTTTAGATTATTGTCGTCAAATAATTGAAAAATATAGTCTACCAATGAAATTGATAGATGTTCATTTTTCTTTAGATAGGAATAGAATAAATTTTGCTTTTTATTCTGATAATCGTGTTGATTTTAGAAATTTAGTAAAAGATCTTTCTAGTCATTTTAAGGGGATTATTCGTTTAACTCAAATAGGTAGTAGAGATGAAGCTAGGGTTATGGGAGATTTAAGTCATTGCGGAAGGGGTCTCTGTTGCAAGGGGCATATTAAAGATTTTTCTTCAATAACTTCAGAGATGGCCGAGGCTCAACAAGTTGTTCATCGAGGAAGTGACAGAGTTTCTGGAATGTGTGGAAAATTAATGTGCTGTCTTTCTTATGAATATGAAGGTTATGTTGATTTAGCAAAAAAACTACCACCAATTGGAACCAGGGTTAATGTTGATGGTCGTCGCGGAGAAGTTGTTGGTCATCATGTTTTAAAACAATCAGTAGATGTTTTATTCAAAGGCGAAAAAGAAGGTGAAAATAATGTAGTAGTTGAGGTAGATATTAATAGACATAAAAAAAAAGAAGCTAAATAAATTTTATACATAAAAACACTCCTTAAAACACTCCTTATTTTTGGGAGTGTTTTTTGTTTTTTAAATAAAATATGATATAATTATTTTAAGTTATTATAAATTAAATTTAAAAATTATGTCAAAAAAGTTAAACATTGCTATTAATGGCTTCGGTAGAATTGGCCGAGCTGTATTCAAAATTATTTTAGAAAAATACCCAAATTATAAAATTGTCGCTATTAATGATTTAACTGAAACAAAAATTCTTAGCCATCTTTTGAAATATGATTCAGCTTATGGAATATATAATCAAAAAGTCTCCTTCGATGAAAAAAATATTATTGTAAATAATAAAAAAACTCCAGTATTATCAGAAAAGGATCCTAGCCTGCTTCCTTGGAAAAAAATGAAAGTTGATCTTGTTTTAGAATGCACAGGAAGATTTACAAATAAAGAGGGGTTGATGATGCATATAAAAGCTGGTGCTAAAAAAGTTATTTTATCAGCTCCGGCAAAGGGCGATGGCAATGTTAAAACTATAGTCTTAGGTGTTAATGAAAAAAAACTTAGCAAAAAAGATGAAATTGTTTCTTGTGCTTCCTGTACTACCAACTGCCTTGCTCCAGTTACTGATATTATTAGGCAAAAATTTGGAATTAAAAAAGCTTTGATGACAACTATTCATGCTTATACAGCTGATCAAAATCTAGTTGATGGACCACATAAAGATTTGCGTAGAGCTAGATCAGCCGCTATTAACATGGTTCCTACATCCACTGGAGCTGCTATTGCCATTAATCAAACCATCCCATCCCTAAAGGGAACCTTCGATGGCTTAGCTGTTCGTGTTCCAGTTGTTGTTGGATCAATGTGTGATGTAGTTTTTTTATTAAAGAAGAAAACTAGCGCAGAAGAAATCAATAATCATTTTTCTAAAGTTTGTTCTAGTAAGTATAAGGGGTTAGTAGAGGCCTCTTATGAACCACTTGTTTCTTCTGATATTATTGGAAATAGTCATAGTGCCATTGTTGATTTATCATTAACTAGGGTTATTGGTGGTGATATGATAAAAGTTATTGCTTGGTATGATAATGAATGGGGGTATTCTTGTCGCCTAGCTGATTTAATTAAATATTTATTTTAATAATTATGAAAGAGAGTTTTTCTTTTAATCTATCAGAGGATCAAAAAAAAGAAGCATTATTAAAAGGTCTCAAAAAAGGTTCCAGAGAAAGTGAAATAGAAGGTGGTTCTAGTGCGCATCAAATTAAAGGTGGTGCTCATAAAAATAAAAAAAAATATGATCGCAAAAAGAAGCATAAAAATAAGGAAGATTAATATTTAAAATTTATGTCAATAATAAAAAAAATTGAACAAGCTTGCTTACTCGGTAGAGGTGGCGCATCTTTTCCAGCTTATTTAAAATGGAAGGCTGTTTTAAATTCTAAGTCATCAGAAAGATATTTAGTTATTAATGGTGCCGAAGGTGAGCCAGGTATTTACAAAGATCTTTATATTATTAAAAATAATTTAGATGATTTTTCCAAGGGAGTAAAAATTACAGCTGATTTTATAAAAGCTAAAAAAATTTTCTTTTATTTAAATAGCAACTATTTTAAGTTATATAAAAAAGAAATTAATAAAAAATTTAATAAATTTGGACTTAAAGGTAAATTTGAAATAATTGAAAAACCAAAAAATGCTGGATATATTGGTGGCGAAGAAAGTACTATTTTAAATATTATTGAAAATAAACATTTAGAACCTCGCCTAAGACCTCCATTTCCAACTGAGTCTGGTCTTTTTTCTAAGCCAACCTTAATACATAATATTGAAACTCTTTATAATATTTATTTAGTTGATAAAGGTGATTATGAAAATAAAAGATTTTATTCAATTAATTTTGGTAAAAAAAATAAAGGAGTTTATTTTTTATCTGCTGACTTAAGTATAAAAGAGGTTTTGGAAAAAAGTAATAATTATCCTAATTATAATTTTTTTGTTCAGGTTGGCGGTGATGCTAGTGGTGATGTTTTAAGTCAAGGACAATTAAATCAAAAAGTTTCCGGAGCTGGATCCATAACTATTTATGATTTAGATAAACATAATCCTGTCGAATTAATTAGTTATTGGCTTAGTTTTTTTGCTAATAATTCTTGTGGAAAATGTACTCCTTGTAGAGAGGGGACTTATCGTCTTTTAGAATTATTTAATGAGGATTGTAAAAATTTAAAATCAATTAAAAACTGCAAAATGTCAGCAAATCAAAATTTTTTAGATTTATGTCAGTCTTTGTCAGATTCTTCTTTTTGTGCGCTGGGAAGTTCTGCTCCAATTGCTATTTTGAGTTATTTTAAAAATATTTTAAAAATATATGAATAAGAAAATAAGAATAAAGATAGATGGAAAAGAGTATTTTGGTCGATCTGGTCAAACTATCATGGAGATAGCTAAGGAGAATGGAATTTTTATTCCATCTTTATGTAGTCATCCAGATTTAGATGTTAAAGCTAATTGCAGAGTTTGCGTAGTTGAGCTTAAAGGTTGTAACAAACTAATGACTTCTTGTTCTGTTTTGGCTGAAGATGGAATTGAGGTTTTTACCAACTCTCCGAAAGTTAAAAGCTCTCGAGATACCAATTTGAAATTAATTTTTTCTGAACATATAGAGAAATGCTTTGATTGCACGCTTAAATTTAATTGTAGTTTACTTGATTTGGCTCGTCGTTATAATATAAAAATAACTAGTTTTAAAGATAGAAAGGGAAACAGAAAAACATACAAATTTGATAAGGCGGTAGAGATAGATGGTTCTCAGTGTATTGATTGTAGAAATTGTGTTGATGCTTGTTCAGACATCCAAAAGATAAATTATTTAGAAATAAAGGGTAAGGGTGCCAAGCAAGAGATTGTGCCAACATCAAATAAAAAAATTGATTGTATTTATTGTGGTCAGTGTGCGCTTCATTGTCCTGTTGCCGCAGCTCAAGAACAACAAGATTGGCCAGAAGTAGAAAAAATTTTAAAAAATAAAGGTAAAAAAACCTTGATTGCAGTAATAGCTCCATCAACAAGAATGACTATTGGTGAAGAGTTTGGCTTGCCTTATGGACAAAATAATAGTGGTAAAATGGTGGCTGCCTTAAAAGAACTAGGATTTGATCAAGTTATTGATGTTAATTTTGCTGCTGATATTACAACTATGGTCGAGGCCGGTGAATTATTAGAGAGATTATCTGATAAAAAAGCAAAAATGCCAATGATAACATCTTGTTGTCCGGCCTGGGTAAAATATTTAGAATTTTATAGACCAGACTTAATTCCACACCTCACCACTTCAAGATCTCCTCAGATTCATTTAGGTGGTATTATTAAAACATATTGGGCTAAAAAGAAAAATATTAAAGCAACCGATATTATTGTAATCTCTATTATGCCTTGCACCGCAAAAAAATTTGAAATTACTAGACCCGAATTAAAAATTGGAAAATTAAAAGCAATTGATAAGGTTTTAACTGTTAGAGAACTTGCTTTTATGATTAAAAAAAATAATATTGATTTTAAAGCTTTGAAGCCTGTAAAGTCAAATGATTTGATTAATGATGGAAGTAGTGCCGGTCTGATTTACGGAGCTAGTGGAGGGGTTATGGAATCAGCTCTAAGAACTGCCAATCATGTTCTTTGTGGTTCTTCTAAGGGCTCTATTTGTCGCTCTAGAATAGAATTTAAGAGTGTGCGAGGATTAGAGGGAATTAAGGAAAGTACAATAAATTTGGGCGAAAAAAAGCTTAGGGTGGCAGTTGTAAATGGTATTGGAAATATATCTAATATTTTGACAAATATCAAAAAATATGATTATATAGAAGTAATGGCTTGCCCTGGTGGTTGTATAGGTGGTGGTGGTCAACCAATACCTAGTTCTAGGGAGATTGTCCAGAAAAGAACCAAGGGTATATATAAAGAGGATAGTAATGGTAAAATTAGAACAGCACATGAAAATAAGGGTGCTTTAGAGGTTTTAGATTGGATTAAGGATAATGGATTTGAGCATAGTGTCCTACATACAAAATATAGTAAAAAAATAAGAAAATAATATTTATAATTAATTTTCAAAAATATGGAACAATTAGCCAGTATTACAATTTTAACTAATGATCGCCAGTCAGTATCAGACTCTTTAAATAAATTATTAACATCAAAAGGGCATTTAATAATGTCTAGAATGGGAGTTAATGTTCAAAAAAATTGTACAGAACATTGCCCAGGTTTAATAGTTTTAGTTATAAAAGATAAAAGAGTAAAGATTGATCAATTTATACAGGAATTAGAATCAATAGCCGGTCTAGTTGTTAAATCTTGTTTTTTTGAAGAAAATTAATCTTTATAATATGGGAGAATTTAAAATTGTTGGTAATATAGATTTAAGTAAATTTGAAAAAAGAGGGCCTAAGGTAAATTTTGAAAAAGTTAGCTCTTTTTTGAAAAATAATCTAATAAAAATTAGTAAAGATATTAATAATGAATATAAATATTTAGGCACGCTTTTAGAGGATGACCTAACTATTAAAATTGATGGTCCTAATTCTGATTTGCATAAAAAAATTGTTCAATCCAAAGAAGAGGCTTGGGCTGCGGAGAAATCATGCAGTATTTCAACTTGGAGGGATAAAAAAGAAAAAGATCCCTCTAGCGTAGCCGAGATGTTAATAACAACCTTATTACACAACGCTCTTAAAGATAGATTTTTAGTTGCTAGAGCATCTTATTATGATGATTATGAAAATGGTGTTGATTATGTTGTTTTGGATAAGGAAACAGGAGCATTGGTTTGTGGTTTTGATCAAGTACTTGGTATGGGGAAAGATGATGGTTCTGCTAAAAAAAGAGAAAAAATTGAAAAAATTAATTTAAAAGGCGGGGCACGCCTAGAACATGGAATTACCTTTTCTAATGATAAGAAAATAATTAAAAAAAATTTAAAAAATATTCCTGCTTTTTTCCTAGCTATATCAAAAAATGATTTAGATAAAATAGCTTTATTAATTCAGGAAAAGGGATTGTCTGATGATTTTTCAGAGTTAAATAAAAATCAAGAATTTGCTAGTTTTAGTAATCAGATTTTAAAAAATATGATTGATTCATTAGATGAACAGTCTAGTTATTGTAATGATTCAATAAAAAATAAGGAAAATACATCTTCTTATTATAATTTGTTAAAAAATATTGAAAATTTTAAATCATCGCTGGATGTTATTAGGCATAAAATAGCAAACTAGCTTTTATTTTTAAAATTTGTTATAAATTTATTATAAATATAATAAAAGAAGCTTTTTAGCTTCTTTTAAAAACCTTAAATGTTGAAATTTGCCCTAGATATAATCAAAAAAATAGAAGAAAATAATTTTGAGGCTTACCTGGTCGGAGGTTGTGTTAGAGATTTGTTAATGGGAAAAATACCAAATGATTTTGATATAGCAAGTAATGCTTTGCCCGAGGAAATAATTAAAATTTTTCCAGAAGCTAAGTATGAAAATGATTTTGGTACAGTTATTTTAGCTATAAAAAATGAGATTGGAGAGCTTTTATCTGTTTTTGAGATTACTACTTATCGAAGTGAGAGTACCTATAGAGATCATCGTCGTCCGGATCAAGTGGTTTTTGAAAAAGACTTAGATTTAGATTTATCAAGAAGAGATTTTACGGTAAATGCTATGGCCATGAGACCGGTAAATGGTCTTATTGTAAATAAAAATAATTATAACCCCAAGGAGATAAATTTAAAGCAGGAATTTCTAGATAATTTTAATTTAACTGCTCCGAGAATGGAGTTAATTGATTTATTTGGTGGCCTAAAAGATGTTAACTTGAAAATAGTTAGAGCAGTTGGTGAACCATTGGATAGATTTAAGGAAGATGCTCTTCGTATGATGAGGGCTATTAGATTTTCTGCACAATTGGAGTTTGAAATAGAACCAAAAACAGAAAGGGCTATATTAAAAATGGCTGGAAGTTTAAAATTTATAGCTAAAGAAAGAATAAAAGATGAGTTGATTAAAATTTTAAAATCAAATCATGCTTATGAAGGATTTTCTAGGTTGATTGATACTAAGTTGTTGCAATATATTATTCCAGAATTATTGCTTGGTAGGGGTATGAAGCAAAATCATCACCATATTTATACCGTTTTAAAGCATAATTTGCTATCATTAAAAAATTGCCCCAGTACTAAGTGGCAAGTTAAATTAGCAGCACTGCTTCATGATATTGGAAAACCTCAGTCCATGAAAATGATTGATGGACAGAATACTTTTTATAATCATGAGTATATCGGAGCTAAAATAACCAGAAAAATAATGACCAGATTAAAGTTTTCCAATAATGATATTGAAATGGTGGTTAATTTAGTCAAGAATCATATGTTTTATTATAATGTTGGAGAGGTAAGTGCAGCCTCGGTTCGTCGATTAATTGCCAAAACTGGAAGAGAAAATTTAAAAGATTTAATTGATCTTAGAGTTGCTGATCGCTTGGGATCTGGAACACCCAAGGCTATGCCCTATAAACTTCGTCATCTCCAATATATGATGGAAAAAGTACAAAATGATCCAGTTTCAGTTAAAATGTTAAAAGTAAATGGAGATGTCTTAATTTCAGATTTAAAAATGGAGGCAGGTCCTAAGATGGGTGCAATTTTAGATGTATTATTATCCGAGGTTTTAGAAGATCCAGAATTAAATGATAAAAAAATACTCTTGAAAAGAGTAAGGGAATTAGATAAAATGAATTTAGAGGAATTAAGAGTTAAGGCCAAGGAACTTATAGAGGAAAAAAGAGAAGAAGAGGATAAAGATATTAAAAAAAAGTTTAAAGTATAGATTTTATTAAGACACTTTTTAATTTAAAAAAAAGTGTCCAAAAAAACTTAGCGAACTCAAAAATTTTAAAAAATATTTTATAATTAATATATAAAAATTTATGAGAAAAAAGATTTTATTTTCATTTTTAATTTTATTTTTAGCATTGGGTTTTTCAGCCTGTACCAAAAAACAAATAACCTTTGATTATCCTGAGGAGGAAATTAAAATAAATAATAATTTTACAAATAATTTAACTATTAATTTAGAAAAAAGTATGAATCAAGAAATTTTGGAAAAATATTCACAAGCTGAATTTCAAACCACTATGGGTAATTTTACTATTGAATTTTTTAATGAAAAAATGCCAATTACTGTAGCAAATTTTTTAAATTTGGCTGATTCCGGGTATTTTGATGGAATAAAATTTCATCGCGTTATTAAGGATTTTATGATTCAGGGTGGTGATCCATTAACTAAGGATGATAGCAAGCAGAATCTTTGGGGAACTGGTGGTCCTGGTTATGCAATTGAGGACGAGCATGTAAGCAGTCCAGAATTAAGTAATTTATCTGGAACTATTTCTATGGCAAATTCTGGACCTAATTCAGGTGGTTCACAATTTTTTATTAATGTAGCTGATAATACTTTTTTGGATTTTGATAAAGCTCCATTGAGCTCCAAGCATCCAGTTTTTGGAAAAGTTATTGAAGGAATGGATATAATTGAAAAAATTTCTAAAGTTAAAACTACTATGCCAGGAGCATTAGATAGACCAGAAACTCCATTAATTATAAATAAAATAGTTTTAAAATAGTTTTATGCAGATTTATTTAGACAATGCTGCTACAACTAAAATAGACAAAAGGGTATTAAAAAAAATGATGCCATACTATGAGAGTAAATATGGTAATGCTTCTTCTATTCATTTTATGGGGCAGGAAAATGATATTCAAATTACAAGGTGTAAAAAAGATATTGCTAAAATTTTGAATGGTCAGGTTGATAATATTATTTTTACATCTACTGCCACCGAGGCTAATAATCTTATTATTAAAGGAGTAATGCGTGCTAATCGCGACAAGGGAAATCATTTCCTAATTTCAGCCATTGAGCATCCTTGCGTTTTATCATCAGCTAGAGAGTTATTAGATGAAGGTTTTAAATTTGACTATATTCCAGTTGATGAAAAAGGAATAGTTAACTTAGATGAATTAGAGAAAAGAATTAAATCAGATACAGTTCTAATATCTGTTATGGCAGTTAATAATGAAATAGGAACAATACAACCATTAGAGGAAATTGGTAAAATTGCTAAAAAGAAAGGTGTATATTTTCATAGTGATGCTGTTCAAGCGGTGCCATACTTGAAAATAGATATTGCTAAATGGGGAATAGATTTTTTATCACTATCAGCCCATAAATTTTATGGACCTCAGGGAGTTGGCTTGGCTTATGTGAATAAGGATATTAAAATAAGGCCAATAATTGTTGGTGGGGGTCAGGAAAATGGATTAAGAGCTGGAACTTATAATATAGCGGGAATCGTGGGGATGACCGAGGCCTTGAAATTATCTTACACTGAAAGAAGCAAATATTTAAAAAAAGTTAAGGATTTGCGTAATTATTTTTGGAAGGAAGTGCAGAAAAAAATAAAAAATATTCGGCTTAATGGTGATTTAAAAAATAGGGTTCCGAATAATTTAAATATTATGTTTGAGGGTATAGAAGGGGAGGCGATTTTAATTGACTTATCCTTAGCTGGGATTTGTGTTTCAACTGGCTCAGCTTGCTCGGCCCAAAATCTTAAGGTTTCTTCGGTGATTACTGCCATGGGAATTGAT
>CAZSRC010000008.1:0-28401 GCA_964609365.1 uncultured Gammaproteobacteria bacterium | reverse complement strand
CGTGCGCACTAGACCACTATGCGAACCCTCCAAAGATTATTCTCCTGGGCAAGGAAAAAAATCACAATTGTTTTCACCATCTCTACCAACAAAAGATCCATCCGGGCAAACCTTAGCATCCATTGTGCAAAAAATCATTTCAGAAGAATCATCATTAATTTCGTCTGAAACATTTACTCCTAAATGATTATTAATAATATTTTTTAAACCAAGTAAAGATTCGCCTCCGCCATTTACAACATCATCAAAAGATCTCGCACCGACAACTATTTCCTTGTTTACAAATAAAACTGGAGAGCCATAAACTCCAAAAGTTTGAGCTTCAGCACTAATTTTTTCAATATCATCATAATACTTATCATTTTTTATACACTCATTAAATAAATCTAAATTTAAATTTAATTCCTGTGCATATATAGAAAAATCCTCCTTAATCAAAACATTGTCTTTTAATTTTTGTAAAACTAAATCTCTGGCTGAAAAAAATGATTCTTGTTCATTAGCACAAGAAATAAAATTAGCGACAGGATAAGACATTTGAAACATTTTATCAGCAAATGGTCTAAAAACAATAACAACTTCATCAGAAAAATTATCTTTAATTAAGTTTAGAGATTCGTTTAATTTTAATGAATATAAGTCAGATAAATCTTCATAAACTATAATTTCTAACTTACCTTTATTTCCCCAAAAAATATCATTATCATCCAAGGATCTAAGATTGGAAATTATATTTAAATAATTGTTATTAATATTATCTTTATTTAGATCAATTATTTGATCTACCTCATTTTTTTTATTATTATTAAAAAATCTATTTCCAAAAATCAACAAAAATAATAAAGACAATAACAATATAATCGAGCTAAAAATTAATATTTTTTTATAATTGTTCATATTTTTAAATTTAATATAATAATAAGATTATAAATCTTTTTGAAAATCTTGGCAATTATTATATTTTTGATATTTATAAGCTAAATTAAAAATCAAAGATTCTTCAAATTTATTAGAAAAAATTTGCAAACCAAATGGTAATTTATTGGAAAAACCAAGTGGAATTGAAATAGCTGGCAAACCGGCCAAAGAAGGACCAGTGACAAAAATATCTTCTAGGTACATTTTTAATGGATCGTTACATTTCTCTCCAATTTTGAAAGCTGTATGGGGGGATGTTGGACTTAAAATAAGATCAACTTTTTTAAATGCTTGATCAAATTCTTTTTTAATCATTTCTTTTACTAAAATAGCTTTTTTATAATAAGCATCATAATAACCAGAGCTTAAAGCATAGGTTCCTAGCATTATTCGACGCTTTACCTCTGGGCCAAAAGAGTGACCTCTATTTTTTAAATAGATTTCATTTAAATTTTCTAATGACTGCCCTTTGGGGCTAAATTTCCAAGAAAAACCATATCTTATACCATCTAATCTAGCTAAATTAGAGCTAAGCTCTGAAGGGGTTATAATGTAATAAACAGGAATAGAATATTTATTATAATCCAATTTTATATCGATAATTTTTGCCCCCTCTTTTTTAAAAAAATCCAAAGAAGACAAAAAGGCATCCTTAATATTTTTATCTAATGAGTCATTAAAAACATCCGACAAAACTCCAATTTTTAAATTAGAGATATCTCTATCTAAAAATTTTGTATAATCTTCTGGAATTTTTTTACTAGTAGTAAAATCAAAATTATCTTCACCTGATATATATTTTAAAACTATAGCAGCATCTTCAACATTTTTTGTTATTGGACCGATAACATCAGTAGAGGATGTCATAGAAATTAAGCCAAAGCGAGAAACTCGACCATAACTAGGTTTTAAACCAGTAACACCACAAAAGCTGGCTGGCTGACGTATTGAACCACCAGTATCACTACCTAGGGCAAAAACACAAAAACCAGCAGATACCGCTGCGGCCGAACCACCAGAACTACCACCCGGAACTCTTTCTAGGTCCCAAGGATTTTTTGTAGTAAAAAAAGCTGAATTTTCAGTAGATGCTCCATGAGCAAATTCATCTAAATTTGTCTTTCCAAGTAAAACAGCACCGGCTCTTTTTAAATTTTTAACAACAGTAGCATCATATGGGGCTATATAATTTTCTAACATTTTAGATGCGGCTGTTGTTTTTTGGCCCTTAGCTAAAATATTATCCTTTAATAAATAAGGAATACCTAATAAATCACCCTTTTCTCCCTCAGCCATTCTTTTATCAGCAAGCTTAGCCTCATCCAATGCTTGATCATAAAAAACACTAATACATGAATTTATTTTGGGGTCTATTTTTTTTATTCTATCCAAAAAAAGCTTACTTAGATCAAGTGAGCTAATTTTACCGCTATCCATCAAGGATCGAGCATCTTTAATTGTTAGAAATTCTAAATTCATTTTAATTAAATAACTCTATTAACTTTAATAAAATCACCATCTTTTTCATTGGCCTGTTTTAATGCTATTTTTCTTTCTTCTTCATCCCAAGAAAAAGCAAGATCTTCTCTGGTTCTATTAAATTCATCTGATTCCAAACCTAGTATATCCGAGTCAGAACATTCTACTTCTTTTAATATATCAATATAATCTAAAACAGAGCTTAATTGACCTTGATATTTTAATATTTCAATATCATTTAATTCTAACTTAGCTAATTCTGCTATTTTTTTAATATTATCTTTATTTAATTCCATAACTATTTTATTAAATCTAAAAAATCGCTCTCATTTAGTATTTTTACTTTTAAATCTTGCGCTTTTTTATGTTTGGTGCCAGGATTAGAGCCGAGCACTAAATAATCTAAATCCTTATTAATAGAAGAAAACACCTTTCCTCCGAGTTCTTTTATTTTAGCTTTTGCCCTATCTCTTGTCAAACTATCCAAAGTTCCCGTTAAAACAAAACTCTTAGAGAAAACCTTATTATTTAAATCAAGTCCTTGTTTTTTTTCTCTAAAAATTAATTTTATATTAAAATTATTTAATTTTTCTAATATCTTTAAATTATGCTCATCTTGAAAAAAACTAATTAGACTCTTGGATAGCGCAGGACCAAAATCATTTATTGACTCTAAATCAATTAAACTTATTTTTCTAATTTTTTTTACAAAAAAATCAACAGAAATTTGTTTTTTTTGCGGATTATTAATAATTAATTGCAAATATTCACTTAAAGAGGTAGCAGACTCTTCACCAACATGTCTTATTCCCAGGGCAAAGATAAATCTATTAATTTCTATTTTTCTTTTAGCGCTTATTGATTTTATTAAATTTTCTGCAGACTTTTCGGCAAATCTTTCCAGGGCTAAAAGATCTTCTTTTTTAACCCCATATAAATCAGAGAAGTCGGAAATCAATCCCTCGCCTAATAATTGCTCCACAACCTTAGGTCCTAAATTTTCAATATCTAGGGCATTTTTAGAAACAAAATGAATTATCTGCCTTAAATTAACAGCATAACAGCGAGCATTTGAACATCGATAAGCCACCTCATTAGACTCTTTTGAAACTAAACTATCACAAATTGGGCATTTTTTTGGTGTATAAATTTTTTGCTCAGAACCATCTCTTAAGTTTTTTAAAACAGATATTATTTTAGGAATAACATCGCCAGCTCTTTCAACCAAAACAGTATCTCCTATTCTTAAATCAAGTCTATTTATTTCATCCATATTATGAAGAGTTGCCCTGCTAATAGTAGCGCCTGCTAATCTAATTGGCTCTATTACAGCTGTTGGTGTTAAAATCCCAGTTCTGCCAATTTGCCAGACAAGTTTTTTTATAACACTACTGCCCTGCTCAGCTGAAAATTTATAGGCCATAGCATAGCGAGGAGCCTTACCAATAACACCAAGTTTATCCCAAAAATCTAAATTATTAACCTTAACAACCAAGCCATCAATATTAAAATCAAGATTTTCTTTGTTCTTCTCCCAATATCTATGAAACTCAAAAACATCATTTAAATTATTTTTTAAAGAATTTTCTTTTATAACCTTAAATCCTAATATTTTTGCTAAAATATCAGCAGACTCTCTACTTTTTAATACATTTAATTTTTTAAAATTTTTATCATAAAAAATAATATCATAGGCATAAAACTGCAAAGATCTTTCTGCTGATAATGCAGGATCTAATTGTCTAAGAGATCCAGCGGCACCATTTCTAGTATTAGATAAAATATTTTTACCTTCTAATTTGTATTTTGAGTTCAACTTATTAAAATCACTTTTTGTCATAATCGCTTCCCCCCTAACCTCTATCCATGAAGATTTTATAAAATCCAAAACCTCTTTGGGATTATCACATATTTTCTTCAAATCACTTTCCTTTGGAATAATAAATTTTAAAGGGACAGAGTTGATTACCTTAATATTTGAACTAATATTTTCACCAATCTTTCCATCTCCACGAGATGAAGCTTCTACAAACTCAGTATTTTTATATTTTATATTTACAGCCAATCCATCCAACTTTAACTCACAATAATAATTCCAATAATTATTAAAATTATTACTATTAAATAAAAAACGGGATGATCTTTCCTGCCATGAGCGCATATCATCCTCGGAAAAAGCATCAAAAAGAGACAACATTGGACTAAAGTGAGTTGATTTTTCAAATTTATCAAGAGCTTTTCCGCCAACTTTTTGAGTTGGAGAGTCACTACTTATAAATTGAGGGAATTCAAGTTCAAGTTTAAATAATTCATTCTTTAAACTATCTAAAGCTGCTTCGCTAATACTCTCCTTATCTAAGACATGATAGTTATAGCGATGGAAGTTTATCTCCTGTTTTAACTTTTCTATTCTTTTTTTGGCAAAATCTAAATTTTTATTCATATTTTCTAATACATCTAATTCTATATTCTGAATCTTTACCTGTGTATAATATTTCCAGGGGTTCAGTGCTCATATAATAAGCCTCTGAGGAGGATGAAGCGCTCTCAGTTGATGACCAGTAAGCATGAGCCGAACTCATATTAAAATAATCAAAACCAGTACTAGTTCCAATAGCTTCTAACTCGCTAATAGCTGGTAAATACCAATCATTAAAGCCATTAATATCTAAATCATCACAATATTTAGCTGCTAAAAAATTAATATTATTTTGAGGATCTAGTTGAGAAATATTAAAAAGACCATCATCAGTACTACTTGCTCCAAAAAAATTATTTGAATTAGGATTTTCAAAGAAATAAACATTTGTATCATTAAGTAAAAAATCATTATCACAAGAATCGGCCAATAAATTGCAAGATGGAGGGCTAACAATAAAAGAAAAATTATTATCATCTAAAAGTTTTCCACCCCCACATAAAGATCCCTGAAGACAAGAATTATTACAATCCTCCATAATATTTATGCAGTCTATTTCTAGAGAGACCTGACTATTTTTATAAGAGCCAACTGAATAAAAGGATGATACACCTCCATTGTCAACACATTTTATAAAATAAGTAGATGAATTTTCTAATTCCTGAGAAAACATTTCATCACTACAATTATCATAAAAATTATAATTATTTTTGATAACTTCAAATCTAGCCCTTTCAAGTCCTGATCTGGCAGCATAATAAGCTCTTAAATTATTGGAAAAATCCGAAGTTTTATAAATATCCAAAAAGACTAGATAAGCTGATGCAAAGGCAATTATAAAAATAGCAAAAAAAATCATAATAACAACCAATAATGCTGAACCATTTTTATTTTTTATTTTTTTATAATTAAATATCTTCATAAAACTAATTAATTAATAGAAACACTAGTTTGAGCATAAATAAAATTATTAGGATCACTTGTTGGGGCAGCCTTTATAAGTATAGTAACAATTGGCTGACCCAAACTAATTTCATCTTCAATAACAAAAGATAAATCTAAAATATTTGTATTTTTTGAAGTTATTAATTGATCTAGAGAGGAGCTAGCACTGTAAACATTGATACCACCAATACTATTATATTCATTTAAATAAAAGGTCCAACATTCTCCATTTTTAATAAAACTTAAATCATCATCGCCATTTAATAAAAAATATTTATCCTCGGGAATTAAACATAAAGTACCATCGCTTTTTTCTACCTCTTTTAAGTTATTAACTATATTTCTTAAAAAATATTCGACATCGGCTTGAACAAAGTTTTCTTTACTTATATTTCTTTGACTTTTAATTACCTGAAAATAAATAAGATTAATACTTAGTAAAATAATAGAAAGCAAAGAGATAGAAACTAATATTTCTATTAAGGAAAAGGCTTTTTTGTTTTTATAATTAAAACGATAAATCATATAATATTGTTTCTAATTTATAATCATAAGTTTTCCCCCTATTATTCCATTGGACCCATGACTCAATTGTAGTACTTGAATTTGTTTCAGCGTTTACGCTAATCATTCTCTTGAAGATACTGTCCGGATAACTATTATTATGAACAAAAAAACCATTAGAATCTTGTTGCAATACAGTTCCATCTATGCCAGAAACGCTAGAGCTTGCTATTAAGGAATAATAATCAATAAAATATTCGGCTTGAGCGATACCTAGCGAAGAAATAGAATCCCAGTTATCATAATCTTTATTCATTATTACATTTGTATCTCTAAGATTTATCATTAATTCTAAACCCTCATGAGATAAAAAAGCTACTCCCAGCAAATCTTTTTTAACATTTTGAAAATAAGAACTTTTCACTGCAAGCCCCAATGAGGATATAATCCCAATAGATGCTATAAACAAAATAATAATAACCTCGGCCAAAGTAAAGGCTTTTGCTTTTTTAAATTTTATATTTTTTTTATTCATAATTATGGTGTTTCAAAATTAATACAAGTGCTTGAAGCTGAACAGAAAGAGCAACAATACAAAGAGCTATCATTACATAAACAATCTTGATTAATTATTTTAGATGGTGGCTCAACTATTATCAATCTACCTATATCATAGCGACGATCCTTTAATTCAATGTGCCATTCTTCATTTTCAAAATCATCAAAATCAATATTTTTTATATACATATCTCCACTACCAGACTCAAATAAAATATTTATCGCCAAGGTATCAAAGCTCATTCTATTTATAAATATTCCATCAGGTAGTTTTACAACCCTAGCACCAAAAAAAGAATCAGCCTCTCCATTATCATAATTTCCATTTCCATTAACATCGGCAAAAACAGCGAAACTAGAACTAGCAATATTCAAGCTAACCCCCCAATATTTTGGTAATACTTCATTATAAGATCGATGAGATAAAGCATTGGACTGGGCAAGTTTAATATTTTGATATAAATAATTTTCTGCATTATTAAGATTATTAGCACTAATACCAATTTTGAAATTAATAATCGCCAATGAAGACAAGGTTCCTATTAAAAATAAAACAATGGTTATCTCCATTAGAGTAAAGCCCTTTTTAATATTTCTATTTTTATGATTAATATAATTCATAAAATTACCTAATTTTTAATAAAAAATTTTCTCCTAAATCTATCATTTCTAATCTTTTTTTCTCACTATTGTCATCATAACCAGCTAGATGAAGCAAGCCATGAACAAAAATAAAATCAAACTCATCTGAGATTTTCTTTTTATTTTCTTTAGCCTGCCTAACTATTTGGTTTATATTAATAATAATTTCATTAAGATCACAAAAAGACAAAACATCGGTAGTTTTATTTTGACCACGATAAACATTATTAATCTGCTTCATTTTAAGATCCCCAATTATAGCTAAGGAAATTGGATTATCTTGAGAAACCTTAAAATGCTTTAAAAAATATTTAACAATTTTATTTATCCTAGCTTTATTTATTTTTTTATTAGTTAAATTATTTATTTCAATCATATTAATTAAATTAATCTCTTTAATAATCTTCTAATTAATCTTAATTTTTTATAAAAAAAATATTTTTTAAAATCAACAAAAAAATCAAAAGTTCCTGGAAACTTATAAACCTCACCAGAAAAACCGGCCTTAAATTTGCTTACACCTGGCCACTTTAGTTCATCAATACCATAAAAATCATAAAATAAAAACTTTTCCTGAATCGCCTTTTCTATAATTGACCATTGCAGAGCATGCGGTGCCATTAAATTTCTCATTTCATTACTAGATGCCCCATGCAAATAAGAAACAAGTGGTCCATAAAAAGAAAAAATTCCAACAGCTAAAACCTTATCGGAGAAACAGGCCTCAAAAATTTTTATATTTTTATTATTTTTAATTAAATTATAATAATAATCCTTACTATGTATAAAAAAATTATCTCTCTTTGCTGTTTCGGAAATTAATTTCCAAAAATTTTCAAAATTAGAAATATTTGACTCTCTAATGAAAACACCCTTCTTTTCTGCTAACCTAATATTATAACGAGTTTTTTGACTCATTTTTTTTAAAATTTCATCCCTAGTTAATCCTAAAAATAAAAACGATGTTTTATCTGGCTGGATACTTTCTGTTTTTTTTAAATTATTTGAATGATTTTGGTAAAAATTAGAAAAATCAGAATTTAATGGTTCAAATCGAATAAAAAATAATTTTTCCTTATTTATTAAAACAGAAAACTCAGAAAGCAAATCTGAATAATTAATATTATTTTTAAAAAATATTGGCCCCCTGGGAATATACCAATATTTTATTCTTGATAAAAATTTTTTTTCAATTACTAAAAAAAATCCAATTAATTTAGAGTCGTCTTCTATTCCTTTTAAAAAAACTTTTTGAGATAAACTTTTTTGAAATTCATACCAAGAATAAGATTGCAAAAAGCTACTAAATTGAAAATTTTCTAAAGTATATTGAGAGTTCAAAAAAGAATTTTCAATTTTTAAAAAATCTTCCTTATTTAAATCTATTATTTTCATGAAGATTATATTAAAATTGTATTAAAACTGATTAGCAATGTTATACATAGGTAAAATAACCGCTGCAACCATTATTCCTACTCCAATACCCATAATAACCATAATAGCTGGTTCTAAAATTGTACTTAAGTTATTTAACTTATTACTAATATCCTTATCATAAAACTTTGCTATTTCTTCCAAAACCTCTTCTAATTTACCTGTTTTTTCACCAACTAACATCATCTCTGGAATCATCTTTGGGACATGATCACTGCTTTCTAGGACTGCGACAATCGAACCACCCTCGTTAACCTCTTCTATTGTTTGAGATATTATATCCTTGTAGACGGTATTTTTAATAATAGCAGCTACTATTTCTAAACTTTTATTTACATTAACCCCTCCTCGCAAAAGAGTACTTAATGATCTACTAAACCTAACTAAATAAATTAATTGAAATAATTTTCCAACTAAAGGTAGATTAACAATAAAAATATCGAATCTTTTTCTACCAAACTCTGTTTTTAAAAGAAATTTTATAGCTACTATTAGAGAAGCAACAATTAAAATTGCCAAAATATAGTAATTTTGTAAAAATTCTGAAACATTAATAACAATTCTAGTCGCTAAAGGAAGAGTAGCCCCAGTTTCCTCTAAAATTTTAGTTAATTCTGGTAAAACAAAAAACATAAAAATAAAACCAGTTGCTATTAAACCAGAAATAACAAAAACAGGATAAATTAAAGCTCCTTTAAATTTTCTAGTTAAATCATAATCCTTTTCAATTTCATCAGCCAGATAATTTAAAACCTCATCTAACTTTCCTGATGTTTCTCCAGCCCTAACAACGTTACAATAAAAATCAGAAAAAATATTAGCGTGCTTTTTAAGTGAGTCCGATAAAGAGGCTCCACCACCAATTTCATAGGCAACCTGAGAGATTATATTTTTAAATTTAAAGTTATCTGTCTGTTCAACTATTGTGATCAATGCCTCAGTCATAGGAACATTAGCGGACATCATAATAGAAAATTGTCTAGAAAATATAACTAAATCCTTACTTTTAATTGGATTTAAAAATGAAGTAATCTTATTATCAATTGAGCCAGTTGATTCTTTTAATGAGATAATCTCTAATCCCCTTTTATTTAAATTTTTAATTGCCTCGCTTTTAACTGAGCCAACAGCTTTTCCTTTTTTAATTTTACCTTTTTTATTTTTAGCCTTGTAATCAAAAATAGCCATATTTTTTAAAAAAATAAATAAATTAAACTTCGGTAACCCTCAAAACTTCTTCTAAATTAGTATCACCATTTAAAACTTTAATAAAGCCATCCTGTTGAATGGAGACAAATTCTTGACTTTGCCTAATTTTTTCAACACTTAAGTTATTCAAATCGTTAATAATAAAGCTCTTAATATTTTCATCAATTTCAATAACCTCTCCGATAGCAACTCTTTCTAAATATCCAGTATTTTGACATCTTGAACAGCCAACTGGTTGATATAATTTTAATTCATTCATCCTTGACATATCTTTTAACTCAGGTATTTCTTTTAAAACTCTTTCCACGGATATACTAGATAAAACCTCTTTAGCCTCTTCTATTAATTTATTTTTATAAACATCTTCAACCTCCTTTTTACAGTGAACACAAAGACGACGAGCAAGTCTTTGAGACAAAATAACTCTCAAAATTGATGATAATAAAACTGGCTCAACCTTCATATCAACTAAGCGCAAAATAGAGCCAAGAGCATCATTGGTATGTAATGTTGATAAAACTAAATGACCAGTTAAACCAGCATGAACGGACAGCTCGGCTGTTTCATCATCACGAATTTCTCCAACCATAATAATGTCGGGATCTTGACGAACTAATGATTTTAGACCAGTAGAAAAAGAATAACCGATTTTTGGTCTAATTTGAGACTGATTTATTCCCTTAATTTGATACTCTATAGGATCTTCAAGGGTGGATATATTTACCCCTTCTTTATTTAAAATTGTTATAATTGAATATAAAGTAGTTGTTTTACCACTACCAGTTGGACCAGTTGCTAAAATAATTCCATTTGTTTTTTTAACTCCCTTTTTTAATATTTTTAAAATATATTTATTAAAGCCTAGGCCCTCTAAGGTAATAACACCTTTTACAGTATCCAAAATACGTAAAACAGCTTTTTCTTGACCACTACCTATGGGGAAGGTAGATATACGGAAATCAATTTCTCTACCCTCTAAGACTAAAACTATACGACCATCTTGTGGAACACGAGTTTCGTCCAGTTTCATCTTTGCCAATACCTTAATTCTAGCCACTACTGAATTATGAATATTTTTAGGTAAAAATAAAGCATTTTTTAAAATACCATCAATTCTATATCTAACCCTGCTTTCGTTTTGATATGGTTCAATGTGAATATCACTAGCGCGACTGTCAATAGCATTTTTAATAATAACGGAAACTATTTTAGCTACTGGGGCGCTATTTGCATCCTCAACATCTAAAGAATCTTGGGAATCTTCTTTTTTTAATTCTAAAAGATCAATTCCCTCTTCTTGTGATTTTATTTCTAAAGCGGAAGAAATTTCTTCTTCCATTTTTTTATATTGTCTAAAAATTGAATTAAAACTAACTCTGGAAATTATATAATAAGATATGGTAAAACTTTTTTGCTTGGCTAAAAAATTAATAGCCTCCATTGATTTTAGATTTGGATCAACTAAACCAACGCTCATAAGCTTCTCGTTTAAATCAAAACAAACCGCTTTATAAGTATCGGCTAAATCTTCGGATATGAGATTTAGAGCTATTTTATCAACCTCAAAATCTACGATATTTTTGTAAGGAATATTATAAAGTTCAGATTTTAATTCTGCAACTTTTTCTGGACCAAAAATACTTTCTTTAATTAAAAACCTATCTAGATTAAATTTTTTGTCTTTTTTTAATAATGAATCTATTTCAGAAATATGCTTATCATCTAATAAGTTTTTACTTCTTAATAAATCAAAAAACTTTTCATTATTTTTCATAAAAATATTTTACAAGTTTATTAAAATTGTGGATTAAAAGGATTTAAGTTACCTAATTCAAACTCGGGGTTATTAACAAGGATATCCGCATCATTATCTTCGGGATTTTCTGTATCATCACCATTATCATCCTCGGAGCCCTCTGGCCTTAAATCACTAGGAAGAGAAAAGTCACTTAAATCAACCTTAAAATCTTTTAAATTTTGGAATTTATCACTATCAATTATGCTTAAATCTAGTGGTAACTTAGAAGTACTATCGGATGGTGATTGGGACGCTCTCATAATAATAGCCTGGGGACTCTCTAATTCACTCTCTAATTTTAATCCGGATAGCAATCTACCGTCATAGGCAAAAAAAACAATATTAGCAGATAATAGTAAAAATAATAAAAAAATTAGTGTTAGCTTGTAAATATTATTCATATAAAAAAATTAATTATTTTTGATAATAAGTTAAAAATCCAATACTAGCAGTTTTATCTATTGGATTAAAATTTAAAGAATAAATATCTATTATTCTTAGATTATTTTCCATTATATCTAGCAAATATTTCAGAGCCGGATAATCTATATTTAAAAATTCTAGCTCAACAACAAAATAATTCAAATTAGATGGAAGCATAGATGTTAATCTTGTATAAGCAGGAGCTTCTATTTGCTGTTCAATAGACTGCCTCCTACTTGATAGACCGGATGATACAGTTGATTCATTAGATTGAGGGTCAGTAATATTTACACTTTTTAATTGAAAATTATTTTTAATAACAAAATAAGTTATTTCGGTAAATAAATCTTCTCTAGAATATTTAGAGGGAATTATTTTATTAATTTTATAAACATTTTCTGCTTCTATTTCTGAGAAAACAGAAATAGCTTCTCTATAATTTTGCAATCTATTATACTCACTTAAAAACTCATTTTTTTTCTCTTTTAAAACCTGATTTGAGGAAAACACAGCTTTTTCAAATTTTGGTTGTAAAACAAATCTAATAGATGCCCATAAAAAAATAAATATTAAAGCAACTATAAAATATTTAAAGTATTGATTTAAAAAGCGATTAAAATCATTGTGTCTTTTTTTTGCTAAACTAGCAGATTCTTCTAGCTTGGAATCATTTTTTTTATCTTTAAGTTCCATATTTTATAAATAAATTAGTTAAAAATACTAGGATTTAATTTAAAATTTAAATTAAAATTAATGAGAGTTTTTTTATTTTTTTCATCATTAATTATCTCTTCTTCGCTAATAACAACTGAAGAAACTAATGGATCAGCTAAGAATGCTCTTGACTGAAAACTCATAGCCAAAACATCATTACTAACAGTTGGAATGATATAATCACCAAAAATATTTCCAGAAAAGTTTTTGTAATAAATATTATTTTTTAGAGTGTTTGATTCTAAAAAATTAAAAAAATTACTCCAATAAATATGCTTATTTAAAATAATAGATGCTGATGATAATTTATTATTAAATTTTGAAGCTTCTTCATATTCAAGATGTAGGGCATCAGCTTGAGATTTTGTGTAATTTATTTCACTTTCTAAATATGTATAATTCTGCTGTTCTCTCTTTTTTTCCCACCAAGAAAGTAAAAAATATGACTCAACTACAAAAATAGCTAAAAAAGAAAGTAAAACTAAAAATAAATAAAAATCTTTTTTCCAATAAAACTTTATTTCAACCTCATCTTTGATTAAGTCTGTATCTAAAAAGCTAAGTTTGTTTTCAGCTTTTTTTTCAAAAAATTTTCCAAACTTATCTAAGAGAAAATTTTTAATTTTAACTATTTTCTCATCTAATTCTCCGATTTTTTTATCATCAAGAATAACAGGTTCTTCTGGTTTCTCACTTGAGTTAATTTCACTGATAGAGCCAACTTCATTTTCTTCAAAATCAAGTGAGTCCTCAATCTGACTTTTTTTATTTTTTTCCTCTTTATTATTGATTAAATCTTCTTGTTTTTTTTCTTCGGGCATATTTTTTAAAAATTATCAATTTAAAAATAAAATTATTCCATTCCCCTAAGTGCTAAACCAACGGCAACCGCTAATCTAGGACCAACCTCATCTAAAACTGGTTTTAATTCAGGGGCATAATTAACTCTAAACCATGGATCACCGACAACAACTTTAATATCCATGCTCTTTTCTAAATACTCTGCAAAATTAAATAATAAACTAGCTCCACCTGATAAAACAATTTTTTCAATATTTTCATTATTGGAGCCAGAAAATAAATCTAACATATATTTTATCTCTGTGATAATTGGTTCCACCGCCTCACTCATTACTTTTGGAATTTGACCATTTTTTTCAGTAGCAGAAAGAGATAAGTCAAATTTAAATTGTTCTGCTTGTTCCATGCTGATTCCCATTTTTTGACTAATTTCTGAAGTAATTGTTTTACCAGAAATATTTATACTACGATTTAAAAAAGGAATACTTTCTTTGATTATAGAAAAATCTGTACTATTTTCACCCATCTCAATAACCATTAAGGTTGAAGGATCAGCACCAAGTAATGATCTAATTAAAGAAAATGTCTCTGTTTCTAAATTGGCTAAAAATATATTAGATTTCTTGAAAACATCTATATACTTTTTAATTAATTTTTTTGGTGATCCTGTTAAAAAAACTTTTACATTATTATTGTTTAAATTTTCATTTTTATTTGGAATAATTTTCCAATCCAAAACCATCTCCTCTAGAGGTAAAGGTATGACTTTTTTGGCCTCCCCTATAACTCTTTCATTTAATTTTTTCTTTTCATAATTATTAATATTAATAACAGAAGAGAAAACAGAAAAACTAGGCAATGAAACAGTTGCTCTTTTTGCCTTAATACCTAATTCATTTTTTAATCTAAGAATAGATTTGGCTAAATAATCAATATCATCGGATGAAGAAAATTTAAAATCGGGAATATTGTCAGTAAAACCATAATTTAATAGATTGATTTTTTTTCCTTTTTTTTCTAATTCAACCATCTTTAAAGATGATTCCCCGATATCGATTCCTAAATAATTATTATCACTTGAAGAAAATAGTCCCATAATTTTAAAATTATTTTAAAAAATACAATTGAAGCATTTAATAAAATATGCTATTATTATAATAGTTTATAAAGCTTAAATTTTATAAATTAATTATAACAAATTATAACATAAATTTAAAAAAATGGAAAATAGTAAAATAAAAAAAATATTAATAGTTTTGGCATTCTTAATTTTTGTCTCTTTTATAGCTTTTTTAATTTGGAATACCTTTTTTAAGGGATCCGAAGAAGTGAGAAGGGATCCAGAAATAATTAGCACTAGCACTGGTACCGGACTTCCAACATCAGAGGATGGATCTGGTCAAATAATAGATGGTACTGGAACTTCAACAATAGATGGTAGTGATGATATACAAACATCACCACAAGCTATTAATCCAGAATTTCAAGGTCAAATTAGTCCAATTGCTAGTGGAGCTAGTACTAAAACAGAAACACTGGTATCATCTCCGAGTATGAGCACAACATTAAGTAGAGATGGTAATTCTGTCCAATTTTACAATAAGTCTGATGGCAAATTTTATATCGTAAATGATAAGGGTGACATACTACCATTAAGTAATAAGGTTTTTTATAACGTCAAGGATGTCGAGTGGGCCCCAAATAAAACTAAAGCCGTCATAGAATATCCTGATGGAAATAAAATTGTTTATGATTTTGCAAGCGAAAAACAAGTTACATTACCAAAGCATTGGGAGGACTTTTCTTTTTCACCTGATAGCAATAAATTAGTAAATAAAAGTCTAGGAATTGATCCTGATAATAGATGGTTAATAGTAAGTAATAGTGATGGTTCTCAAAGTAAGGCTATCGAATTTATTGGATTAAATGATAAAAATGTAATACCATCTTGGTCACCAAATAATCAAACAGTTGCTATGTATACCGAGGGAATAGATTTTAATAGGAGAGAGGTTTTCTTTCTTGGTCAAAATAATGAAAATTTCAAATCAACAGTAATTGAGGGTTGGGGCTTCCAACCAAAATGGGCCGATGATGGCGCTAAGCTTCTATATAGTGTTTATTCACCAAACAATGATTTAAAACCAAGGTTATGGATAGTAAATTCACAAGGTGATCAAATAGGTGTTAACAGAAAAGACCTGGAACTAGAAACCTGGGCTGAAAAATGCAATTTTATTAACAACCAAGAAGTTTACTGTGCCGTTCCAAAAGAACTAGAAAAAGGCTCTGGTTTATACCCAGAATTAGCAAAAGAAAGTTCTGATAATATTTATAAAATAAATATTCAAAATGGAACAAAAGAATTAATAGCGATACCAGATATATCTTATAATATTTCTAATATAAGTGTCAGCTCTGATGAAAAATTTTTATTTT
This sequence comes from uncultured Gammaproteobacteria bacterium, assembly GCA_964609365.1. Lineage (GTDB taxonomy): Bacteria > Patescibacteriota > Patescibacteriia > Patescibacteriales > UBA12465. The sequence goes on along the minus strand of CAZSRC010000008.1, from coordinate 12,118 downwards.
TTACCGATAATAACAGTAATCAAATTCACAAAATTCAACTTCAATAAAACTTCAACTTCTTTTCGAGCATAATTCAAAATCAAGAAATAAAATGATAAAAATTTTTCTTGATTTTTTATTTCCAGAAAACTGTGTGATATGTAAAAAAAATAATTCAAACTTTCTATGTCAGGATTGTTTTAAATTATTGAGCTTTAAAAAAATACAATGTCCAACTTGTAATAATTTTAGTAAAATTGGCGAATTTTGCCAAAAATGCAAAGAAAGACAAGAACTGGAGGGAGTTTTAATAGCCGCTAGTCTTAGGGATAAAAATTTAAATAAAATTATTAAAAAATATAAATACTCTTTCTTAAAAAAGCTTTCTATTCCCTTGTCATTGTTTTTAATAAGATTCTTGCAGAATAATATAATTAAAAACCCTATTTTAAAAAAACAAGAAGATAGACTAGATTTAAAAAACTTTATATTAATACCAGTACCATTATCTAGAAAACGATTAACCTGGAGAGGTTTTAATCAAAGCGAGGAGTTATCCAGAATAATATCTAAAAAATTGAATATTGAATTATCTTTAGATTTAAAAAGAATCAAACATAAAACTGCTCAAGCCAAACTCAACAAAAAAAATAGGAGTGAAAACATAAAAAACTGCTTTAAATGGTATGGAGAAAGTTTAAAAAATAAAAAAATATTAATTGTTGATGATATCTTCACCAGCGGTGCAACTCTAAATGAAATTGCAAAAGAATTAAAAAAATACCAAGCCCTAGAAATTTGGGGCCTGGTATTAGCTCATGGATAAATTAAAATTAAAAAGGGATAGATATATAAAAAGATGTTCCCTTTCCTTCCTCAGACTGAAAACTTATTGAAGATCCGGTTTTCTCTAAAATCATTTTTACTAAATATAATCCTAATCCGGTTCCCTCAATATTTTTTGATTTTATGTTATCAGCTCTAAATAATTTTTTGAATATATTTTCTTGCTGATTTTTTGGGATACCATATCCCTGATCCTTTACTACTATATTAATAAACTTAGATTTATCATCATGAGAAAAATCTATTATAATATTTTTATTTTCAGGAGAATATTTTATTGCATTGGATAATAAATTTTGTAAAACAATTTTTAAAATCTTAGAATCAGCTTTTATTTGGGGCAAGTCTTTAGAAAAACTAAACTTAAGATTAATATTTTTTTGTTCTAACTTTTCTTTAAAATCATCCTCTATTTCCCTGGAAATATTTTTTAAATCTATAATACTAGAATCAAAAATAAAAGTACCTTGCTCTAATTTAGAGATATCTAATAAAGAGGCAACCGTTTCAATCATTTTTTTATTACTTCTTCTAATTTCAGCAATAAATTCTTTTTGATTTTCTGTTAAATTTTTATCATCATTATCTAGTAATAATTCTGAATACCAATTAATTGTGGATAATGGGGTTTTAAGTTGATGTGAAGTTAAATTTATAAACTCAGTTTTCATGGTATCAATGTCCCTTTCCTTGCTAACATCCCTAAAAACAACAACACAAGCAAAAATTTCACCATTTTTATCTTTTAGAGGAGCAGCACTATCGGCAACAGAAATAAAACTACCATCCTTTCTTTTCAACATTGTATGATTTTTCATTTCTTGAGCCTCACCACTAGCGAAAGCTTTTTTTATAAAAATATCATTAACTTTACCGTTGTCCTCGAAAACAAAATTTAAAACATCTTGGTAGTTTTTAAATAAAGCTTCTTCCTCTGAAAATCCTGATAATTCACTACATTTTTGATTAAATAGAATTATTTTCAAATCTTTATCTATAACAAAAACACCATCACCAATTCCCTTCACAATAGCAGAAACTTTTGATCTCTCTCTTTCTATTTTTTTAAAATTTTCTAGTCTTTCGTAGTAAGAAGCGAAGGCAGATGAAACTATTTTTAAAATATTAATATCAGATAAGATCCAGGATCTTTTTTTCAAAACCTGATCAAAACCAATAAATCCAAATCTTTTATTATTAATTATTATTGGCAGTATTAATATAGACTTTACTTTTTGAGGCCCTAAGATATCTCGCAGATCTTTGGGGGCTTTTTTTATATCGCTAGAGGAAAAATAACCTTTTTCATTAAAATATTTCAAGGCACTTGGAATAATCTCATAAGGAACTTTTTGTAAATTATCTATCTGTGGTTCAATTCCCGGAGAGCACCATTCATTAATATTGCTAGTAAACTTTGAATCTTTAGAATCTTTGAAAATATAACAACGATCAGAATCTGTTTGCAAGGCAAGGTCCATTAAAATATTATTAAAATCAATATCATTTAAATTAAATTGACTTAATTTAAAAGAAATTTTTGCCAAAAGACTTTGTTGTTCTAAATTTTTCTTAATTAAATTATTTGATTTTTTAAGATCTTTAGTTTTGCTATCTACCTCCAATTCTAATTCTATTTTTCTAGACCCTAAATACCCTAACCAAAAAGAAATAAATGCTGATAATAAAAATCCAAAAAATAAAAGATAATCTCCAAAAATATTCTTGTGGGCGGCGAAAAAATCATCACTAGGCTCAGAAACTATGAAATAAGTTTTTCCAAAAACAAATATAGGATGAATAGTTTTAAAATCAAAATCTTTAGATAAAAAATTATTATTAAACTTTTTTTCTTGTAAATCGGAATAGAGTTGTGGCCAACTTGCTAAAATAATTTTTTGATTTTCGGAACTATATTGAAAAAAATCAATACTTGAAAAAAAATGTCGATCAGGATAACTCTCAATACTCTTCTCTAATATTCCATCATAATAAATAACAGCCGAAGCAAAGCCGGAAATCTCTTTATCGGAACCATCTTTAATTACTGGAAAGTAAATTCTTGCTCCCTTTCTCTTGTTATCATCATGAATTAAATGGATAGGGTTAGAAATTGATGATAATTTATACTCATTTGAATAGTCAATTGGAGCTTTTCTATCTAAATCAGAATAAATATTATAACCAATTATTTCAGTATTACCCGAAAGAGGTTCTACATAAAAAATTGGATAGTAATAATCATAGGAACTACTAGAAAATCTAACATTATTTTCATCTATATCAAAAATATTAAAATCATTTATTCCATTTTTATTAGCCAAATCATAATAATATGGTAGACTGGAGCTAGAAATTTTGGGAATCCACTCAAAGAATAAAACAGATGAAGAATCAAGCATCGAAGATGAGAATTTAGAAAAAGAATCAAAACTAAAATTGTCTCCGCTATTTTCTATAAAACTAGCTAACATATTTATTTTATATTTTCTAATTTGCTTTAACTCTTGATATGGCTCATAAACATTTTGATCAGCTAATTGATAAAAGGAATGAAAATTTAATCTCTTCTCTTCATCTCGAATAAAAAAACTAATAATAAAAATAAAATAAAAACAAATTAAGCCAACAAAAATACCCTCTAAATAATAGAATATTTTTTTTTCTTTTCTCAGGTCTTTTCTTCTTAGATTTAGAAGAATTGATCCTATTAAAATAAATAGTGTAGCAAAAAGAATAAAGTAAATAACTCTAATTCTTTCTGAATTAATTATTTCATTCCAATAATCGGTTGGTATATCAATTACTAGCAACATGGAAACCTCGCCACTTTTTGAACTAATCACTGGAGCAGCTGCGCTAACAAAAGAACCATACTCATCTTGATATGAATCTAAAAATAGAGCTTCTTTATTTTCAAATATTTCATAAAAAAGAGGATTAACTCTTTCGTATAAGGTTCCAGGATCAGAAGCAAGTTCACTAGATGGATCAATACTTTCTGGTCCAAAAAATAAATTATCATCAATCTTAGCAATAGTATAAATACTTTCAATCCCTAAAATATTGGCATAAGAATTTAAATAAGATCTTATTCTTTCAAATTCTGCTAAATTTTTATCATCTGAATTAAAATTTAAAGCATCTACTAAATCTGGATTAATTTGATGAGCTATTTTTGATGCCTGAAATAATAATTTATATTTTAGATCATCTTTGATTAGATCTGACCTAAAATTAATCATAAAAAAACCAGAGATAATAAAAACCATAAGCAATAAAAAAACTAACCATTGATGAAGTGTTGTTATCCTACCTCTTTTATCATTGAATATTTTAAAATCAAAAAACCAAAAATATAAAACCGCACAAGAGGCGAAAATAAAATTAAAAGAATCAATAAAAAAACAAGAGTTATCAAAAAAATGCCAATCTTTTAAAAATTGAAACGGAAAATCAATATTAAAGAGGTAAAAGTAAATATTGAAAAAATAAAGTAATAAAAAAATAGAAAGAAAAAAAAGAAAATATCTTAATTTTTCTGATTTATTTTTTAAAAAATATAATAATAATATAAGTCCAGATAAAAAAGAAGCTGCAAAAGATAAAAAAATTCTCAAAAATGCAATAGGATCAATGAGGTTAAATATATACGAGATAATTAATGCACAAAATAAAAAAAAGTAGACCCATCTACTAAACATTGAAAAATATTTTTTTTGCCAAGCAATTCTAGCAAATTCAAATAAAAATAAAAAGGCCGAATAAAAAAATATATAGTAAATAGTTTTCAGATAAGGAGAGTAATCATAGGATATAAATAAAATATTGAACTATTTAGTAATACCAAATAAAAAAGTGAAAATAGCTAAAAGCTTCCAGGAAAAAGCAGTATCTATTTTTTTTAATTTATCGGAGCGAGTCCATAAAATAATTGCTAGAAATATAAATATCAAACCAAAGATAAAAAAAATATAGTCGAAGTTAAATATCATAAAATTATATTTTATATTTAATATATAAAAATATTATAACAAAATTAAAAAATTGTGTAAAATTAGGGAAAATTAAAAAGGAGCTTAAATTAAGCTCCTTTGTCAAAAATTCCACCTCCGATATAGAGGGCTATTCTACTTAAAGTTATTTTAATTATTTTACTAATTATCCCAAGGATATAAATAACTCCAGCCAGAATAAATAAAGAAAGAACGATAAAAATAAAACTAAAAAATCCAATTCCGAAATTAAGGCCAAATCCTAGACCAAAACCAAAAGAACTAAGCGCTCCCAAAATAAATCCGTATTCAAAAAAAATAATAGAAAAAAGACTAACCAATAAAAATGCTATTAAACCAAAAATAAATTCATCAGAAAAGCCAATAAAAAATCCCACTGAAACCCCAAATAAAACACCGGAAAATAAAGTTATATCTGGATCTGAATCTAAAATTTTATAAATCTTTTTTGCTTCAACCTTTAATGAAAAATTCGCAAAAGACGTAATTATTATCATAAAGATAAAAAAGAAAAAAGAATCCCAAAAAATAGATATTGGTTCGACAAAAAAAATTCCTGGTAAGTCCATTAGCTCTTTTGAATTTTCATCAAAAAGAACTATTCTATCAATTTCTCTTAGTTCAAAAAAATAACAAAACAAATAATAGAACACTAAACTTATTAATGAAAGCAAAATTGGAAAAATAAAAAAATCTTTTTTAATTTTTTTCATTTTTACTTATTTAAAAAGAACTAATTTTAAAATTATTTTATATTATTTAATAATTCTAGTTGTTTGTCAAGAGTTTCATCATCAATTCTCTGAAACAGTATTCTAGGACCACTAACAATGATTTTTTCTTCTTTTGGATATTGCCACTTCTTATTATCTGGTGATAATGTTAAGTCTTCAAATATTTTATCTGAGGTTTTTGGTAAAAATGGACTAATTAAAATAGCTAAAGATTTAATAACATGAGCAGCAACGGCTAAATCATCGGCGGCTAAATTTTTATCGGTCTTAATGCTGGTCCAGGGAGAACTTTGATTTATAAATCTATTACCCTCTTCAACTAATTCAAAAACAGCCTTTAAAGCTTTTCTAAAATTACTTTTTTCTATTTCTAGAGAGACATTTTCAAAAGTTTTTTTAGCTAAATTAAGAAAATTTGAAGAATGCTCATTTAATTCTACTGGAAAATCTAGGCCATCAGGAAAGTTTTTCTTAATAAATGATAAAACCCTATAAACATAGTTACCAAAATTACCAATTAACTCAGTATTAACCTTAATTGCAAATTCTTTCCATGAAAAATCAGAGTCAGATGTTTCCGATCCATTGGCAACTAAATAATATCTTAGAGTATCCGAATCAAAATCTCTAAGAAAGTCTGGTAACCAAACAGCAAAATTTCTACTTTTAGAAAATTGTTTTTTTTCAAGAGTTAAATATTCCGAGGAAACTATTCTATCTGGTAAATGTAGATTACTCTTTCCCATTAAAATTGCTGGCCAAATAATAGAATGAAAAGGGATGTTATCTTTGCCATGAACATAATAATGAATTGCCTGATCATTCTGCCAAAAATCTTTCCAGGAATCATTTTTATTATTTAAAATAGACCATTCTTTGCTAGCAGAAAAATATCCACAAACAGCCTCAAACCAAACATATATTTTTTTGTCTTCATAGGATTCCATTGGAATATCAACCCCCCAATCAGTATCGCGAGTAATAGCCCTATCAATAAGTCCTTGTTTTAAAAACTCTAAAGTGAAATTTTTAGCATTAATTCTCCAATCACGACTATTCTCTACCCATTTTTTTAAATCCTCCTGGAAGGCTGTTAACTTTAAAAAGAAGTGCTCTGAATCTTTCCAGATAGGAGAACTATTACAAATTTTACAAAAAGGTTTAACTATTTTTTTAACATCCATTAAATTTCCACAGGAATCACATTGATCACCACGAGCAGAACCAAAACCACAAATAGGACACTCCCCCTCTATATATCTATCAGGTAAAAATCTTTGACAAGAGTTACAATAAGGCAACTCTTCGGTTTTTTTATAAATAAAACCTTTGTTGTATAAATCTAAAAAAATCTCCTGAACAATTTCCGCATGATACTTATTGCTAGTTTTTGAATAATTATCATAAGAAAAAGACAGACCATTAATTAAACTATCGATAAATTCTTGATGATATTTATCAGCAATAATCTCTGGGGAAACATTTTGCTTGGCAGCTTCTAGGGCAATTGGGGTTCCATGGCAATCACTTCCAGAAACAAATAAAACCGAATCTCCATTCAGTCTAAAGTATCGAGCCAAAACATCAGCTCCAATTAAGGCAGCTCCGTGACCTAAGTGCAGAGACCCATTAGCATATGGCCAAGCTGCAGCTATTAATATATTTCTAATCATTTCTAAAATATAATCTATATTTTTGTTTTTGTAAACAATAAATATAAATTATTTATTTTTACTAAGTAAAAATTTAATTGAGTAAGAAAAAACGAATAAAAAGGTGCTAAATAAAACAATCAAAGCTCCAGATGCTAAATTAAGGAAGAATGATAAAAATAAACCAAAAATCAAAGATAAAAGTGAAAAAAAAGCTGAAAGTATAACAAAATTTTTGAAAGATGATGAAAATAATTTAGCCGTAGCACTTGGAGTTACTAATAAAGCGCTAACTAAAATAATTCCAACGAGCTTAATACTCAAAATAACTGAAACAGCTACAGATATATAAAGTAATAAATCATAAATCCAGTATTTAGTATTTGAAAGATAAGCACCAATAGGATCAAATGTGCTAAAAAGTATTCTTTTATAAAAAATAATCAATGTTAATAAAATTAAGCTAGAAAAAATAATAATATTCAACATATCAAAAGAGCTGATAATTAAAATATTACCAAATAAATAACTCATCAGTTCTGGTTGATAACCCTGATAAAAACTTAATAAAATAATACCCAAGGCCATTCCACTAGTAAAAATTATAGCAATGGCCATATCACTACTTATTTTTGTTTTTCTTTCTAAAAAATAAATTAAAATAGCTATAAATATAGAACTAACAATAGTCACTGGAATTGGTGCCCAACCTAAAAGAAGAGCCAAGGCAATTCCCAATAAAGAAGCATGAGCTATTCCATCGCCAACTAAACTCATTCTTCTGGTAACCACAAAAGAACCGAGGGATCCAAGTAGTATTGCCACAAAAAAACCAGAAACAAGAGCTCTAAGCATAAATGGATATTGAAATATTTCCAACATATTTATAAATGTTTATGATTATACAGAGCAGAATTAGCTCCATAAAGTTTACTTAAATTTTCTGAATTAATTAAATCCAAGGGCTTTCCAAGACAAAGTAATTCCTTGTTTAAGCAAATAACTTTATCTGCATACTTATTAACTATGTTTAATTCATGAGAAACCATTAAACAGGTGGTTTTATTTTTTGAATTAAGTTGCTTAATTAAATCATATATAGTCTCGCCACCACTTAAATCAATTCCGGTTGATGGCTCATCTAAAATTAATAATTCCTTTTCATGAAGCAATACCCTGGCAATCATCAGTCTTTGAAATTGACCACCCGATAACTCACCTAGCTTTCTTTTTTCAAATGACTTAAGACCTAAATCCTCTAATCTTTTTGGTATATTAGAGCAACTATGATTTTTTTTATTACATCTTTCCAGGCTCATAAATTCATAAACAGTAATGGGAACACTTCTGTCAAAATCAAATCTTTGCGGAATATAAGCAATTCTTTTTAACACTTTTTTTGGTGCTAAACCATCAATTAGAATAGTTCCAGAGCTAGGTTTATAAAGACCAATAATATTTTTCAATAAAGTTGTTTTACCTGATCCATTAGGTCCGATTATTGCAGCAATCTCTCCCCTTTTTATAGAAAAATTAATATCTTTTAAAACTTGTACTTCTTCAAAAGAATAATTTAAATTTTTTATTTGAATAAATTCATTATCCATAAAAATTATTTTAAAGATTCGTAAATAATATTAACATTATAGTCAATCATCTCAATATAATTATTTCTACCAGAAACACCACCCAATGGATCAAGTATTGCCACCTCAATACCTAGGTCAGTTGCCAGAGAACTGACAAGCTCTTTAGATAATTGTGGTTCTATAAATAAGGCTTTGATATTATTTTCTTTAATCTTTTTTTGCAAATCTATTATATATTGAGGGCTGGGTGTTTTTCCCGCAAATGGTTCAAAACTAGCTAAAACATTTAAATTAAAATGTTTGGCAAAATAAAACCAAGCATCATGAAAAACTACTATATTTTTATTTTCTAGAGATCCTAGTTTTTCTTGCCATTCTAAATTTTTATTATTTATTGATTCTACAAATGAAAGATAATTATTATAATAATATTCTTTATTTAGAGGATCAATTTGGCTTAATTTTTTATAAATATTTTCAGCAATAATTTTTGAATTTTCCGGACTTAACCAATAATGCGGATCAAATTCTCCGTGTTCGTGTTTATGGGTCTCTTCATTTTCATGAGTCTCTTCATTTTCATGAGTCTCTTCATTTTCATGAGTCTCTTCATTTTTATGAAAATTATTGTCAGAAGATGATTCATCAGAAAAAGATCTTAAATTAATAGAATCATAAACATTAAAAATTTCTGAATTATTATTTAAACTAGAAAACTTATCCAACCAAGAATCAAGACCTAATCCTATTGAAAGAAAAACATCAACATCTTGTAAGCTCCTTATTTTTGAAGGTGAAATATCAAAGGTGTGAGGACTAGCGCCAGGTGGAAGAATTAATACAAGATCAGCCTTTTCTCCTGAAATAACAGAGGCTAAACTATAAAGAGGGTAAATACTAGCAGCTATTTTTATTTTTTTATCATTAGGATTGAAAGAAATGTTCCTTTTATTTGATAAATTAATAAAATAAAAAAAAGCAAAAATAGAAATAAATAATAAGGAAAATAGAAAAATTAAGGTTTTTTTATTGTTCATATTTTTTTTAGATATACTATCCAATAATCTCTCTTGTAAACACGATTATTAAAATTAGTATAATTAGTTTTTTTAGTTATTTTTAATATTTTAAAAAATTTAGAATATAACTCAATAAAATCTTCACGACTAAATACCCTTTCGAATAAATTCATTTCTTTTATAAAATAGGTATCCTTTTCTGGTCCGGGAGATTTAAGAAGAAGATTTTTCACATTTTTATTAGCATCTTTGGATAAAGCTCTAACAAAAAAATAAGCACCTGGCTTCAATACTCGATAAACTTCTTGTAAGTAAAAATCTCTAGATTTTTCATTTAAAGAATTGGAAGAAGTAATATCAAGGGCCAAATCTATGGAGTTATCCTCTATATCATAAGGGCTGGAAATACTTGCCAGACGATAATCAACTTGAATATTTTTTCTTTTAGCCCTAGAAATAGCCAGGTTAATAGCTGTTCTAGAAAAATCTATTCCAATTACAAAATTATCTCTTTCAGCTAAATAATTAGAATTTCTTCCGGTTCCACAACCTAAATCTAGAATCCTTCTGGATTCTAATTTAAATTTTTCTTCTTTCTTGAGAAACTTAAAAAATCTCAAAGCATCAGCCTGAGGTTCTTCTTTTTTTGTGACTAATTTTGGGTTTTGATATTCTCTCTCCCAGGCTAATTCTTGATTTCTTATATTCATAAATACTAATATAAAATAGCATTAATTCTAGAAAAAATCAAAGAAAGGTAAATTTTTTATGAAAAATAAATAACTAGAGATTGGCGCAACTAGATCCAGCCAAATAACCACTAGTCCAAGCAATTTGAAGATTATAACCACCAGTTGGACCATCCAAATTTAAAAGTTCACCAACAAGATAAAGATTTTTTATTAATTTAGAGTTCATAGTTTTGAGATCTACCTCGCTCAAGTCAACTCCGCCAGAGCTAATCATAGCATCTTCAAAGCCTGCTACTCTTAAAAAATTAAACTTATAAAATTTTAAAAAATTAACAAGTAAGTCAATCTCCTTATTACTAACAATTACTGATTTTTTATTAGGATCAAGATTTAACTTTTCTAAAACAAAAAGAGAAAATCTCTTGGGAATTAAAAGCGATAAACAATTTTTAAAACTAAAGACAGAATTCTCTTTTAAATATTTTTTAATTTTAATTTTTAGTTCATCAATATTTTTATCTGGAAAAAAATCTAAGAATAAATCCAAATTATCATAGCTATTCAATTCTCTGCTCAAATTTAAAGCTGCTGGACCGCTAATCCCCTTATTAGTGAAAATAATTGCTGATCTAATTTTTGATGATTTAAATTTATCTTTTTTAGCAAAAATAGAAACATCTGAAAAACTTAAGCCCTCTAAATTTTTAATATTATCAGAGATTATTAGCTGACTTAGAGCTGGTCTTAATTCAATAATATTATGCCCCAAAGATTTAAGCCAATCAAAAACCTCTCCACTTGATCCAGTTAAGGGATAGGATTTTCCACCGCAAGCAAAAATAAATTTATCAGCAAAAAACTCCCTAGAATCTTCTAATATAATTTTTTTAATTATATTATTTTCTTTAACAACAGCAGTAACCCGTGAATTAGTAAAAATTTTAACATTATTTTCTCGGGCATAAGAAATTAAAAATTGCAAAACATCAGAGGCTTTATTGCTTTCAGGAAAAACCCTATTATTATCTTCAATTTTAGTTTTCAAACCCCTTGATTCAAAAAAATTAATAATATCATCTGGGCCAAAAATATTAAGAGCGGAAATAAAAGATGTTCCATTTTTACCCAAGCTCCTAGCAAAACTTTTTATATCTGAGTTATTACTAAAATTACAACGACCACCTCCGCTCATTAATAATTTCAAGCCTGGTTTATTATTTTTTTCTAATAAAGCGACATTAAGACCTAGCTCGGAGGCTTTAATTGCAGCCATTAGACCGGCTGGCCCAGCCCCAATAATTACTACATCAAAGTGTTCAATTTTTTTCATTTTTTTAAATTAATCAAATATTGTAAATACCCCCCAGTAGAACTCTAAATGGATTTAAATTTTTTTTATCAATAATTAAGAGATCCTCCTCATTTAAATTAACATAGGGAGTGCTATATCCATCTGGAATAAGAAATGATGACATAGGATAGCCTGGATTAATTTTATCTGAAAAAACATTAGCAAAATAATCCCTCTGAATAGCCTTGGTAGTTTTCAATACATTATTATCAGGATTGTAATAACTTAAACTAAAATTCC
>CAZSRC010000007.1:8273-30093 GCA_964609365.1 uncultured Gammaproteobacteria bacterium | reverse complement strand
TTCGGTGATTACTGCCATGGGAATTGATCCAAAATATATGAATAGTAATGTTAGATTTTCTTGGGGGAGATATAATGACAAGAAAGAAATTGATTATGTAATAAACAAATTAGTTAAAACGGTTGATCGATTAAGGGCTTTTACTCCCATAAAATAATTCAGAAAGGGCTTTTTATATTCTTTAAGCCGGGATTGGTAATATGAGTGTAGATTTGAGTAGTTCTAATATTCTGGTGTCCAAGTAATTCTTGAACATAGCGAACATCAACTCCATTTTCTAGTAGATGGGTAGCAAAACTATGACGCAGGCCGTGGAAGCTAGCGTCTTTTTTTATATTTGATCTTTTAAGGGCATTCTCAAAATTTCTGGTCGTGATAAAGGTGGGTAGTTTTTTGCATTTTTTAGCTGATCTTATATTAATTTTTTTGTTTATTTTAATCTTTAATTATCTTTTCATGAGATTTAATTGTATTTGCGTATTGTTCTAAATTATATTAAAATATTAGCAGTTTAAATGTCTTTTATTATAGTATATCTTAAATAAATAAAGGTTAAATTAATGCATTATTAAGTTATGGTTCGCATATAGGCAGTTAGATGAAATTATTTTTTTAGTTTTTATTTTTTTAATATTAAAATACAAGATAATAAAAAATTTGGACAATGCATAAAATTTTTTATAAAATAAATAAATTATGAAAAAAATACTTATAATAAATGCTCATCCTAAAGAAAATAGTTTTTGCTTTGCATTAGCTAAAAAATATAGCGAAGCTATAAAAAGTAAAAATCATGATTTTCAATTTTTAAATTTAAATAAATTAAATCTTGAAAAATTTATTAAATACACTCATGAGCAAAAACCAGACCTTTCTGAAGATTTGCTCAAATCTCAGGAGTTAATAAGCTGGGCAGATCATCTTGTTTTTGTGTATCCAACTTGGTGGGCTAGCCCCCCAGCTTTATTAAAAGTTTTTTTTGAGGTGATTTTTCTTTCCGGATTTGCTTTTAAATACCAAAAATCAAAGGGATTTGCTCCAAAATGGGATAAATTATTACTAGGAAAGTCAGCTAGATTAATAGTAACAATGGACTCTCCACCTTTTTATTATAAACTTTTTGTTGGTGATCCTGGTTTTAAAATGATGAAGGATGTTATGAATTTTTGTGGAATAAAGCCAGTTTATAAAAATTATTTTGGCTCTGTAAAGATGTCTTCTGATAAGAGAAGGCAAAAATGGTTAGACAAAGTTTATAAAATTGGATTAAGTGAATAAAATTGATTATTAAGATTTAAAATCTAGATATATTTTGCCTAGTTTTTTATAAATTACTAAAATAGATAATTTTTTAATAAAAAAAAGAACTTTATATGTCTTTTAGCTTAAGTTTAGTTAGTTTTTGTATTAAAAATAAAAAATAAAACAAAAAACTTACTTTAAAACAAATATTTCATCTTATTTGTTTTTTTTATCAAAAAGTATATAATATAAACATTATAATTAATAATTTTAAAATATGTCATTAAATTATAGCAAGGAAACCATGAAACACTTTCGAAATCCTAAAAATATTGGCGAAATTAAAAATCCTGACGCTAGTGCCGAAGTTGGTAATATGGTTTGCGGTGATCAATTATCTTTCACTATAAAAGTTAAAGATAATAAAATTAAAGATATAAGATTTTTATCATTTGGCTGCGCTTCTAATATTGCCACAGCCTCAGTAATGACCGAGATGGTTAAGGGGATGACTTTAGAGGAGGCTAAAAAATTTGATTGGAATAAAATAGTAGCAGAGCTTCAGGGATTGCCTCAGCAAAAAATTCATTGTTCAGTTTTAGCAACTGAGGGGTTGCAAAAAGTTATTGCTGAATATGAGAAAAAAAATAAAAAAAATAAATGCTAGACAGAATTAAGTTACATTTTTTAAAATTTGACTGGATTATTTTTTCAGCAGTTTTATTATTGTCCTTATTTGGTTTAATAGAAATATACAGTATTGCCTTAGGACAGGAGACACTTAGTTTATTGAACTTTAAAAAACAAATAGTTGCTATTATTATAGGTATTTTTTTACTTTTTTTCTTTTCTTTTATTGATTATAATCTTTTAAAAAGTTTCAATAGATTTATTTATGCTTTTGGAATTTTTCTTTTAATTTTAGTTTTAATTTTTGGTAAAACTATTCGTGGCACTACTGGCTGGTTTGATATTTTTGGTTTTAGCCTTCAACCAGTTGAGTTTGTTAAGATAATTTTAATTATTTTTTTAGCTAGATTTTTTTCAAATTCGGCAATTAGAATGAGACCACTCAAGTCAATGATTCTTTCTTTTTTAGGAACTTTTGGTCTCTGTTTTTTAGTTTTAATGCAACCAGATTTTGGACCAGTTATGATTATGCTTGCTATTTGGTTTTTAATTTTAATTTTGGTTGGTTTAAAGGGGCGTTATTTTTTAATGATAATATTACCAGTTTTAGTAGTTTCTTTTTTTGCTTGGAATTTTTATTTTAAAGATTATCAAAAAAATAGAATATTAACCCTACTTAATCCTGGCCAAAATTCCTTATCTGAGGGTTATAATGTTTCACAGGCTTTAATTGCTGTTGGTTCTGGTGGTTACACGGGTAGAGGTGTTGGTTTTGGTTCTCAATCACAGCTAAAATTTTTACCAGAAGCTCAAAATGATTTTATTTTTTCAGTTATAGCCGAAGAATTAGGTTTTTTAGGAACTTCTTTGGTTCTATTTATTTACTTTATATTGCTTTGGCGACTCCTTTCACTTATTAGGAAAAACAATGATGATTTTGCTATATTTTTTATATTAGGAGCGGTGGCCTTGATTTTTATTCAAATGTTTATTAATATTGGTATGAACATTGCTATAGTTCCTGTTGTTGGTATTTCACTCCCTTTTATTAGTTATGGTGGAAGTGCTACTTTAGCAAATTTTATTTTAATTGGGATTATTCAAAATATAATAGTGAAATCAAGATCTTAACTATAATTAATTAATATAATTTATTTATAATTTTTTTAAAAAATATGGAAATTAAATTACAGGCTCAGTCTAGAGTTAAAAATGAAAAGTTGGAAAAAGATTTTATGGCCGCAGTTGTTTATGGT
The DNA here is from genome assembly GCA_964609365.1 of uncultured Gammaproteobacteria bacterium. GTDB lineage: Bacteria > Patescibacteriota > Patescibacteriia > Patescibacteriales > UBA12465. The sequence continues at coordinate 26,965 of CAZSRC010000007.1, read as the reverse complement.
CAAGGATCGGAAAATCTAATTTTAAAAATTAAAATTAATAATTTTATTAAGGCTTATGAAGCTGCCGGAGAATCAAATCTAATTGATTTGGAGATAGATTCTTCAAAAAATATTAAAGTTTTAATAAAGGAGATTCAAAAAAATCCAATTAAGGGTTTCTTTATTCATGTTGATTTTTATTTAGTTGATATGAGCAAAGAAATTAGCACTGAAATTCCACTTATTTTTGTTGGAGAATCCAAAGCTATTAAAGAGCTTGGTGCTTTGTTAGTAAAAAATATTGATGAAGTTTCAGTAGAGTGTCTTCCTGCTGATTTAGTTGACCATATTGATGTTGATATATCAGTACTTGCAGGAATGAATGATATTATTAAAGTAAGAGATTTAATTGTTCCTTCTGGAATAAAGATTTTAAATAACCCACTTGATGCAGTGGCTACTGTTTCTGAGCCTCAAGCTGATGATGCTCCTCAAGCCTCAGCGGTTAAAGATGTTGCTGCTACTGTAGCAGTAGAGAAAAAAGAAGATAAGAAATCCTAAAAATATTCATTTTTAAAAAATATGCTAAAATGTTTCGGTAAAAATAAAAAATCCGTTCTGTTTTTAGCATTTTTTTTATTTTTATTTTCAATTAATGATTCCAAAGCTTCAAATTTTTTACCAAATGATCCTTATTTTAAAGATCAGTGGTATTTAAATAGAATAGGATTTACTCAAATTTGGGGCCAAAATTTTAAGGGCAGGGAGGTCGTGGTTGCTGTTATAGACTCTGGTGTTAATATCGACAATCCTGACCTAGTTGATAAGATTTGGGTTAATAAATTTGAGAAATATAATAGTGGTATAGATGATGATCATAATGGTTTTATTGATGATCTTCATGGTTGGGATTTTATTTTAAATATACCCGACCCTCGTCCAAAGTTAACTAAAAATAGTGATGACGCTGGTCTTAATCACGGAACAATGATAGCTGGAATAATAGGTGCTAGTACTAACAATGGTCTTGGAATATCTGGAATTGCTAAAAATGTTAAAATAATGCCACTTAGAGCATTGGATGATAGGGGTGAGGGGAAGATTAGTGACGTAATTAGAGCTATTGATTATGCTGTTAATAATGGTGCTGATATTATAAATCTTAGCTTTTCCGGTCTTACTTACAATAAAGGTTTTAATGAAGCAGTTGAGAGAGCTTATAAATCTGGTGTTATAGTTGTAGCTGCAGCAGGTAACAACTCTAATAATTTAGATAATGAAATGATGTATCCAGCATGTTTCAAGGGATCTAAGAATGAAAATATTATAATTACAGTTGGCTCCACTGATACTCTGGATCAAAAGGCTAATTTTTCTTCCTATGGAAGTAAGTGTGTTGATATATCAGCTCCTGGAATAAGTTTTTTTTCTACTTATTTTTATGATAATACTGAGGCTAAGGAAAAATATTATAATGGATATTGGTCCGGAACATCAATGTCCGCTGCTTTAGTCAGCGGGAGCTTAGCACTAATAAAAGAGGCCAACCCTAAACTTAATAGCAAAGAATTGGTTGATATTTTATTGAAAAGTGCTGATGATATCAACAAGTTAAATCTTCTTTATGAAAATAAACTAGGTAGTGGTAGGGTTAATTTATCTAGTTCAATTAATTGGGCCTTGGAAAAATGGAGCAATTTAGATAGTCGTTTTTTAATTTTCCCACAATCAGATATTAGAAATTTTAAATCAAGCTCTGGCAATGAAAATTTTAATACTGTTAAGATTTTAAAAAATAAAGGAGTAGAGGAGTCTAGTTTTTTTGCTTATGATAAAGATTTTAATGGTAGTATTAATATGATTTCAGCTGATATTGATGGTGATGGTGTTAAGGAGTTGATAACTGGAGCGGGCGAGGGTGGTGGTCCTCATGTTAAAATTTTTGATATTGCCGGTAATTTAAAAGGTCAATTTTTTGCTTACGAACAAAAATTTAGAGGTGGTGTTAACGTTGCCATTGGTGATGTTGATGGCGATGGACTTGTTGAGATTATTACTGGAGCTGGTCCTGGTGGTGGTCCTCATGTTAGAATTTTTGATACATCTGGTAATTTAAAGGGTCAATTTTTTGCCTACGATCAGAATTTTAAAGGAGGTGTTAATGTCGCAGTTGGTGATATTAATGGAAATGGTAAGTCTGAAATTATTACTGGAGCTGGTCCTGGTGGTGGTCCTCATGTTAGGGTTTTTTCTGGAAGCGGTGAATTATTGGGACAGTTTTTTGCTTATGAGGATAATTTTTTTGGCGGAATTAAAATCAGATTAGCAAATATTTATGGAAAAGATAGTAAGGATAGAAAAGAGATAGTTGTTGTGCCCGGGCCCGGAAGAGTTTCTGAGATTAAAATATTTTCTAGCTCTGGTCAAGAATTGAAAAAAATTATTGCATATTCTAATAACTTTAAAAATGGAATAAATCTCTCCGTTGGCGATCTAGATAAAGATGGTTTAGATGAAGTTATTACTGGCGCTGGTCCAGGGGGAACTCCTCATATTAGGGCTTTTAATGGCAGGGGTGAACTCCTAGCCTCTTTTTATGGTCTGGAAAGTGAATATTCTGGCGGTATAGTGGTTGAGTTTATGGAAATATATAATTGATTTTTTTAAATTTTTCTTATATAATAAAGATAGTTTTTCTATTTAATTTAAATAATATTTTTTAATTATGTCTCCAATTATTTTTGATAAAAAAAATATTCTAGTTATCGGTGGCGCTGGTTTTATAGGGTCTAATTTATGTGATGAACTTATTAAGGATAATAAAGTTATTTGTTTAGATAATTTTTCTAGTAGCAGTCATAAAAATATTAAGCATTTATTGTCTAATCCTAATTTTGTATTTATTAATCATGATTTAAGTCAGCCTATTGATTTAGAGTCATTAGTTGAATTAAATAGATTCAAGATTCCTTTTCAAGGAATACAAGAGGTATATAATTTAGCTTGTCCAATGTCTGCTAAAAATTTTACTATTAATAAAGAAAAAATACTTTTAGCTAATTCTTATATAATAAAAAATGGATTAGATATAGCAGTTAGGTATAAATCTAGATTTTTACAATTTTCATCTTCAGTTGTTTATGGATTAAGAGAAGATTATTCTGAGGATAATAAGGTAAAAGAGGATCATTGGGGAAGGACCGATATTTTAAGTGAAAGAAGTTGTTATGATGAGGGTAAGAGATTTGCAGAGTCTTTTATTAATAATTATAAGTCAATATTTAGTTTAGATGCAAAAATAATAAGAGTATTTAGAGTTTTTGGACCAAGAATGGCGCTTAAAGATGATCAGATGATTCCAGATTTTGTTAATAATGCATTAAATGGAGAAGATTTAGTTATTTTTGGTGATCAAAATTTTTCCTCATCTCTTTGTTATATTGATGATGTTGTTGATGCTGCTATTAAGGTTATTAGATCCGAGTTTTCTGGTCCTTATAATGTTGGATCAGAGAATAATTTAAAGCTTTATGATGTTGCGAAAATGATTATTGATTTAACTGCATCAAAATCAAATATAAAATTTGAGCAAAATCGTTTATTTATGACTCAATTAAATATTCCGGATACTTTTAAAATAAGAAATGAATTAGGCTGGATGCCAGTTGTAACTTTAGAAAATGGAATCAAAAAGACAATTCAAGATTTAAAGGCTAATCGTCAAATGAGGAGTTTTATCTAGATTAAATTTTCTAAAATTGACTTTATTTTTTAAAAATGTTAATATTTCTTTATTGATAATAAAGTGATTGCTATGACTACCAATCATAGTTACCCTGTAGGGGTTATTTCTTCGGAAACTAAACTTTTATCAGTAAAATAAAGCTGCCCTTAAAAGGGAAACTAGATGGAACCGCGGGAAAACCCGTTCTAGTAATTTAATTAATTTTAAATTATTGGAACGGGTTTTTAAGTATTTAAAAATAATAAATTTAATAAATAATTTTATGGAAAAACAAGATTTAAAAATGATTAGACATTCAATGGCTCATATTTTAGCACTAGCAGTTCTTAGAACTTATCCTGATGCTAAGTTTGCCATTGGCCCAGATGTTGATAATGGTTTTTATTATGATATAGATTTTGGAGAGATTAAAATTAGTGAAGATGATTTACTTGAAATTGAAAAGAAGATGAAGCATATCATTAAACAGAATTTAAAATTTGAAAGAAGTGAAAAAAATATTGACGAAGCTATCTCAGAGGCTAAAAATTCAAACGATGTTTATAAATTAGATATTTTAGACTCTTTAAAGGCTGAGGGGGAGAATATGGTTAGTTTTTATAGCTTGGGAGAATTTTCTGATTTATGTCGTGGTCCACATATTGATTCAAGCGCCAAAATTAAGATTGGTTCTTTTAAGTTAAACAAACTAGCTGGAGCTTATTGGCGAGGTGATGAGAAAAATAAAATGTTAACACGTATTTATGGACTAGCCTTTTCTAGTCCAGAAGAATTAAATGATTATTTAAATTTATTAAAAGAGGTAGAGAAGAGGGACCATCGAAAACTAGGCAAAGATTTAGATTTTTTTTCTGTTAGTGAAAAGGTTGGCTCAGGTTTAATATTATGGCATCCTAAATTATCAAAGGTTAGGGAGGCTGTTGAGTCTTTTTGGCGCAAATTTCATCGTCAAAGAGGATATGATACTGTTTATACTCCTCATATTGGTAAAGCTTTATTATGGGAGACTAGTGGTCATTTAGGCTTCTTTAAAGAATCTATGTATGCACCAATGAATGTTGATGGTGAGGAATATTATGCCAAGCCAATGAATTGTCCATTTCATGTAGAAATATATAATTCAAAACCTAGGTCCTGGAGAGATTTTCCTTTTCGCTGGAATGAACTAGGAGCTGTTTATAGATATGAAAAAAGTGGTGAGTTAAATGGAATGTTGAGAGTTCGTGGTTTTACTCAAGATGATGCTCATATTATTTGCAGAAAAGATCAGTTTGCCGCTGAGTATAAAGAGGTTTTACAATTTAGCTTTGATATGTTTAAAGTTTTCGGTTTTACAGATTTAAAAGGATATATAGCGATACGTGATCCTAAAAATATCCAAAATTATATGGGCGATCCAGAGGTTTGGAATTTGGCCGAAAAAACAATTAAGGAGGTTGTCAGTGATTTTAATATGCCTTATGAGATCGAGGAGGGTGGGGCTAAATTTTATGGACCATCTTTAGATATTAAAGCCAAGGATTCTATTGGTAGGGAGTGGCAATTAACCACTATTCAACTAGACTTTCAAAACCCTAAGAAATTTAAAATGACTTATCAGGGATCAGAAAAAGAAGAGGAGCCAATAATGATTCATAGAGCATTATTAGGTTCTTTGGAGCGATTTTTTGCTGTATTAATTGAGCATTATGGTGGCGCTTTTCCTCTTTGGATTTCCCCGGTTCAATTAAAAATTGTTTCAGTTGGTGAAAAACATAATGATTACTGCTCTAAATTAAGGCAAGACTTTTTAAATATGGATTTAAGGGTTGAGATTGATATTGACAATGAAACAGTGGCAAATAAAATTAGAAAAGCTATTTCTGAAAAAATTCCTTATATAATAGTTATCGGTGACAAGGAATTAGAGGGTAAAGAGTTTGCTATTAGAAAAAGAGGTGAACAAAAAATTGATACAGTAAACAAAGATGATTTTATTAAAAAAATAATAGAAGAGATAGAAAATAAGCAGTAGTAATTAAATCTATATAAAAGAAAAAAGAGCTTTTTAGCTCTTTTTTTAGATATCATCCCTCTTTCCAATGGATAGTCCCATGGACTTTGCAACAAAGGTTAGATCCTTTATCGCTATTCTCATTGGAAGAGGATTTTTAACTTGTCTACATACGATCCTCATTTCTGGATCATATTCTTTGTAGTAGTTAAAATATTTTTTTTCGGCTGGAAAGTGTAATTCCGCCAATAAATCTAAATTCTCGGCATTTCTCCACTTACTTTTTACAATTGCTTTTTGCATTTGCCCCTCCTTTTTTTATATTGTTAAATAAACTATAATTATAATTATAACATATTTTTATATTTTTGTCAATGTTTTACCAAGAATACATATATAAAACAGCCAATATTTGATGTTTGTATTTTCTTATTCTAATTTATTATACTTATTTTACTCAATAACTATTTTTTGTATTTTGTTGGCCAACTTTATAGCCTCACTTTTTTTATTTTGATGGAGATTTCTTCCTATAGCACAGCCACGAGCCCCGGATATTTTAATTTGATTTTTTATCATTTTTAAAAAATCTTCTGAATTAATTTTTTCTCCACCAGAACAAATAATTCCACTATTTCCAGCAGCTATTACAACTTCTTGAAATTTTTTAGCATCAGACTCTTTAACTCCAAAAGGGTAGTTTAGTTTTATAAAATCAGCACCAAGGCATAAACCAAGACCAGCTGCTCCGGAAAGTATTTCTATTGATTTTTCTTCCTTAACATTTTTACCTCTTGGATATATCCATAAAACTGCTAGCATGCCATTTTGATGAGCTTGTTTAATTGTTTGAGCAGCTTCTTTTAGCATTTGATTTTCATATTCACTACCCAGATAGATTGTATAACCAACTCCAATTATTTTTAGCTTACTCTGTTTTTTAAAATCAGAAACATCATCAACGCTCCATAAAGCTTGACTTAATGGATCCTGACTTTTTACTAAATTACTTTTTCCATTTAATTTTACTAAGTAGGGTATTTTTTTGTATTTTTCTCCATATCTAGAAATTAATCCAAGATGAGCCGCAAAAACTCCAATTTTAGAATTTTCGGCAATTTCAAAAAGATGCTCAACTTGTTCATTATTATATTTTTTAGAAAAGTCGTCGCTTAGGTGTTCTATTTTTTGATCTCCTGCAAATAAAAATAATTTACCAGTATTAAAAGTAGCTTCTTTAAAATTTTTCTGATAAATTTTTTTATATTTTTTTGGAACTGACAATGGAGTATTGATTTTCATATTTTTTAAAATTATTAAAATTATGTTATAATATTAACACTTCCTAAATTATAACATTTTTAATTAATATGAACAATGAATCTAATAAAAATGACCTAGGTATAAATCTTAGCGGTCAAAAAGATAAAAAAAAATACCCGGGAGATAAGTTCAATTTTTCTCTATGGTTTTTAAAAAATAGAAAAATTTTTTTTGTTTCTTTTATTTTCTTTCTTGCTGCAATTTCCGTCTTTCTTTATTCTTATTTTTTTTATAATCTTTATGATTACATAAGATATAGCGATGAAGAGCGCCGATCTTTGCAAGAGCTTTCTTCTACGGAGGTTTCTCCAGGGGCTAGTCGCTTGGCTAATCCTATCCAAGAAAGCATTGTTCAGAGTTTTTTTCATAATGATAAATATGATTTTGTCGCTAAAGTAAAAAATCCTAATAATAATTTTTTTGCAAATATTACTTATTGCTTTGTTGATAATGGGCAGGAACTAGCTTGTTCTGGTTCAATACTTTTTCCAGATGAAGATAAATATTTATTAATCCTTTCTGTAAAATTAGATAGTCGTCCAAATAATTTAAAGTTTATTATAAAAAATATTAGTTGGGAAAGAGTAGATATTAGAAAATATCAAAATTGGCCCAATTATTATTCAGAAAGAGTTAATTTTTTAATTAATGATATAGAGTTTAGTTCTATTCCAGCTCCTGACTCTAGTCTTAAAAGTAGTAATAATCTCTCTTTTTCTATTAAAAATAATAGCCCCTATAATTATTGGTCATTACCTTTATCTATTATAATTTTTAATAGATCTAATATTGTTGCCATAAATAAATATACTATTTCAGAGTTTATGTCATTAGAATCCAAGAAAGTAAATTTGTCCTGGTCTAACTCTGTCTCTTCTTCTGATAAAATAGAAATAATACCAGATCTAAATATCTTACAGGAAAATAATTATATTAAATATAAATAAATTTTTTATAAAATAACCATAATAATATGTTAAAATTTTTTGAACTCCCTTATTCTAAGGATGCTTTTGCTAATTATATATCATCTGAAACTTTAGATTTTCACTATGAAAAACATCATCGAACTTATTTTGATAATTTATTAAAATTAATAAGTGGTACTGATTTAGAAAATGAAGATTTATTATCTATTATTAAAAAATCATTTGATCAAGATAATTTAAAATTAGTTTTTAATAATGCTTCTCAGGTTTTTAATCATGATTTTTACTGGAAGAGCTTGAGTCCACAAAAGATAGAGCCATCCGATTTTTTAAAAGAAAAAATTAATGAAAGATTTTCTTCTTGGGAAAAATTTATTGAAGAATTTAAAAGAGTTGCTCTTGCCAAATTTGGTAGTGGTTGGGTTTGGCTAGTTCTAGATGAAAATTTTAAAATAAAAATAAAGGCAAGCTCAAATGCCCACAATCCAATAAGTGAAAATCAAATTCCACTAATTTGTATTGATGTTTGGGAGCATGCTTATTATATTGATTATAGAAACAGAAGAGGAGAGTATTTGGATGTCTTACTAAATAATTTAATGAATTGGAATTTTTTAGAAGATAATTTAAAAAGGGTCATTTCCTAGGGTTGTGGATTTCCTGTTTATTAATTGTTAATAAAATTAAATAGATTTTTTGATAAAAGCGAGCGCTTATGTGAATAACTATTGCTCGCTTTTTTATTTGTTATTTTATGACTGTTTTTATTGCTCTTTTTGTTCAATAAAATATATTGACCTTAGGGGAAAAGTGGTGTATAATTATAGTTGTTAGGTGAATAGTGGGGAACTTAGGTGAGTTATACTGAAATTAAAATTTATTTTTTTTAAAACAAATATGTTTATTGGAGAATACAACCATAATTTAGATGATAAAGGGAGATTAGCTATTCCAGCTAAATTTCGATCTTTATTAAAAAAAGGTGGAGTAGTAACCAAGGGATTGGATAATTGTTTATTTTTATATACAAAGGATCAATGGGAGAAGATAGCTCAAAAATTATCTTCTTTGCCAATAAGTCAGTCTAAGGCCAGAGCCTTCGCTAGACATTTTTTAGCTGGCGCTATGGATTTGGAATTTGATAATCAGGGAAGAGTTACTTTACCAGAATATTTAAGAGAATTTTCCTCTTTAAATAAAAGTGTCATTATTGCCGGGCTATATAATCATTTGGAAATTTGGGATAAAAATAATTGGGATAAATATAAAAAAGAGTCAGAGAAAAATAGTAATGCTATAGCCGAGGAGTTAGGTGATTTAGGAATTTAGTTTTTTAATAATATGGAAAAATATTTTCACATTCCAGTTATGATCGAGGAGGTGCTTAAATATTTAAATTTAAAAAAAGGATCATTTTGTTTTGATGGAACTCTTGGTGGGGCCTCTTACTCTAAAAAGATAAGCGAGGCTATAGGTGAAAATGCTTTACTTATTTCTACGGACTTAGATCCATTAGCAATTAGTAATTTTTCAAAATTAAAAAATAAGAATACTTTATTATTTAATGAAAATTTTTCCAATATTAAAAATATTGTTCTTGAGAATAAGATAAATAAAAAATTTGATGCAATGGTTCTCGACCTAGGTCTTTCATCAGCTCAATTAAGTGATAATAGTAGGGGATTTTCATTTTTATCGGATACTGATTTAAACATGGCCTTTGGTCCTAAATCTGAAAATAGTACCTACTGGATAGTCAATAATTATAGACAAGATGAATTAGAAAAAATAATTAAAGAATATGGAGAGGAGTCTTGGGCTAAAAGGATAGCTCAAAATATAGTTAATTATAGAAAAAATAAAAAAATAGAAAAAACTGGGGAATTAGCTAATATTGTTTCCTCTAGTATACCAAGAAAATTTTGGTCTAAAAGAATACATCCCGCTACTAAAACTTTTCAAGCATTAAGGATAGAAACAAACCAAGAATTAGAAAGTTTAAAAATATTTTTATCTTCTTCAGTTGATTTATTAAAAAAGGGTGGACGATTAGTAATAGTATCATTCCATAGTCTTGAAGATAGAATTGTAAAAAATTTTTTCAGAGATCTATCAAAGGGTGAAGAAGCGGTTTTCAAAATATTAACAAAAAAACCATTAATAGCAGGAGATCAAGAATTAAAAGAAAATGCCAGAGCAAGAAGTGCTAAGTTAAGAGCAGTAGAAAAAATTTAATAATTTATATAAAAAATATGAGCACAACAAAAAACAATAAAAATAAATTTTTCGCTGCCTTAAATATGTGTCTAGTTGTAATTCTTGTTATGGGTGCTTTATATTTTTTAAAAAGCATGGATGACTTAATGGTTAAAAATTTAGAATTAGAACAATTAAAACTAAAATTAAATTATTTACAAGAAGAAAGACAGGAAATGGAGTCTGTAAAAAATAATTTAGAATCTTATGAAAATATTAGCAGTAAATTAAAAGATTTAAATATGGTGAAGGTTGCGAATATTGATTATATTAATGCTGGTGAAGATTCTTTGGCTAAAAAATAAATTATAAATATAAAAATGGCTTTTGATTTTTTAAAGAAGAAAAACGATAATAAGCCAGTGCTTAGAAATAATCGTCTTAATTATTTAATAGCGATTATTTTTTTAATGTCTGTTTTTATTATTTTTAGATTGTATTTTTTACAAATAATTAATAATGAAAAATATTTAGCTAGAGCTGGTTTACAGCATAATATTTATAGCGAGCTCAAAGCAGAAAGAGGCAAGCTTTATTTAAAAAATAATTCTCAATTATACCCCTTGGCGCTAAGCAAGGAGTATGCAGCTGTCTATATTAATCCAAAGGCATTGTCTGATGAATCAATGCTCTTTATTTTACAAAATGTTTTTAATGTTTTTCATAAAAATTTAGTAGAAAAAGAGCTTAATGAATTTTTGGAGAATCAGGAAAAGGAGGAGTTAGAAAATGAATTAAAATATATCAATAATCTTAGTATTAGTGATGAGGAAAAAATTAATAAAAAAAATGAACTTATTTCTAGAAAAAAAGAGTTAGAAACCAATCAAGAGTGGTTAGAGTTTAAAAAAGTGAAATGGGATTTAGAATTTAAAGAAAGGGAGCAGGTTATTATTAATGATTATTTTACAAAAGTTAATTTTAAGGATAAATATTCGAGACTCGTTAGAAAAAAGATAGAAAAAAATGAATTAATTGAGCTATATTTTCAGATTTTAAAAGATGAATTTTCCTTAAGTAGTTCAAGTGATTTGTATATTAAAAATGGAAAAGTATTTTTATCAGATGATCGTGATATTAGTAATGAAATTAAAGGTTTTAGTTATCAATGGGAGAGTTTGCGTTATTATCCGGAAAAAGAGTTATTCTCTAATCTAATTGGCTTTTCTAATTTAGAAAATTCCGGTAACTATGGTTTAGAGGGCTTCTTCGATCATGAGTTAAGAGGAGAGGATGGATTTTTAATTGGTGATAAGGGAAGCTATCAAGGTAGGAGAATTATTATTGATAAAAAAGAATATTTAGCTCCTATTGATGGGCAAAATTTAGTTTTAACCATTGACTATGCTATTCAGGTTAATGTTTGTCAAAAATTAAAAGAAGCTCAGGAAAAGCACAAGTTTGATAGCGCTAGTATTACTATAATGGACCCTAAAACTGGTAAAATAATCGCAATGTGTTCTTGGCCAGGATTTGATCCTAATAATTATCAGGAAATTAAAGATCCTATTATTTTTGATAATCAGGTTGTCTCTCATCAGTATGAACCAGGGTCAGTTTTTAAAACAATTACAATGGCTATTTCCATTGATCAAAACAAAATAAGTCCAAAAACAATCTATGAAGATAAGGGTCAAATTTTAATAAAAGGTTGGCCAAAACCATTAAAAAATTCTGATTTTGATACTAGGGGTGGTCATGGTACTGTTGATATGAATTATGTTTTAGAAAATTCTCTAAATACTGGAGCTATTTTTGCCGCCAATCAGGTTGGTTCACAAATTTTTTCTGATTATCTTAAAAAATTTGGTTTTGGTGAGAAAACGGGAATTGAACTTAGTTCCGAGAGTAGTGGTAATATTAAAAATTTATTATCTAATAAAGTAAAAGATGTTGATTTTGCTACAGCTTCTTTTGGTCAAGGAATGGCTGTTACTCCCTTACAGATGCTATCTTCTTATGCAGCAATTGCTAACAAGGGAGTCTTAATGAAACCATATATTGTTGAAGAAATTTTAGATCAGAATAATAATTTGATAAAAAAAGTTGATCCAGTTGAAATTAGGAGAGTTATTTCAGAGCAAAGCGCCGAAGCTGTTTCTGCCATGTTAGTTAATGTTGTGGAAAATGGACATGCCCAAAAATCAAAAATAGATGGTTATTATATTGGTGGTAAAACTGGAACAGCTCAAATACCTTCTCCTAGTGGTGGATATTTAAAAAATCAATATATACATAATTTTGTTGGATATGGACCCATAAGTGATCCAAAATTTGTAATGTTAGTTAAATTTGACAATCCTAAGACATCGGTTTATGCTGAGGGGACTGTAGTGCCTATTTTTGGAGAGATAACCGATTTTTTATTAAAATATTATAAAATACCAAAAGAAAGAAAATGATTTAATTATATATGAAAAAAAAACTTATCAAAATTTTAGCATTTTTTGCTAAAAAAATAATAAAAAAATACCAACCTAAAATTATTGGTATAACTGGGAGCGTCGGAAAGACTAGTATTAAAGAATCTTTAAATTTTGTTTTATCAAAAAAATTTAAAGTTAGAGCTAGTATAAAAAACTATAATAATGAATTTGGTCTCCCTCTTTCTATTATTGGTAGAGAATCTGCTGGTAAAAATATTTTTTCTTGGATAAAAATATTTTTTTATGCTAGCACATTATTAATATTTAAAGATCAAGATTATCCAGAAATTTTAGTTTTAGAAATGGGCATTGATAGAGAGGGGGATATGGACTATCTTTTATCAATAGTTAAACCTGATATTGGAATAATTAGCAATATATCTCACTCTCATATAGAATATTTTGGCAGTTTGGAGAAAATCAAAAAAGAAAAAATTAAATTAGTTAAGAATTTAAAAAAAGATTCTTTAGCAATTTTAAATTTTGATAATAAATATTTAAAAGGCCTGGACAGAGATATTAAATGTAAGACAATTTATTATGGATTAGAACCAGGGGCTGATTTATTAGCAAAAGATATTAATTTTATTTTACCAAGAGATTTATCGGGGGATAGTTTTTATGGGCTTAATTATAAATTAGATTATAAGGGTTCTGTTTTGCCAATAAATTTAAGTAAAATGATTAGTCATCCATTTATTTATTCCTCCTTGGCAGCAATTGCAGTTGCTGATTATTTAGGCCTTAATTTAATTGATATAGCAAAAATATTAAATGAAATGCCAACAATAGCCGGTAGAATGAATATTATTAAGGGTGTTAAAAATTCATTAATAATTGATGATACGTACAACTCATCGCCAGAATCATCTTTGAGCGCGCTAGATGCTCTATCTAAGACACAACTAGACAAGGCTAATAAAATAGTTGTTTTAGGGGATATGTTGGAGCTGGGCCATTATAGTGAGGATGGGCATGCTTTAGTGGGTAAAAAGGTAGCAAGCTCTGGGGTTGATATTTTGTTTTTAATTGGTGAGAGGTCTAGAGATATTGGTAGGTCGGCTATAAAAGCTGGTTTTAATAAAAATAATATTTTTACTTTTGCTAGGGCAAGTGATGCTATTGAATCCATTAAGAATAAAATCTCTTTTGGTGATTTAATTTTAGTTAAAGCCTCTCAGGGATTAAGATTAGAAAAAATAGTAAAAGATATTATGCTCGAACCAGAAAAGGCCAAGGACTTACTAGTTAGACAGTCTCAGGAGTGGAATTAATTTTTAAGTATGGATAATTTAATAAAAAAAATAAATACATTAAGAGAAAGAATATTAGAATTGAAAAACTTCTTAAACATCGAAAGAAAAAAAGTTCAACTAAGAGATCTAGAATTTTTTATATCTAAAGATGATTTTTGGAATGATAATTTAAGTGCGGTTAAAATTTCACAAGATGCTGATAATTTAAAGTCGGAAATTAATCCTTTTGAATCTTTAGAATATGATGTTGTAGAATTAGAATCTTTAGCCTCTTTAGCTGATCATTTAAAAGATGATTCTGTATTTGATGATTTTAGTAATAAATTTTTAGAATTAGAGAAGAGGTTTTCTGAATTAGAATTTTTATTATTATTTGATCAAGAAAATGATAATAGTAATGCTATAATTTCAATTCATGCTGGCAGTGGAGGAGTTGATGCTCAGGACTTTGCCCAAATATTAGAAAGAATGTATTTAAGGTTTTGTGAAAAAAATAATTTTAAAACTGAAATACTTGATAGAATGGTTGCCTCCGAAGCAGGTATAAAAACCTCGGTTATAAAAGTTTCTGGACCTTATGCTTATGCTTATTTAAAAAGTGAAAATGGTGTTCATCGATTAGTCAGAATTTCTCCTTTTGATGCTGAGAGCATGAGACACACTTCTTTTGCTGGAGTAGAGGTAATCCCAGAAATAAAAAATGATAACAGCATAGAATTAAATGAAAAAGATCTAAGAATTGATGTTTACAAATCTTCTGGACCAGGTGGTCAAAGTGTTAATACTACAGATTCAGCGGTTAGAATTGTTCATATTCCTAGTGGATTAAGTACTTCTTGCCAGAGCGAGAGATCACAGCATCAGAATAAGGAAAAAGCTTTAATGATTTTAAAGGCTAAAATAGCGCAAGCACTCAAAGATGAGAGTGATGAGTCTTTAAAGAAAATAAAAGGTTCGGCTGGGCAAGGAACTTGGGGAAAACAAATTCGTTCCTATGTTTTTCAACCATATCAAATGATTAAGGATCATCGAAATAATTTCTCTACTAGTAATATAGGAGATGTTTTAGATGGCGATATTAAGGATTTTATTGAAAATTATTTAAGATTTTTATTAAAAAATAAAAATAAATAATTTAAAATCATTTTATAAATTTTTATTATTTAATTTAGCTTCAATTTCTTAAAATACCAATATTAAAAATATTGGTATTTATGTTTAAAGATTATTTTTGGATTACATCTCTTTTGTCTTTTATTTTTGGATTATTTATTTCTCATTATTTTTTGTTTTTGAGTAATATTTTTTCTTTTTACTATTTTTTTATTGCATTGATTTTTTTAATTTTGATAATTTTTTATCAAAAAATATTTTTAATTTCCTGCTTCTTTATTTTTTTGGCTATCTGGCGACATCAATTAATATTTCAAAAAGATCCCAATATTGATATTTCTAATTTTTCAAATCAAAATTTTAAATTAATTGGAAGGATTTTTTCGGAACCAGAAATAAATAATTCAAAACAAAAAATTAAACTAAAAATATATCAAGGGCTTAGTAATAATTTAGATTATTTTAAGGTTAAGGGAAAAATATTGATATTTACTAATAATCAGCCACTTTATAATTATGGTGATTTCCTAGAGATTGATGGGGAGTATTTAAAAGCCTCCAAAATAGATAGTTTTGATTACAGTCTTTATTTAAAGAGATTTAATATTGATGCTGTGGCTTATTATCCCAGTATAAAAAAAATAGAAAAAATTAATAATTTTTCCCCAGGAATATTTAGTAGATTTATTTTTGAAATTAAAAAAAATCTTTTAAATTTTAAACTAAAGATATCTGAGCAATTTTATTATTATTTAAGCTCAGATTCCTCAGCTATTTTACATGCAATGATCTTAGCTGATAAAAATTATCTGAGCCAAGAAGCAAGGGATTCTTTTTCTGTTTCTGGTATTAGTCATATTATCGCAATTTCAGGTCTTCATATATCTCTTCTTTCTTCTATTTTTTTAAGTTGCTTGTTTATGATAGGTGTTTCTAGGTCCAGGTCTTTTTACCTATTATTTATATTTTTATTAATTTATTTAAGTATTATATCTTTTCCGGCTTCTGCTTGTAGAGCTTCTTTAATGGGAATTTTAACCTCATTAGCACTTTATCAGGGCAGAGATAGTCAGCTTGAATATCTTCTATATTTTTCAGCTATATTTTTATTATTAATAAATCCCTTAATGATATTCATTGATATAGGCTTTCAATTATCTTTTTTGGCTGTTTTTTCTATTTTATATATTCATCCTAAATTAAAAATTTTTTTACTAGAGAGGTGTTTTTTGAAGATAAATGATTATTTTTTAGATATTATTAGCATAAGCATTTCTGTTCAAATTATTACAACTCCAATTATAATATATAATTTTAATCAAGTTTCTTTAATTGCCCCCATTACTAATCTCTTAGTTCTTTTTTTACTTCCAGTTATAATATCTTTGTCTATTTTAGCTATTTTTTTAAATTTTTTATTACCTTTTCTGGCAGAGCTTGTTTATTTATTATTAGATTTTCTTTTGTCTTATATTTTATTGGTTTCTAATTTTTTTTCTTCTTGGAATATTTCTTTTCTAAGAGTGGAAAGCTGGAGCATTTTATCTTCTTTTATCTATTATTTATTTGTATTTTATTTTTTTAAAAATAAAAAAAAATAGAAACTTTTTCAAGTCTCTATTTTTTATTTTTATTTTTCTTCATTTTTTTTCATAGTCCTAAGACAGTTGGTGCAGATTTTAGCTTTAATTCCCATTACATTTCTACTTTGCAGATTTATGTTTTGTCTTTTTAAAGTTTTAATGTTTGAATGTGATCGACTAGCGCCTTTAGTTGAGCTTCGTCCGCAAATATCGCATTTCTTTCCCATAGTATTTTTTATTAATTATCTTAAATATTATTAATGTTTTTTATTGTAGTATAATTTTTTAAAATAATCAAGTGTTTTGCCATTACTTATTTTATTTGTTATAATAATTTTATTATTTAATTATTTTTCTTATGTCTCTTGTTATTTTATCTATTTTAATTTTAATATTTTCTATAATAGTTCACGAATATGGTCATGCCTGGATGGCCAATAGATTGGGTGATAGCACTGCTAAAGATTTAGGTAGGCTAACCCTTAATCCGATACCTCATATTGATTTATTTGGTTCTATAATCTTACCATTATTTTTTGTTCTATCGGGGACTGGTTTTATATTAGCATGGGCCAAGCCAGTTCCTTACAATCCTTTCAATATTAGAGATAAAAAGTATGGTGATTTAAAAGTTGCTATTAGTGGACCAGCTTCAAATATTATACTGGCAATTTTTTTTGGTCTTTTGGCTAGATTTTTACCAATGGCAGCTTCTCTCAAGAAAAATATTTTTTCAGCTTATTTAATGGGAGATTTTAACTTTGTTAGTTCTGCTATCTCAGCTAATTTTGTAAATACCATATTTTTAATGGCAATAATTTTTTGTTTTCTTAATCTTCTATTGGCCTTCTTTAACCTTATCCCAGTCCCACCACTCGATGGATCTAAAATTTTAGCAAATTTTTTACCAGATAATTTAAAATTTAAATTTTTTTCAGTTGAAAAATACGGAATGTTTTTAATTTTATTTTTATTAATGTTTGGATTTTTTAGATTATTATTTTATCCAATAATCTTATCTCTAACATTTTTAACTGGTTTATAATAAAAATATGTATTCAACAACTCATTTAGCACTAGGTTTAATAATAGGAAAAATTAGCGGAGATTATCCAGCTGCTTTAATTGGCTCTCTGGCTATTGATATTGATCATCTTATTCCAGCTATAAAACAAAAAGTTTCTCTTAATTTTAAAAAATTTTGGAACAAAACCAAGGATTACAAAGATAGCTCTAGAAGCTATTTGCATAGTATTTTTTCATGGATAATATTATCTTTAATTATTTTTTTAATAGATTCTAGATTTGGACTTGTTTTTTCTATTGCATATTTGGGCCATTTTATCCTAGATGCTCTTGATAATTCTCATTTTTACCCATTTTTTCCAATTAAAAAGTTTAATATTAAAGGTTTTATACCTTATTATTCAATTAAAGAGCTCGTTTTCAGCCTAGTTCTTTTTTTGATATTTTTATTAATTTAAAAACTATTAATTATAATTATCTTGACTTATTTTAATTATTTTGATAAATTTTAATCATACAATAAAGGCCTAAAAGGTTTTTATATTTTTTTAATTATTTAAATAATTTTTTTAATTATGCCTACAATTAATCAGCTAGTTAGAAAAGGGCGAAAGTCATCTAGCAAAAGAAAGAAAAATTTAGCATTAAGAACCACTTTAGATTCTTTGCACAGAAAAAAGAAGGTAACTAAAAAAGGAGCTCCTTTTAAACAGGGAGTATGTTTTAAGGTTACAACTATGACACCTAAAAAACCAAACTCTGCTTTACGTAAAATAGCTCGTGTTCGTTTATCTAATGGTATGGAGGTAACATCTTATATTCCTGGAATGGGACACAATTTACAAGAGCATTCCATTGTTCTTTTAAAAGGTGGAAAAACAAAAGATTTACCTGGTGTAAGATATAAAGTTGTCAGAGGTGTTTATGACGCACAGGGTGTTGATAAAAGAGGTCAGTCTAGAAGTAAATACGGTTCAAAAAAACCAAAAAAATAAAATTAATTTAATATTTCGAAATAATAAAAATAATAAATTGTTATAGCTGACAATTTTTCAAAAAAAAT
>CAZSRC010000007.1:739-8263 GCA_964609365.1 uncultured Gammaproteobacteria bacterium | reverse complement strand
AGAGATTGAAAATGACTTAAAATATGGCGATAAAAATATTGCCAAATTTATAAACTATATAATGAGAGACGGGAAAAGATCTGTTGCTCAAAAGATTACTTATGATGCTTTCGATCTTATCAGAAAGGAAACCAAGCATGATCCACGTCACATTTTTAATAAAGCTTTAAAAAAAGTTTCACCATTACTTGAGGTTAGGGGAAAAAGAGTTGGTGGCGCTAATTATCAAGTTCCTTTCCAAGTTAGGGGAGAGAGACGTTTTTATTTGGGTTGTCATTGGATTATTAAGGCTGCCAACGATAGAAGAGGTAAATCAATGGCTGAAAAATTAGCCGCAGAAATTTTAGATGCTTCAAATGGAGAGGGTAATGCCGTTAAAAAGAGAGAGGCTGTTCATAAAATGGCTGAATCTAACAAGGCTTTTGCTCACTTCGCAAGATAACCCCCTCCTTATCACCCCGGCGTAGGCGGGGGTCTATGGATTTTTAAATATAATTAAAATTAATAATTGAATTCCTGCTTTTGCGGGAATAACAATATAAAAGATATATGTCGCAAGATTATACTTTAGATAAGTTCCGTAATATCGGAATTATGGCTCACATTGATGCTGGTAAAACTACTTTTACTGAGCGTGTTTTATTTTACACAGGAAAAAAACATAAAATTGGAGAAACTCATGATGGAGCAGCTGATATGGACTGGATGGAGCAGGAAAAGGAGCGCGGTATTACAATTACTTCTGCTGCTACTACTTGTTTTTGGAAAGATAATAAAATAAATATTATTGATACTCCTGGTCACGTAGATTTTACTGTTGAAGTTGAAAGATCTCTTCGTGTTCTAGATGGTGCTATTGCTGTTTTTGATGCATCTCAAGGAGTTGAGCCTCAATCTGAAACTGTTTGGCGTCAAGCTGATAAATATAATGTTCCAAGAATTTGTTTTATTAATAAAATGGATAAAACTGGTGCTGATTTTTATATGAGCATCGAGTCAATTAAGAAAAGACTTAATTCTAAGGCGGTTGCTTATCAATTACCAATCGGATCTGAATCTGAATTTTCTGGAGTTATTGATGTTTTAACTAAAAAAGCTTACAAATTTGAAGGTAGTTTTGGAGAGCAAATAAGTGAAATTCCAGTTCCAGCTGATATGGTAGAGAAATTAGAAAAATATCATTCTGAGTTAGTTGAAAAAGTTGTAGAATTTGATGACTCTTTAACTGAAAAATATTTAGTAGGAGAAGAGATCTCTAATGAGGATTTAAAAGGAGCTATGAGAAAAGGAGTTATTGCTAATAGTATTTATCCTGTTATGTGCGGAACAGCTTTACAAAATATTGGTGTTCAATTGGCATTAGATGCTGTTTGTGAATTTTTACCATCACCTTTAGACGTTCCTCAAATAGAGGGAACTGATATTAAGGATGAGACAAAAAAAATAGTTATTAAGGCTGATGAGAAGGAACCTTTTTCTGGATTAGCTTTTAAAATTGCTACCGATCCTTTTGTTGGTAAGCTTTGTTTTGTTCGTGTTTATAGCGGAGTTTTAAGTTCTGGTTCCTATATTGTAAATTCTTCAACTGGAAACAAAGAAAGAATTGGTCGTTTAGTTAGAATGCATGCTAATCATAGGGAGGAAATTAAAGAAATCAAAGCTGGAGATATTGCTGCTGTAATTGGTTTAAAAGATACAACTACCGGAAATACTTTGTGCGATGAAAAAAGACCAATTTTATTAGAGTCAATTGTCTTTCCAGAGCCTGTTATTAAAATTGCTGTTGAACCAAAAACCAAAGCTGATCAAGAAAAAATGGGAATTGCTTTAAGTAGATTATCTGAAGAAGATCCAACTTTTAGAGTTGAAAGTGATGAAGAAACTAGTCAAGTTTTAATTTCTGGTATGGGTGAGTTACATTTAGATATTATCGTAGATAGAATGAAGAGAGAGTTTGGTGTCGAAGCTAATGTTGGTAACCCTCAAGTATCATATAGAGAGACTATTAAACAAAGATCCGAAGCTGAACATAAATATGCCAAGCAATCTGGTGGTCGTGGTCAATATGGGCATTGTTATCTTCGTGTTGAGCCTCAAGAAGATGGAAAAGGTTATGAATTCTTAGACGAAGTTAAAGGTGGTGCTATCCCTAGAGAGTATATACCTGCTATTGAAAAGGGTGTAAAAGAGGCTATGCAAAGTGGTGTTTCAGCTGGTTATCCAGTAGTTGATGTTAAGGTGACTGTTTATGATGGTTCTTATCATGAAGTTGATTCATCTGAAATTGCTTTTAAAATGGCTGCCATATTTGCTTTTAAAGAAGCTTGTCAAAAAGGATCACCAGTTTTATTAGAGCCTGTTATGAAAGTTGAAGTAACAACTCCAGAGGAATATATGGGAAATATTATTGGTGACTTAAATGCTAAGAGAGGTCAAATAGAAGAAATGACTGAAAGAGGCAATGCTAAAGTTGTATTATCAAAAGTTCCTCTAGCAGAAATGTTTGGCTATGCAACATCACTTCGCTCTATGAGTCAGGGTAGGGCTAATTATGTCATGGAATTTTCTCATTATAGCGAGGTTCCAAGAAATATTTTAGAGCAAATTAAAGAAAAATCTAGCAAATAAAATATCAAAAATAAAAAAACAGGTTTAAAATTTAAATCTGTTTTTTTATTTTATAAAAATGTGTTATAATTTTTTTATATTATTAAAATTTATTCATGTTAAAAAATAAAAAAGCATTTACTTTGGTTGAGATAGTGGTTACTGTTTCTATTATTATTTTAATATCTTCTATAGTTATTTTTTCTATAGCAGATTCTAGAAGAAAGGGTAGAGATTCGAAGAGGGTTTCTGATATAAGCCAAATTCAAATTGCCTTAGAAAATTATAAACAAATTGAAGGTTCTTATCCGGAGGAATTAATACCCGGACAAGCATTAATTGGACCAAACTCTAAGGCTGTTTTTATTTCTAAAATACCCAAGAGTCCTTCTTATTATAATTTTAATTGTCCAAATAAAAATTATTCTTATTATTATGATTTTGAAAATAATAATTATGAAATATCTTTTTGCATAGAATCAAATGTTGATAATTATTTAGCCGGATCTAAATGTGCTGTTTCTGGAGGAATACTTAGCACTCCTTGTTCAAATTTTTGTTTAAATAATCCAGATGAATGTTCTTGGCAAGGAGTCGGGAATCCTGGTTTTTCACCAACTGGGACAAATTATAATTCTTTATATGTTTATAATGGTAATCCTTATATAGCTTATCAAGATGGGTCTAATTCTAATAAAGCTAGTCTAATGAAGTTTAATGGATCTTCTTGGGATAATATTGGTGATCCTGGATTTTCTAGCGATGCCGCTGACTTTACTTCTTTAGCGGTTTCTTCAAATATTCCTTATGTTGCTTTTCGTGATGCTTATCTAACATTAGTTTGGCAAGAGACTCAACCAGCTGGAAATGTTGTAAAAAACTGGAACAGGTGTGCTATGGCTAATAATGGCTCAACAATAGTTTTGGTTACCTATAGTAGTCATCAAAGAGCTTATCTTTCAAATGATTCTGGTGCTACCTGGACCGAGATAAGACCTTCTGGGTCAACTGTTAGTAGTTGGAGTGCTTTAGCTATTTCTAGTGATGGAAAATATATTTTGGTCGGAGAAAGTGGATCAACTATAAATGGTAGAGTTTTTTTATCATCTAATTATGGTTTAAATTGGCAACAAGTTCAACCATCTGGTACAACAAATAAGAAATGGGACACAGCTTCTATGTCTAGTAATGGTCAGTATATGTTAATAGGAAGTACTAGTACTGGTGGTAGAGCTTATATTTCTTCTAACTATGGTCTTAATTGGCAAGAGGTTCAGCCAGATGGTAATGTTAATAGAGATTGGAATAGCTCTGCTGTGTCTTCTGATGGAAGTAAGATGATGCTCCTTGGTCGTCATAGTAAATTTTTTCAGTCATTAGATTTTGGTGCTACCTGGTCATCTCTTGATTTTGTCACGACTTATGGTACTAATTACAATGCCTTATCTATTTCATCTGATTGGCAAAAATTTTTCTTATCTAAAAATGGTTTACAAGATCCTAATTCTAGAATTTTTTATTCCAATAATTTACCAAGCTTTATCATGCTTCAAGATAATCAATTTAATCCTTTCTATATAAATTGGCCAGTTTTAAATTCATCTATGAGCTCTGATGGTTCAAAAATACTTTTTGGTTATTTTGGAGGAAGGCTTTATTATGCAAAGAATTTTTTTAATGATTATTCTTTTGAAGAGGTTAGACCAGCCGGAGATACAAATCTTAACTGGAGAACTTTCTGCGTTAATTCTAGTGGTGATAAATTTTTAGCAGCCGTTTATGGCGGTAGGGTTTATTTAGGAGAAGAGGATGGAAACAGGGTTTCTTTAATGAAATACGAGAATGATTCTTGGCAAAATGTTGGCAGTCCTGGATTTTCTCAGGGGCAAGCTAGCTTTGTTTCAATGGACTTTTCTTCTAGTATTCCTTATGTTGCCTTCAAGGACCAAAGTCAGTCTGGAAAATTGAGTGTGATGAAATATGAAAATAATTCTTGGCAAAATGTTGGTGATCCAGGTTTTTCACCGGGACAAGCTGAGGATGTAATTTTAAAAATTAATAATAATATTCCTTATATTGCTTTCAAGGATTTAAATAATTCTGGTAAATTAAGTGTGATGAGGTTTTTTAATAATTCTTGGCAAGTACTTTCCTCTTTTGGCATTTCTCCTGGTGCAATCTCTAGCCCATCTCTTTCTTTTTCTAAAAATATTGTTTACGTTTCTTTTAGTGATGCCTCTTTATCTGGAAAAGCAGTTGTTATGAAATATGAAAATAATTCTTGGCAAGATTTAAACTCTAGTAATATTTCTAGTTCCGCCTCTGATTCTTTATCACTTTTTGTTTATAGGGGAAGTCCTTATTTAGCCTATAAAGATATGATGAATAGCGGTAAGATATCTGTTAAAAAGTATATTGGTGGAAGTATTAATTCTTGGAGATCAGTTGGCTCATTAGCATTCTCAGAATCTGAAGTAGAATCAATTTCTCTTTTTGTTGATAATGGAATTCCTTATGTTTCCTACAGGGATCTTGCTCAGTCAGGAAAGTTAACAGTTAAAAGATTTATTTCTAATAATCCTTAGTTATGATTTTTTTTAAAAAAAATAAAAAAGCATTTACTTTAATAGAATTAATTGTTTCTATTTCTATAATATTATTAATAGCTAGTTTGGCTATTGTTTCCTATAGTCAAATTAGAAAAAATTCTCGTGACTCAAAAAGAATTGCTGATATTAATGAGATTCGTCTAGCATTGGAAAATTATAAATTATTTGAAGGCACTTATCCTAGTCAATTATTACCCGGACAATCATTGATAGGAGTGCAAAGTTCCCAAGTTTATTTAGATAAAATTCCTGAAAACCCTGCTTATTATGGATATGATTGTATTTCAAGTGATTATCAGTATGTCTATGTTGCCTCTGATGATTCATATAAATTATCATTTTGCCTAGAGTCTGGTTTTGATATTTTTTCTTCTGGTGAAAAATGCGTTTTGCCTACAGGAATTATTGAGGTTCCATGCCCCCAGGGAATTTATACACCCGGTCAAATTACAAATCTAATACAAAATGATTTATATATTCCAATAGCTAATGCCGATGAGTTAAGCCGTTTATCTTCCAGCACTTCTCAAATTATGGGACTTGGGACTCAATGGGAGGCAAGCTATCAAACTGGTCTAGATAAAAAGTATGTTCAAATTAATCACATCGATCTATCTGGTTATCAAAGTGGCTCGGGTTGGCTACCGATAGGAAATTTAGCCAATCCTTTTGTTGGTATTTATGATGGCAACGGTTTAAAAATAAGAAATGCTAAAATTAATAGAAGCACTACTGATTATGTTGCCTTATTTGGTGTTATTTCTAATTCCTTATTGCAAAATATTATTTTAGAAAATTTTCAAATAATTGGTAAAAGCTATGTATCCTCTTTGGTTGGCATGGTTACTAACTCTAATATTTATAATGTTAATTCAATTAATGTAACAGTTAGGACTAATACTACCGGGGACCTTGTAATTGGTGGTCTTATAGCTAGTATAAGAAATTCTAATATTGAAAATTGTTTTGTTTATAATGCTGATGTTAGAGCTGTTGGATCTCAAGCTTGGACATTGGAAGCTGTTGGTGGTATCATAGGTTTAATAAATGAGGCCTCTGATTTAAGTACAAATTCAATTGTTAGAAAAATTGGAATTTACGAAGGTTATGTTTATGCTGGTGATACTAATAGACATGGTAGGTATATTGGTGGGGCTATTGGCGGTATGACTTATGCAGGAGAGGTTTACGATAGTTTTAATTTAGGTGTAAATGTTCGTGGTGGTGGTAATACCGTTGCTGGGGTTGGTGGTTTTGTGGGTATGATGAGGCTTGGCTCTCCCAAAATTTTTAACTCCTATGCTGTTTCAGTTGTAATAAAAACAGCCACCCCTATAACTATTGGTGGTTTTTGTGGCTATCGTGTAAATGGAACTATTACTAATAGTTATTATGACAAAGATGTTAGCGCTTTAACGGATAACACTAAGGGTCTACCTAGGAGTAGCACTCAAATGAAAGAAGGTTTTGAAAATAGCAATATTGGTGGAGAAAATATTTATACTAACTGGAGTCCAGAAATTTGGATTTTTTCTCCAAGCTCAGAATATCCTAGATTAAATAATTAGTTTTTTATATAAAAAAGGGCACTTGATTTTTAAAAAATATATGCTATAATTCTAAATCAAAATAAAATTTAGAATTAATTATTTTTATCTATGTCTAAACAGTTAAAACAAGTTATTGGTTTATCCAAAAAAACAGGGGACAGAATTATAGTATTTGACAACAGTGAGCCCGACAACTCTTTTGTTGTAATGACGCTTGATCAATATGAAGATTTGATGGGACTGGATGATTCCTTGACAGAAAAAAAAATAATTGATAAAATAGACAATAATGAATATAGAAATTCAGGTAATAATAGCAATGGAAGAAACTCCAGATCAAATAATTGGAGAATACCACCTCAAGTAAAAGAAGAATCAGAAGATTAAATAATAAAATAATAATAAAATAGTTAATTTATTTTAACTATTTTTAGTTGTTTAAATAAATTTTTATTTATAATTAATTTTAAACGGCTGGTTGCCTTTTGGGCAAGTAACTCTCTTAATTGAGGGGTCGTAAGTTTAAAAAAATGGCAGAAAAATTTGAACGTATTAAACCCCATGTTAACGTTGGTACTATTGGCCACGTTGATCATGGTAAAACAACTTTGACAGCTGCAATTTTAAGTGTGGCTAATGCTCAAGGTATGAAAGCAACTCAAAAAGGAGTTGCCGATATTGATATTGCTCCAGAAGAAAAAGAAAGAGGTATTACTATTGCTACTTCTCATCAAGAGTATGAAACTGAAACACGTCAC
>CAZSRC010000007.1:0-729 GCA_964609365.1 uncultured Gammaproteobacteria bacterium | reverse complement strand
GCTCACGTTGATTGTCCAGGACATGCTGATTATGTCAAAAACATGATCACTGGTGCAGCTCAAATGGATGGAGCTATTTTAGTAGTTTCTGCTACTGATGGACCTATGCCTCAAACTAGAGAGCATATCTTATTAGCTAGACAGGTTGGTGTTCCTTATATCGTTGTATTTTTAAATAAATGTGACATGGTTGAGGACAAAGAATTAATCGACTTAGTTGAGGAAGAGGTTAAGGATTTATTAAAGAAGTATGAGTTTCCTGGAGATACAACTCCAATCATTAGAGGAAGTGCATTAAAAGCTTTAGAAAATTCATCAGGACCAGATGCTCAACCAGTTATCGATTTATTAAAAGCTTTAGATGACCATATTCCAACACCAGAAAGAGATCTAGATAAACCTTTCTTAATGCCAATTGAAGATATCTTTTCAATTGAAGGTCGTGGTACAGTTGTTACAGGTAGAATTGAAAGAGGTGTTATCAAGGTTGGTGAAGAGGTTGAAATTGTTGGTCTTATGGATACAAAAAAAACAACCATTACTGGTGTAGAAATGTTTAACAAATCATTAGATCGAGGTGAAGCCGGTGACAATGCTGGTTTACTTTTAAGAGGTACTAAAAAAGATGAAGTAGAAAGAGGTCAAGTTTTATCTAAAACTGGAATAGTTACTCCTCATACTGAATTTGAAGCTGAAGTTTATGTTTTAAGTAAAGATGAGGGAGGAAGA
>CAZSRC010000006.1:20095-30165 GCA_964609365.1 uncultured Gammaproteobacteria bacterium | reverse complement strand
TAGAGCAAAGGACTGAAAATCCTTGTGTCGTCAGTTCGATTCTGACCCGGGGCACAAAAAAATAATCGGGGTGTGGCCCAGTTGGCTAAGGCGCCTGGTTTGGGACCAGGAGATCGTGGGTTCGAGTCCCGCCACCCCGACCAAAATAAAACATATAAAGGGGTAAATTAAATAAATTAAAATAATATATTATAAAAAATTATAACTAAAATAATATGCCAAATAAGAAATCAGCAAAAAAAGAGTTAAGAAAAAGTGCTAAAAGACAAAAAGAAAATAATTCAGTTAAGAGTAAAACTAAAGATTTAATCAAAAAAACAAAAAAAGCTATTGAGATTAAAGACCTTGAAGTTAAAAAAGATTTTAACAAGGTTATTAAAGCTATAGATAAATTAGTTAAAAAAGGTATTATTAAAAAAAATACAGCATCTAGAAAAAAATCTAAATTACAAAAAAAGGTTAACAAAATTTAATTATAAATATAAGTGCCTAATCTTGGATTTTAGCTATTTTTAGCTTTTTCTCGGATTTGGAAAAAAAATGTTAGATAAAAAATCAAAAGAAAAGATTATTAAGAAATTTCAAACTCATGCTAATGATACTGGATCTTCACAAGTTCAAATTGCTATTTTAACATCAGAAATAGAAGAATTAACTGAGCATTTAAAGAAGCATAAGCATGACTTCTCTTCTAGACGTGGTCTTTTAAGAAAAGTTTCTGAGAGACGTCGTTTATTAAAGTATCTACAAAAAGAAGATGAACAGGCTTTTATGGAATTAGCTAAAAAACTAAAACTAAAAATAGCTAATAAAATGATTGCTGATGAAGAAGAAAAAAAATTAAAAGAATTAGAATTAGAAAAAATCATCAATAAAGAAGATGAAGATGAGGTTATAGAATAAAATTAAATATGATAAAACATAAAGAACAAAGAGTTGGAGTTTTAGTGGATGTTTCCAACATGTATCATTCTGCAAAAAATTTATTTGGTAAAAAAGTAAACTTCCAAGAAATATTAAAGCAAGCAGTCGCTGGTCGAAAACTTATTCGGGCGACTGCTTATGCTATTAGGACAGAAACTGAAGAAGAGAATCCATTCTTTGAAGCCCTTAGTCAACAAGGCTTTGAAGTTAAAATGAAAGACTTGCAAATATTTGCCGGAGGTGCAAAAAAAGCTGATTGGGATGTTGGGTTAGCTTTAGATGCTATAAAATTAGGTGAAAAGCTAGATGTTATAGTTTTGGTTTCTGGAGATGGTGATTTTTTACCATTAGTTTCTTATTTGCAAAATAATAAAGGATGCTTAGTTGAACTAATGTCCTTCTCTAAAACAACATCATCTAGATTAATTGATGAATGTGATGATTTTATTGATCTAAGTAAAAATAAAAATTTTTTAATTGATATAAGAAAAATTAAAAATAAAAGAAGATAATTAATAAATCTGACCATTAAATACCGAGAACTGTATTAGGAGATACAGTGCTTTAATTTAATGGTCAGAAAAAAATTTATGAACCAAGAAAAAATTGTTTCTAGTCAATGGCTAGGAAGAACGCTAAGCCTAAGAACGGGTAAATTAGCAAAGCAAGCTGATGCTTGTGTTTTAGCTCAATATGGAGAAACTGTAGTTATGGCTACTGTTGTTCAATCAAAAGAAGAAAGAGAAGGAACTGATTTTTTTCCCTTAATGGTTGAATTTGAAGAAAAGCTCTATGCGGCTGGAATGATTAAGGGCTCTCGCTGGGTTAAAAGAGAGGGACGACCTAGTGATCAATCTGTCTTAACCGGAAGAATGATCGATAGATCAATCAGACCTCTTTTTAATGATGACGAAAGAAGAAATACTCAATTAATAGTAACAGTTTTATCTGTTGATGGAGAAAATGACTATGATATAGTTTCATTAGTTGCAGCATCAGCTGCCTTAAGCATTTCTGGTATTGATTGGAAGGGTCCAATTGGAGGAGTAAGAGTTGCTTTAATTAATGATGAATTTATTTTCAATCCGAATTATGAACAACAAGCTGTAAGTTCACTTGATTTGATAGTTGCTGGAACTGAAAAAAAATCAATTATGATTGAGGCTGGAGCTAACGAAATAAAAGAAGATTTAATGTTTAATGCTATTAAGCATGGTCAAGAAAAAATGCAAGATGCTATTAATTTAATAATGGAACTTAAAAAACAAGTAAATACTGAGGAAAAAGTTGCAAAGAAAAAATTAAGCAGTGAAGAAGAATTAAAGAATAAAGAAGAAAAAAATAGATTATTAGAAATTGGTAAAGAATGGCTAAACGAAAATATTAAAGAAAACTTATTTAATCAAGTTTATTATACAAAAAATGAAAGAAAAATGGCAGTTAGAATTATAAAGGAAAAACTTGATGAATTTCTTTTTTCTCAAAATATTGAAAAATCAAACAGAGATTTTATTGTAAAATCATTAGTTGAAAAAATGGTAGAAGCGGAAGTTACTAATTCTATTTTAAATAATGGAAAAAGAATTGATGGTAGGGCCTTAAATGAAATAAGAGAACTTTCAGCAGATACTGGATTGTTACCTAGAAATCATGGAGCTGGTCTTTTTTCAAGAGGAGAAACTCAAGTTCTTTCAATAGTAACTTTAGGAGCCCCAGGAATGGAGCAAACACTAGAAGGAATAGAGGGTCAAAGCAAAAAAAGATATATGCATCATTATAACTTCCCTCCTTATAGTGTTGGAGAGGCCAATCCTTTAAGAGGAACTGGTAGAAGAGAAATTGGTCATGGAGCATTGGCTGAAAAAGCAATAATTCCAGTATTACCAAAAAAAGAAGATTTTCCTTATACAGTTAGAGTTGTTAGCGAAACATTAGAATCTAATGGATCATCATCTATGGCTTCAACATGTGGATCATCATTAGCATTAATGGATGCTGGGGTTCCAATCAAGAGCCATGTGGCCGGAATAGCTATGGGACTAGCATCTAACGAAGATATGAGTAAATGGGAGGTGCTAACTGATATACAAGATTTAGAGGATGGAAAAGGTGGAATGGACTTTAAAATAACTGGAACAAAGGAAGGTCTTACCGCTATTCAACTAGATACAAAAACAGATGGAATAAATGAAGATATAATTAAAAAAACCCTAATTCAAGGTAGAGAAGCTTTAAATCAAATACTTGAAGTATTAAATATCGAGATACCAAAAAATCGAGAAGATTTATCACCATATGCACCTAGAATTATCAGTTTCCATGTTAATCCAGAAAAAATAGGAGCAATTATTGGTCCCGGCGGAAAAGTTATTAATAAAATAATAGAAGAGACCGAGGTTTCAATCGATATTGATGATGATGGTTTGGTCATGATTTGCTCAACAAATCAAGAAAAAGGAAGAATAGCCGAAAAAATGGTTAAAGATATTATTAGAGAATTTGAAGTTGGCGAAATTTTTGCTGGTAAGGTTGTTAGAATGATGGATTTTGGTGCTTTTGTACAATTAGCTGGTAACCAAGATGGAATGGTTCATGTTAGCGAATTAGCTCCATATAGAGTTGGTAGCCCATCTGATCTAATAAAAATAGGAGATATTGTTCAAGTTAAGATAAAAGAGATAGATTCACAAGGAAGAATTAATTTAACTATGAAAAATCTGCCAGAAAATGAACATTTATGGAAAGATAGAAAAGGAGAATCAAGCGGAGGAGATAACAAAACTGCATTTAAAAGACCAAATTTTAATAAAAAATATTAAATCATAATAATTATTGACTTTTTGATAATATTACGATAATATTTAATCGAAAGTAATTAATATAAATGATAAAGAAAAAACTATGCTTACAATTAAACTAGCCAAGATTGGTAAAAAAAACAAAAAGGTTTTCAGAATAGTTATTTCAGAAAAAGCTAGAGATCCCTATGGAAAAGCTTTAGAAATACTAGGTTCTTATAATCCTTATACTAAAGATTTAGTAGTTAAAGCTGATCGAGTAAAATACTGGATTAGTAAGGGTTCTGGAATGACTGCTTCAGTTAATAATATTTTTATAGGAAAAAATATTATTGAAGGAAAAAAAGAAAAAAATTCAAAAGTAGGTGAACCTAATAAAAGAAAATTAGAAAAAATAGAAAAAGCAAAGAAACAAGAAGAAGAGGCAAGGGCCGCAAAAGAAGCTGAAAAAGAGGCCTCTTTAAAAAAGGAAGAGCCAGTAAAAGAAGAGGCTCCAATAGCAGAAGAAAAAGTTGAAGAAACAACAGAAACAGAAAAAACAGAATAGATTTTATTTTTCTTGACTTTTATAGTTGAGAAAGTTAAAATATAAACAGGGTTGAATTATTCAACCGCACCAATTAGGTGTTAATAATTAAAAAGTTCTTACAAATTTGTTAAAATTTTTAAAATTTCAAGCAATTTGCAGGAATTATGTCGACGACTATGTCGGAAAATCTAGATAAACAATTTTTAGAAGGTATCATTAAATCTATTGTCAGTGTCCCAGACGCTGTTTCAGTAGAGAGAACAGTTGATGAACGTGGAGTTCTTTTAACTTTAAAAATCGATCAAAGTGACATGGGATTTGTAATTGGACGTCGCGGACAAACAGCTCAAGCTATTAGAACATTGTTGAAAGTAGTTGGAGCTAGAAATAATTCTCGCGTAAATTTAAAAATTTACGATCCAAATAATGGAAACAGACCAATGAGAAGAGAAAATTCTATGGACAACATGAATGAAATTGATACTTCAGCTATCGATGATTTAAAAATCTAAATTTTAAAAAATTTCGATATAAAATAAAAAACCACAAAAGTGGTTTTTTATTTTTAATTAATAATTAATTTATAAAGAATTAAAATGAAATTTAATATAATAACAATATTTCCCAATATACTAGAATCTTATATTAACGAAAGTATAATAAAAAGAGCTATAGATAAAAAAATAATCAAAATTAAATTACATAATCTAAGAGACTTCACCAACGATAAACATAAAACAGTGGATGATACAATTTATGGAGGTGGGGCTGGAATGCTTTTAAAATTTGAACCCTTATATAAATCTATAAAAAAAATTGCTAAAAATAAGAAAACAAAAAATCAAAAAATAATACTCTTATCTGCTCAGGGGAAGAAATGGAATCAGGGAATGGCTAAAAAATACAGTAAATTAAAAGAAATAACTTTTATTTGCGGTAGATATGAGGGGGTTGATGAAAGAGTTAAAGATTTTATAGATGAGGAAATATCTATAGGTGATTATATAATAACGGGCGGAGAGTTAGGATCTATGATAATAATTGACTCTATTAGCCGGCTTTTACCAGGGGTTCTTGGTAATAAAGAAAGCCTAAAGGACGAATCTCATAATGAAGAAGGTTTAATAGAATATCCTCAATATACCAAGCCAGCAATAGTAAAGATAAAAAACAAAGAATATAAAGTTCCCAAAACACTACTATCCGGAAATCATAAATTAATAGAAGAATGGAAAAATAAATTTAAAAAAGCCTCATTTTAATAATGAGGCTTCTGTTTTTTTAATTGGAACAACTAAAAATCCATAATTATTACTCCAAACCTTATCACTAAAGACAGTGTAAACACCTCTCTTTAGGATATTGACGCTAATAATTGGAACGAGGGGTCTTCCCTTGTCTCCAAAGAACGAAGATCCCAGAGAGACAATCGGAAACATTAGTTGATAATTCTTGTATTTTTTAGAAAAAGCCAATAGTTCAAAAATATTAGCTGGCCTAAAATAATTTTCCTCTAAAATGAACAATAAATCCTCAGTTTTAATAGCTTTTTCAAATTTAATAATCCTAGGTGAAATTAATTCTTCGCTATCCCTATTTTCTAATTTTGGAAAGTTTTTAGAATTAATATGAAAACTAGCAAAATTATGAGAATCTTTTATAGCGATTTCTTCTATTGAGTAATTATACTCTACTAATATTTCAAACCTATTAGTATCAAGATAAAAAAGCTCTTCTTGTGCTAGAGTGACTTTAAAAAGGGAAAAAACTAATAAGAACAAAAACAAAATCTTTTTCATGATTACTATTTTTTAAAGTAATAAATAAATTTAATATAAAAAAACAAATAAGTCAACAGAAATTAACAAAAAGTAATATAACTATAGTATTCTCCATAAAACTATTGACATTATTTAAAATATATGATATAATTATTTATTAGCTTAATGCTAATAGAAAAAGTTTATTAACAACAAAAGAATAGGAGATTTCATTATGAAAAAGTTTAAAAATCCAGTATCGTTTTTATGGGTAGGATATGTAGCCTTTATTTTATCAATTTTGGTAATAACCATGAGTTCTTGTAAAAAGTACGACATGGCAGCGCCAAATTTACCGGAACAGCCACAGCAAGTAAACAAAAATGTAAGTTTACATTTTTCCTTGAATGGCATTCAGCAAAAAGGACTTATTACGTCTGGCCAAACCGTAAGCGGTGATACTGCTTATTATTTCAGTTTCTGGCTAAGCCCAGCAACAGGAGATCCTATTGCTATGGGTATTTGGACCATAAGCAATTCAAATGGAGTTACCGTCTATCAATCCGCGACAGCGGAAAATGGTATTGATTTCAAACCAGCAATGGCCGGAACCTACACCTTGGGTGTAACTGGAAATTTGGCTGGACAAGCTTTCTCCTATAGCAATATTACTGTTATTGCTACTGGAGCTGGAAATGGAAACAATCCTGGCTTGCCAAACCCATGTAGTCCAGTTCGCTTACACTCATTACAAGTGTCAGGAGGAACTGCTTCGGTGGGAGTGGTAATTTCCAAAAGAGAATACCAAGCGCAATCTAGCGCTAATTGGTTTCACTTATTTAGAATTAATGGCCAAGGATTTACTACAAATCAAGCTGTTACAAGTGAGACTGATAGCGTGAGATTTACCTTAAGCTTCCCAGCTGTAAACCAAACTTATGTTGAGTTTAACGCAGGTTTTCATGATGGAAGCACTGGTGGTATGTGGTTAACCCCTGGAGCAGGAAGCCCTCCCTCAATATTGTACACAGCAGGAAATATTCCTTATAATTACAGTTCTAACTATTTTGGCTTTAGATTCCATGTAAATGGAAACTTAAACGAAATTAGAACTTATAATGGAACTCTCTTGTTGTCAACCGGAGGAGCATCTATTCCAATACCTGGTAATCAGGGTGATGGACCAGCAAATAACTATCAGGTTCGAAATAGTGGCTATATTCACTATTTCAAATCTGCAATAGTTAATCCAACTTTCCGTTACAGAATTGGAAATACGTCTTATACAGAATTGCCAGCAACAAGTTTGGCAATAAACAATGAGTATTTTCAAGTAAACATCCCCGCTGGAACAATGGGTGAAATGAGATTTCAATATGGAAGCGGAACTGGAGCAAATTTTGTTCCCGCTTCATCCATGGCGAATTCTATGTACTATGAACAAAACTCTGGAGAGTTAGTAAAAAACTTATAAGTTTTTTTCTTTTCAGAAAAAATAAAAGCCTTTCAAAAGAAAGGCTTTTTTTAATATAAAAATGGAAACTATTCTATAAAATAAGAATTACCCTTTTTAACTAAGTGGCCATCAATCATAAAACCAGAGGCCTTTTTATGTCCACCACCACCAAAAACAGATGCTAGTTTAGTAACATCTATATCAGTATCGACAGAGCCAACTCTTAAACTCCCCTTGATCTTCCCTAGCTCCTCTTCTCTTAAAAACATAACAATATTAGCTTCTGATAAGTTACTTAAAAAACCTACAATATCACCAAAAATCTCATTGTTCCAAAAAGAAAATTTTTCTTTAAAATCACTTAACTCTTTATGAGTTAAAACGGAAAATGCTATAGAATATTTTTTATTAATTTTCAAATTATCCAAGGCCATTCCCCACAACTTCATTTCAAAAAAGCTTTTATTTCTCCAAGTATTATTCAATAGCTTGGGAAATTGAGCACCTAAAATCATTAATTCTGAGGCAATCTCAAGAGTCTTGCTACTAACAGAGGGATATAAAAAATTAGCAGTATCAGTTAAAATTCCTGCTAATAAACAATTGGCCAAGGCCTTATTTATTTCTATATCATTAACATTAACAAAGTGGTATAAAAGCTCAGTCGTTGAAGCAAGTGGAATTTTTATTTCTATATCAGCATAAGATTTAACGGGAACATGATGATCAAGCTCAATAATAAAAGTATCTGCCATTAAACTTCTTAAATTATAAATATTTTCCGATAAAGAAGTTCTCTCTATTGAACCACAATCAACAATAATAATTAAATCGAAAAAAGATAAAAATTCTCCTTTAATTTTTTCACCTTGATTTAAATAAAGCTCAGTTAATCTAATTAGCCTACTTTTATCACCAATAATTTCCTCTTCATTAGGTAAAAAATAATAATTATCATTTTTTCCATCGGCAAAAGCTAGATAATTTTTATTTAATTTTTTTAATATTTCTATTAAGGCTCCGAGTGATGATAAAGCATCAACATCTGGACTTAAGTGAGAAACCAAAAGTATTTTTTTTGAATTATATATTTTATGCCAAGCATTTTTAAACTTAGTTATGTCTTGATCTGAAAACATAGAATTAAATTAATTGGATTCTTCTTCTTTTCTTATTTGATCTAAAATATCATTAATTTCTGAAAACTTTTTTAAATCCTCATCAATACTCCATTCTAAATGGGGGTTTTTTACTAATTTAGCCTTTGTTTTTAACATTTTAGAAAGTAATGATGATTTGCTTCTTAATTTTTTTAATGCGGTTCCAGAAAAATTATCTGGCAAAACTGAAATAAAAACTTTTGCTAAATAAAGATTGGCCGAGCAATCAACCCTACTAATTGTTATTAAAAAATTATTCAACTCTATTTCATTTGTTATGATTTCAGCTAAAGAATTTTTGATTATTTCATTAAGTTGAGAAGTTTTTGACATATATTAAAAATCACTTTCTAGCTCTTCATCTTTGTAAAAATGTAAAATATCATTAATTTGAATAAGTGGCTTACCCTGGTACTTTATTCCACATTCTTGACCAACTTCAACAATATTAACATCCTGTTTTCCAGATTGAAGTTTTTCAATTTTTCCTTTATCAATAAAACTATCCTCTCTCCAAATATCTAAATTTGCATTATTCTCAACAATACCTTCTATAACTTTACCGCCAATTATCTGGGAATCATTTTCTGTTCTAAATATAGCCAAAACTTTAATTTTTCCTAAATCTTTTCTAACTATTTCTGGCTTATAGATATCTTTCATTTCTTGCTTAACGTATTTAATTAAATCATAAATAATATTAAAGATATTAACTTTTATATTTTTTTCCCTGACTAAATATTCAGCCTTAGTTTGTAATTTAACATTAAAACCAATAATTTGGGCCCCGGAATCTTCTGCTCTCTTCACATCACCTTCGGCAATATTTCCCAAGCCCTTATGTAATATTTTTACTTTTATTTTTTTTGTATTAATCTTCATCAAAGACTCTTCAATTGCCTCAGCAGAACCAAGAAAATCAGCCTTAATAATTAAATTTAACTTTAAGGAATCATCTTCAATTTCAGAGCCAGAGCTAGATTTTTTGTCTAATTTAGCCATTGAAGCGATTTTTTTAATTTTAATTTTTTCTCCATGACCAACTTCTAATATATCTCCAACTTCTGGTAAAATTTTTAAACCTAGAACTCTAGCCGGCATTGATGGATCGGCAGAATCAATTAATTCTCCTTTATAATTTTTCAAGGCCTTAACCTTTCCATAAATAACACCATTAAAACAAAGCTGATCACCAATTTTTAATGTTCCATTTTGAACTAATATAGTTGCTACTAACCCAGCACCTTTATCAACGCTCGACTCTACAATCGTCCCGACCGCACTAGAGTTAGGGTTTGCTTTTAAATTTTCTGATTCCATTTCAGAAGAAAGTAAAACCATATCCAAAACATCATCTATCCCTATTCCCTCTAGAGCTGAAACTGGGACACAAACAGTCTTGCCCCCCCAATCTTCTGGAATAATATTTAATTTACTAGAAAG
>CAZSRC010000006.1:0-20085 GCA_964609365.1 uncultured Gammaproteobacteria bacterium | reverse complement strand
TGCTTAGTTCTGTTTATGTCAGCATCCTCTTTATCTATTTTATTAATTGCAACTATAAAAGGTATTTTTGATGCTTCTATTATTCTAAAAGCTTCTACAGTTTGTAGTTTAACTCCATCATCGGCAGCAACAACCAAAATAGCAATATCAGCAACCTTAGCACCACGACTTCTCATAGCAGTAAAAGCTT
Source organism: uncultured Gammaproteobacteria bacterium (assembly GCA_964609365.1). Taxonomy (GTDB): domain Bacteria; phylum Patescibacteriota; class Patescibacteriia; order Patescibacteriales; family UBA12465. The sequence goes on along the minus strand of CAZSRC010000006.1, from coordinate 19,895 downwards.
CATGACCAGGAGTATCAATAAAGGTAATTTTTTGATTTTTTCTAACAACTTGATAAGCACCAATATGTTGAGTTATACCACCGGACTCACCAGCAACAACATTGGTCTTTCTAATAGAATCTAATAACTTCGTTTTACCATGATCAACATGACCCATAACAACAATAACTGGTGGTCTAGCGATCAAATCTACTACCTTTTCTTTTTTGATTGCATCACTTAAGACTTCTCTATTTTTTTCATTTCCCGTTTCATTATTCTCCTTTAAAATAACATCCAATCCTAAACTAGAACCAATAATTACAGCGGAGTCAAAATCTATTCTCTCATTCATGGATACAAAAACCCCATTTTTCATTAATTCTTTTAAGACATTGTTTACTGGGATATCGGCTAATACTGCCAACTCTTTAACAACTATAAATTTACCAATTTCTACTACTTTTATCTCTTTTTCTACTAGACTCTCCTGCTCTCTTTTTAAGGCTTCTTCGGCAATTCTTTGTTTCTCTATTTGAGACATAAAAATTGGCCAATTTTTAATAATTTTTTTAGCTATCATTTTATCCACTTTAATAGCCTTTTGACCAATATTAAAACCCATTTGTGGCAATAATTGACGCAGTTCAAAAGGGGAAACCCTTAAAGCTCTAGCTAATTCTGTAATATTCATTTATTTTAAGATAATTTTATAATTAATATAGCTATTTTATAGTATCTTATTTTTTAATTTTAGTCAATAAAAACAAGGAAAAATCTAATTTTTTAGATTTTTAGAAAACTCACAGGCACAATAATTTTGACAATAATAATTTTTGTTTTTAGCAAATTTTATAGATTTTTTAGAAAACTCAAAAACATCAAAATCTAAATTAATAAAATTTAAATTATTTAATTTAGCCAAATCAATAGATATTTCTTTTATTTTATTAGAGTTTTTATAGGGGCTACATAATAGACTGGTATAAAAATTATTTATACCTAATTTTTTGGCTAAATTAACAGTTTTTTCTAACCTATCTTTATAGCAAATAAAACAACGCCAAGAGCCCTCTCGTTCTGACTCTAAGCCCTTAATTGATTCTATCCAAGGTCCATGATTATAATCTTCTACTTCCAATCCCAAATTATATTCTGTCGCCATTTTTTTAACCTCATTTAATCTTTTATGATACTCCTCTAGGCTATCAATATTAGAATTACAAAAATATAAAGTTATTTTATATTTTTTAATTAATTTTTTAAATATTAAATAATCTGCGCAAGGAGCGCAACAAACATGCAATAATAACTTTTTTTTATCTAAAAAATAAAAAAACAAAATTATTAGAATCATTAAAAAAAATAAAAAAAGAAGAGCCCAAAGCTTACCCCTGCTCTGTAAAAAAAGACCACTAAATCCAAAAAATCCTGAGATCATATAAAAAAATAATACTGCCCTTTTTTGACTAAAACCAATATCTATTAATCTATGATGCAGATGTTTTCGATCGGAATGTTTAAATGGATTCTTGCCAGAAATAAATCTACGAATAATAGTCCATAAAACATCTAGAGCTGGAAGACCAATAACTAAAAGTGCAATGGCTATTTTACCGCCAGAAATAATTGCCAAAACTGCCAAGATATAGCCCAAGAGCAATGACCCGCTCTCTCCTAAAAATATTTTTGCTGGATTAAAATTAAAAATTAGAAAACCCAACAAAACACAAAAGAAAATAAGAGAGGCTATTGCAATATCTGGTTGATAATATTTACTACTAATAGTAAATAAAAAAATAATTAAAGCGCCAATTGCTGATACTCCAGAAGCAAGACCATCTAAACCATCCAAAAGCTTAGTGGTATAGGTCATCCCGAGTATCCACAAAAAAATAATAAAAGAGCTAAGCCAAAAAGGGAAAAAAATAAAACCACCAAGAGGAGAGCTAATTTTTTCTATGCTAACACCACCTATCACAACTGAAATAGCTGATAAAATTGGCCAGATAATCTGCCATTTTGGGCTAAGATTATATCTATCATCTAAAAGACCACCAATTAAAAGAAATAAAGCGCCAATAAAAAAACCAAGCCAGTGATGATAATTTAAATCTCCCAGTAGTAAATATTTTTTAAATATTAATAATAAAATGAAAAAAGATAAAAAAACTGCTAATCCACCCATTAAAGGAATTGGTTTTTTATGAATTTTTCTATTAAAATCGGGCTTATCAACTATTTCTAATTTTAAAGCTAATATTTTTACTAAATAAGTTAAAATAACAGAAATAAAAATAGATAAGCATATTATAAAAAATATATTAGTATTGACTAATTCCATAAAATTGTTATAATTATTATAAAAAAAAGGAGAAAAATGAATATTTGTCAAAAAAATCTAAATGATATTATCATTTATGTAGAAGGTGGTTCTTTTAAAAATGACCTTAAAGATGCTCTAGAAAAAAACAAGAAAAATTCTGATAATGAAGTCGGAATGCTAATTGGAGAGAATTTTATTATTAATAAATTCAGAAATAAACTTTGGGTTTATAAAGGAGTAAAATGCTATCTATTAGATGAAAGTATTAAAAAAAAGGAATCTAAACTTAAAAAAAGAAGTGCCACTATGGAGCAGTTAGAGGTTATCAAGGAATGCTTTTCTTCATCTTTTAAAGAAATAGAAGAAATGAATATCGAAGATTTTTTATCTTATTAAGCTCACTAACAAGCCCTTTGAAAAGGGCTTTTTTAATTAAAGATCTTTAGCTTTTTCAATTTCGATTTGACCTAGGTCATTTATAAAAACAATATCTCTACGACTTAATTTTCCACCTAATAATAAATTGGCAATTTCATTTTCAATTTTATCTTGTAGCAATCTGCGCAAGGGCCTAGCTCCAAACTTCGGATCATATCCAGCTTGTGCTAACTTTAAAAGACCATCATCATCATAAAGTAAAGAAATACCTTTGTTTAATAATGATTTTTCAATTTTTTTAATCATTAATTTTGCTATTGCTAAAACATTTTCTAAATTTAATGGTTTAAAAACAATAATTCCATCGAATCTGTTAATTAATTCTGGACGCATTACCTGATTTAAATGTTCATCAATAAGGGCTTGTTTAATAATTGAAGTATCTATATTTTTTTTCACAGAATCTTGAATAAAAAAAGCTCCAGCATTAGAAGTGCTAATAATAATAGAATTAGTAAAATTAATAGTTCTGCCCTGCCCATCTGTCAATCTGCCATCGTCTAGTATTTGTAAAAAAAGATTTAAAATATCTGGATGAGCCTTTTCTATTTCATCAAAAAGTATTAAAGAAAATGGTTTTTTTCTAACTGCCTCAGTTAAATAGCCAATTGAGCCATCAACATCTCCAATCATTTTTTTAATACTATCAGCTAATTGATATTCACTCATATCAAGTCTAATCATATAATCTTCGGAACCAAAGTAAACCTCGGAAACTGATTTTGCTAATTCGGTTTTACCAACACCAGTTGGTCCCAAAAATAAGAAACTAGCTATTGGCCTACTTAATTCTCTTAATTCAGCTCTAGCCCGACGCAAGCTTCCAGAAACAGCAGAAACAGCCTCCTCTTGACCAATCATTCTTTCATGTATCTTTTCTTCTAGGTTTAATAATTTTTCACCCTCGGACTCAGAAACCTTAGATAATGGAATGCCTGTTATTTCACTAATAATTTCAGCTACATCATTCTTGGTGCAAACTTTTTTATCTGGATTACTAAGAGATTGTTTAGAGTTTTTTACAGCTACAGATTTAATAACATTGACAGCTTTTTCTGGTAAAAATTTATCATTAATATATCGAGAAGATAATTTAACTGCTTCCTCCAAAGAATTATAATCAAAATAAACTCCATACTTATTTTCAATCCAGGAAATCTTGCTTTCTAGCATACAAATAGCCTGATCAAAGTCTGGTTCTACTATATTTATTACAGACATTAAATTTGTCAGAGATCTTCCCTCTAAATAAGCAGTATAGGATTCTCTATTAGCTGAAGCAATACAATAAAAATTACTTTTATTTAAAGATTCTGCCAAGACCTCTGATAATTCTAGACCTTCATTGGAGGAAGATGAACTCATAATATTTTCAATATTTTCAATAAACAAAATAATATTTTTGGATCTTTGGATTTCATTAATTATATTCATTAACCTCTCTTGAGCCTGAGATATAGAAGCTCCACTAATTAGACGGGACACATCAAGCTCTACCAACCTTTTATCTCTTAAAAATAATGGAACATCCTCTTTAACCATTAACTGCGCCAAGCCCTCTACGATAGTTCTTTTCCCAACTCCATTATTGCCAATTAATAAAACTCCATTCTGACCACTTTCCAGAGAATCAAAAATTTGAATAAATTCTTTTTCCCTAGAAACGCAAAATTCAAAATAAGAATATTTAGCCATAACGGTCATATCTCTAGAAAAATAATCTAAAGTAGGCGTAGCAATTGCAGTATAGGATTTATTCATATTATTTCCAGGTTTTAATCTGGCCATCTTTTTGAAAGTTTTATAATCACGATACATTTGATTATTAATTCTAAACCACTTAACAGCATTTTCTATTTTGTTTTGTGATATTTCTAATTCGTATAATATTTCTTGTAAAATAGGATTTTTTTGATAGCAAAATAAAATAATATTTAAAACTCCGATTGAATCTTGTTTATTATTATAGGCATCAGCAAAAGATGATAATAAAATTTCCTGAACATGATCAGATAATTTTATTTTTTCTGTAGAATAATTTTCAGCATCAGAATTTCTAAGATATTTTTTTAACAAAGAAACCAGTGAGGGTATATTAACATTTAGCCTTATTAACAGGCTATTTATTTGTGGTGATGAAAGCATTGACCAAAAAAGATGAATAGTGCTAACCTCTCTTTGCTTTAACTTAGAGGCCAATAAAAAAGAGTTTTCCATAATAAGCAAAACCTCTTCACTCAAAAAATTATAAATATCTATCTTTTTTAAATTTTTACTATTTAAATTATTAAAATTATTTTTAAATTTTATTTTTTTTATTTTTTTTAGAGAAGCTTGGTTCTCGCTAAATCGATAAATAGAAAACATTACAAAAAATAAAGAAAATAAAAAAATAGAGATAAAAATACTTTCATTTTTATAAAACGAGAGAAGATAAGATGGGTCAATTTGAATAAAATTTAAATTTAAATAAACCCAATAAGAAATAGAAATTAGCCCTAGAATAATAAATATATAAGATACTATATTAATTATTTGATCTATTTTTTTCTTTGATCTTCTGATAAAAATAAAGGATTTTTTAAAATTTGTATTAAAAATAAAAAGCTTGGAAAGATAAATAAGTGATATTTTTCCATTATTATTTTTTATAAAATCTTCTTCCTGAAAAATTATTGAATCTATGATTTTTTTTTCTTTTTTCATAATATTTTAGATTCTAATAAATGTTAAATATAAAATTGTTAGCGGAAAAAAGATCCAGGTTAATAAGGCCAAGATACTCAAACTTAAAAAAAATAAAAAAGCAATAAATCTAAAAATTATCTGAAAAAATCTAATAAAAAAACTAATTGATCTACTGGCGAGATCTCTCTGTCCATACATTGGAGTAAATATATTTTTCAACCATAATCCGACTCCCATTATTATCCATTTTTCTTTTAAAAAAACAAATAAAACACCTAAAAATCTAAGCAATCCGAGGCTATACCACCATAGAGGAAAATACAAAATATCCAAAAAAACTTGGACAAAAGCCTTGCTTAAATAAAGTAAAAAATGATTATTCATATAATATAATAATAACAAATTAAATTGAATTTAGCAAAAAAGCAAGGAAAATCCTTGCTTTTTTATATTTAATATATATATGTATATTATTTTAGAGAAATAACAAGATTTTCCTTAGCTCCAATATCCAGAAAAAGCTTATCGCCATCCTTGACCTTTCCTTCAATAATATTAAAAGCAAGTTCATCCAAAATAGCACTTTGAATCAATCTTTTTAATGGTCTAGCACCAAACTCAGGATTAAAACCTTTTTCAGATAAATATTTTTTGATTTTTTGACTTATTTTAACTGAAATATTTTTATTTTTTAATCGAAGCTCTAATTTAGCTAATTCTAGGTCAATTATTTTAACTAAAGAATCTTTGCTTAAATTTTTAAAAATAACTATTTCATCGATTCTATTTAAAAATTCTAATTTAAAATAATCCCTTAAAATTCCATCAATTTTTTCTTTCATTTCATCTTGGCGATATTTATCATTTTGCTCTTCATTTTCACCACTACTAAAACCAATAGAATATTGCTTGATAACTTCATTGCCCAAGTTAGAGGTCATAATAATAATAGTATTTTTAAAATTAACCTTTCTGCCCTTAGAGTCAGTTAAAACACCGTCATCTAAAATCTGTAATAAAACATTAAAAGTTTCTGGATGAGCTTTTTCTATTTCATCAAATAAAATTACACTATATGGACGACGACGAATTTTGTCTGTAAGTTGTCCGCCCTCATCATGTCCAATATATCCAGGAGGAGAGCCAATTAATTTAGCAATACTATGCTTCTCCGTAAACTCACTCATATCTAATCTAACCAGAGACTGCTCATCATTAAACATAAATTTTGCTAAAGTTTTAGCTAATTCTGTTTTACCAACTCCGGTAGGACCAACAAATAAAAATGAGCCAATTGGTTTTTTTTCTTCATTTATACCAGCTCTACTGCGACGAATAGCATTGGAAACTGCTTTAATTGCCTCTTCTTGGCCAGCCACTGATTTTGATAACTCATCTTCTGATCTAGAAAGTTTTTGAATTTCGCTTTCTAGCATTTTATTAACTGGAATTCCTGTCCACCTAGCAACAACCTTAGCGATATCCTCTTCATCAACCTCTTCTTTCAAGATATGTTGTCCCTTTTTTTGTATTTTTATTAATTCTTCTTGATTTTTTTTAACATCTTTTTCTAGTTGAGGAATAATTGAATATCTAATTTCTGCTACCTTAGTTAAATCATCACCGCGTCTTTCAATAATATCAGCATCCATTTTAAATTCATCTATTTTCTTTTTTGATTCTCTAATTTTAGAAATAATATTTTTTTCATTACTCCAATGAAGCTCTAATTGATTGGCTTTTTCTTTTAACTCTTCTAATTCTTTATTTATTTTACTTTTTTTAGAAAAATTATTATCTTTGTTACTTATTAATCCGGCTCTTACAATTTCTAAATGCTTAATTTCTCTTTTCATATTATCTAGCTCTTCTGGCATTGAATCTATTTCCATTCTGAGAGCAGATGTAGCCTCGTCAACCAAATCAACAGCTTTGTCTGGTAAAAATCTATCTGAAATATAGCGACTAGAAAGTTTTGCAGCAGCAACAATAGCTTCATCGGTTATTCTTACGCCATGATGAACTTCATATTTTTCTTTTATACCTCTTAGGATGGAAATTGTATCTTCAATGCTAGGCTCAGCAACATAAATAGGTTGAAAACGACGTTCTAGAGCAGCATCTTTTTCTATATATTTCTGATATTCTTTTGTTGTTGTTGCTCCTATAGTTCTTAGTTCACCCCTAGCTAATGCCGGTTTTAACATATTAGAAGCATCCATAGATCCCTCGCTAGCACCAGTTCCGACCAATGTATGAAGCTCATCAATAAACAAAATTATTTTACCCTCTTGAGCTTTTATAGTTTTCAAAACTGATTTTAATCTATCCTCAAACTCTCCCCTAAATTTAGCACCAGCAACTAAGGCTCCTAGATCCAAGGATACAAGCTCTTTATTTTTTAACATTTCCGGAACGTCACCGCTAACAATTCTCTGAGCTAAGCCTTCTGCTATAGCAGTTTTTCCAGTTCCAGCCTCACCAATTAAAACAGGGTTATTTTTACTACGACGAAGAAGTACTTGCATAATTCTACGGATCTCTGTGTCTCTACCAATAACAGGATCTAATTTTTCTTGCCTAGCTAATTCAGTTAAATTTATAGTATATTTTTCTAGGGTTCTAAATTTACTTTCTGGTTCTGGATCAGTTATTTTTTGAGATCCACGAAGCTCTTTTAGAATATCGAGAACAGTTTGATATTCTATATTAAAACTGAATAAAACAACCTGAGCAGGAGTTTTAATGCCTATTAAGGCCAAAAAGATGTGCTCAGTGGAAATAAATTCATCACCCATTCTATCAGCTTCTTTTTTTGAACGATCAAAAATAGAGACAACTTCTCCAGTTCCCTGAACAGCCTGAACCGATTCAAAGCTGGTATTTTTTGTCTTTACTTTAGCTAATTTTTTAATTTCATTATTAGCCATATTCTCAATTAGCTCTGGATCAATTTTTAATCTATCTAAGACAACCCTTACTAGACTTTCATTTTGTTGAATTAATGCTAGTAAAAGGTGCAATCCTTCTATATATTGCTGGCCAGAGTCAGAGGCTATAACTTGAGCATTAATAATAAGCTCTTGAGATTTATTTGTAAATTTATTAAACATATTTTTATTTAAAATAATTAATAATTAGCAATCAAACATCTTGACTGCTAAGATTATAATATATAATTTAATACTGGTCAAGAGTGTATACTAATCATATAAATAACAAAATATTGGCATAAAAATCATAAATATTGACTTTATTTTATTTTTATGATATTGTTTTTAAAAAAGAAAATTAATTATTAAAATAACTAAAAAAGGAGGATCAGATGAGTTCTAAAATTTCAGAAATAGTTACCTATGTTGGACCAGAGGCTCAATTTAAGGGAAAAGAGGCTCTTTTTACCAACAATCTAAGATGGGACAAAGAGAAAAAAAGGCTAATTACAGAGATTTATTTCTGTGACGATAAGGTGCCAGCCCAATGGAAAGATGTTTTTTTTGAAACAGAAATAAAATTTCGAGGAAATCATAAGGAAAAAATTAAAAACTATTTCCACCTTTGGTGCAAAGAAAAAAACAGGGAAAGAGCGACGGAGGTGAATAAAAACCGAAAGATGAAGGCTATTATGAAAAATTTCTTTTTAATTCTAGAAGAGGATGAAGCTGAAAATAATTAAAAAACAAAACATGAGCAACAAAAAGTTGCTCATTTTTATTTTAAAAATATTAAAAATTTAAATTTTAAATATAGATTCAAGAGCTTCTGAAATATTTTTAACAAAAATAAATTTTATTTTTTTAAAATTATTAAGTATTCTCTTTTTTTCTTCTTCGCTGGACAAATCTCCCAATATAAGCTCCTTAAAACCCATTTTCTCTATTTCCCTTAGTCTGTTTTCTAAATAAGTAACAGGCCTAACTTCCCCGCCTAGACCTAGTTCTCCTAATAAAACTCGTTGATTTCCAATATCCTTATTTAAAAAAGAAGATATAATAGATAAGACAACCGATAAATCAAGGGCTGGGTCACTAGTCTTAAATCCTCCAACGATATTTAAAATAATATCTTGATTGGTTAGGTCTATTTTTTGTTTTTTTGAAATTACAGCAGATAAAACCTGAAGTCTATTGAGGTCAAATCCAGAGCTTTTTCTCTGAGGATAACCAAAAACGGTTTTACTGACTAGGGCCTGAATATTTATTAAAAAAGATCTATTACCCTCAATGACACAAGAGAAAGAAGATCCTGAAAAAGATGAGCTTAGGCCAGATTCTAAAAAAGAAGCGCTGGGATTTTTTACCTCAACAAAACCAGAGCTAGTCATTTCTAAAACTCCGATCTCATTAACACTACCAAATCTATTTTTTGCTGAACGCAAAATATAATGACTGCCACGACCATCATTTTCTAAATATAAAACAACATCAACAATATGCTCTAATGATTTTGGGCCAGCAATTTGACCATCCTTAGTAATATGACCAATTAAAAATACCGGAATATTATATTTCTTGGCTAGTTCCATAAACTTAACTGCAACTGCCCTAATCTGACTAATTCCTCCTGCTTCAGAAAAAATGGTTGATGAATAAATAGTCTGAATAGAATCAACTATCATAAGAGCTGGTTTGGTTTTTAATGCTGAAGAAATTATTTTTTCTAAATTAGTTTCTCCAATAAAACTAAATTTTTTTAATTCACAGTTCAATCTTTGAAGCCTAAGCTTTACTTGGCTTGCAGATTCCTCACCTGAAATATACAAAATATTAGCCAAATCTTGATTATTTTTTATTAAAGCATCGGATAATTGAGCTAATAAAGTAGACTTTCCAACGCCCGGCTCACCACTTAATAAAATCAGAGACCCATCTATTAATCCACCACCCAAAACACGATCAATTTCAGAAATTTTTGATTCAATCCGAATATTTTTATTTTCATTTACTTGATCCAAGCTTATAATCTCTGAGGAAATAATATTTTTTAAATTTTTTTCTGATATTTTTTTATCATCTTTAATATCCTGGACTAATGTTCCCCATTTTCCACATTCTAAACAACGCCCACTCCATTTTGGAAATTGGGCGCCGCAATTTTGACACTCAAAAATAGTCTTTAAGTCCTTGGCCATAATAAATTAAATTATTCTTCTGTTTTTTTTATTTCTAAATTTATAATATCTTCTAATTCATCTTCATTTAAATCTCCTAAAAAATCACGATCATTAATATATATATACGGTATGCCTGGCAATCCAAGTGATTCAGCCTCTGAAACATTATCCAAAATAATATTATCAATTTTTGAATCTATTAAACATTTAGAAAACCTATCTAAATCTAACTTTAAATCCTTGGCTAAGTTTAAAAATAATTCATTTTTTAAATTAGCAAAGCTATTTTCTTGTTGATACAATAAACTGTTATAATCCCAAAACCTATCCTGCTCATTAGCACAACGAGCCGCTCTAGAAGCTTGAAAAGAAAAAGAGCTCAATGATGATACATCCGGATAATCTTTCCAGATTATATGCACATCGTTCTTAAATTTATCATAAACTTTTTTAATAATGTTTTCTTGTTCAAAACAAAAAGGACAAGAAAAATCAGAAAAATAAAAAATCTTAACCTTAGCATTAGTAGCTCCCAGAGATGGGTCTAGTCCTGTATCCTGAGGACTGGAAATATTTTGATCAAAAGACGATCCCTTTATTCCAACAAAAGGATCTTCGCTTTCAGAAACTAAATTTTTTTCATAATTATTAACAAACTCTAAAGAAGCTTGATCCTTGGCCTCGTAAAGAGAGTTTTTTAAAAAATATATAGAAAAAATTAATATAAAAAACATTATAACAGAAACCGAAGCAAAAATAATACCAAAATAATCCTTTCGTTTTGTTTTATTTTGAACTTTTTTTTGTTTTTTATCCTCCATATTTTTATTTTTATTTTTTAAAATTATTGCCAAATAGCTTCATCAACAAGCCATTCACCAGACTCTTTTATAAACACAATTTTTATATCTTGATTATAAAGTTTTGGTTCAGAAGTAGAAATTTCCTCTCTTTGAACAGATAATAAAACTTCAACTTTTCCAGATTCTAAAGAAAAGTTATTAAGACTAGGTTCAATTAAGGATTTTGTGGTAATGCCATAAAAACTTCCTGAGTAGCTATTATTATTTCTAAGCTCTTTAACATAATCATTGGCCCAAGTCTTCATTTTACTACTCATTAATATTTTCAAATCTTCTATGTTTCCATAGTTTGACTGATTGGAGTAAGATCCAAATCTCTCAGCAAAAGACCTGGCTAATTGCTTAAAATCATTCTCGTTATAATCTCTATTTTTTTCAGACTCTTCATCAAATGTATAAATAAAAGATTCTTTTTTTTCTTGAATCATTTCATTAAATTTTTCCTCTTCTGTTTTTTCTTTTTCTTGTCCGGACTTCATGCTGTCTATTAGTTTTTTAAATGGATTTTTATCTGGTTGTAAAAAAATAAAAACTGATAGCAATAATAAAATAATAGCTAAAGCTATTAATAAATATCCTATCTTTTTTTTATTAGCGTTAATCATATTTTTTATTAATTAAATTATTATTTAAATTTATTATTCTAAACTTCTTTCAAATTCTTTCTTAGATTCTTCTATTTCTAGTAATTGTCTTGGATCTGATGTAATTATCTGATCCTCTCCATAAGATGCTACAACTTTAATGGCTACGTGTTTATTTCCAGCAAAAAATATACCCTCTCCAACTCCACATTCTAATAATAAATATTTTTCGCCCTCAGTTAACATAAAGGTTTTCTGAATTAAATCAATGGCTGCCGGAGACTGTTTTAGAAGAAGTTGCAAAGAAGAGTTAGTAACAATAGCCTGGCCATAGGGAGATGTCAAAAAATCATTAACATCCTGAGTAATTGTTGTAACGCCTAAATAATATTTACGACAACGCTTCACTAGGGCAAAAATAAATTTAGCACTATCTTCGTTTTGCATCATCCACCAAGCCTCATCAATAACTAAAACTCTTTTTTTGGTTTCACTTCTGACAACATTCCAAATATAGTTAACAATAGTATAAATAGCTATTGGTCTAAGTTCATCCTCTAGATCTCTAACTGAAAAACAAACTAATTGATTATCCATTTCTACATTAGTAAAGCTATTTAATAAACCAGAGAAAGTTCCTTCTGTATATTTCTTTAAACGAAGAGCCAACTCTGTTCCGCCCTCCATGCCATCTAATACTTGTTGCAAATCAGATAAAGTTGGTGGCTCTATTTGGGATAAATCAGAGTCGGGAGTAATGTCTTTTTTGGCATAGGTTTCTAAAAGAGCTCTATCAACAACAGAATCCTCATCATGATTTAAATTTCCAATCATTAATCTAACTAATCCTTTTAAGGTTATAACGGCACTTCTAATAACATCTTTGGGTTTAGCCTCACCACCAATAGACCTAGGGAGATCAAACGGATTAATCTTGCTTTCACTAGAAAGAGATATATTAACATAGGTTCCCCCAACTGCTTCAGCTAAATATTTATATTCATATTCTGGGTCAATAATAATAACATCAGTTCCCATCATTAAAGATCGTAGAACTTCCAATTTGATACAATAACTTTTTCCAGCACCAGATGTAGCAAAAACTACAGAATTAGCATTTTGAAGACTAAAACGATCAAATAATATTAAACTATTATTATGTCTATTGATTCCATATAAGACCCCTCTATCACTAGTTAACTCACTTGAAATAAATGGAAATGAGGATGCAATAGGAGATGAATTCATATTAAAAGTAATATACAATTCATCATTTCCTAGTGGTAAAGTAGAATTAAAACCTTGTTCCGTTTGATAAAATCCTCTTTTTGAATAAACCAATCTAGAACCAAAAATATCCTCAACCTTATCTGAAAGCCTATCTAACTCTTCTGCATTATTAGCATAAATAGTTACATAAAGAGCAAATTGAAAAAATTTTTCAGTTCCCTGCGTCAAAGAATCTCTTAAATACTCAATATCTCTTAGAGCAGTTTCTCTAATTGGATCACGAGGAGCACCCTTCTCCGAATCACTAATAATTTGAGCCTCTAAATTTCCAACTCTATTTTTTAATTGTTTTAAAATTATAGAACTTTTTACTGGATAAAAAAACATAGAAACATCAAAATATTCATTCAAGTTAACAATAGGAGCAAACCAACCAACACTAATATATCTGGGATAGGTAATAACAAAAATAGTTCTAACAAATTTTTGACCTAAAACTAAATAATTTGGATTAACCTTAAAACTAGCAGGAGATATTAAATCCCTAACTGATAAAACACCACGACTAAAAGCATGCTCTTCTTCTATTAATTCTTTAGTTTCCTCAAAGTCCTCATCCCTAATACCAGCTCTTAATAACTCCTCTTCCAGAATACTTTTTTTAGGTTTAGCGGAATCGGAACTATTAATCTGTTTTTTTAAATCAATCATATTTTATTTCATTAATTATTTTACATTTATCTTTCCACCTGAATCTTGTCAATATTTACCAGATGCTGATTTTTGGCTGTTTCTGGATTATAAGTTTCATAATAAAGCTCTATTAATTCTTGGGTATTCAATTGCTTTACATCAACACCAAGAGAAAACAAGGCAGAGCTTACGCTCTCCACTCTGCGACTTAAACTTTCTTTATATTTTAAAAATTTAGCCTCTTTTAATTTAATAACATTAGCCGGTTTAAATGCTTCTGAAAGTTGTAAAAAAAAACTTTTATGCTTATCAGAAAAAGGACTATAGGGAATAACAACAAAAAATTTTTTATTCATAATTTTACCAATAGAAACCAATTCTTTAATATATTCAATATATTCAGCAGTTTGTATTTTTAATAATTTATTGGTTTGCTTCTTTTCCTTGCCTCTTAAATACTCAATATATTTATCAACATTTAAATCCCTGGACTGAATAACTATTTGAATTGGCGTACTAATATTGTTTAAAAAACTAACATAAGAAGATATTATAGCATTTTGCTCATCCTCACTTTTAAGAGCAAAATTAATACTAGAAACTGACAAAACAGCCCTAAGTGTACCATCTTTTATAACAACAGTATCATCTTTTATTTCTAAAATATCTAAATACTGTTGAGTTGAGGCTTGGCTCTTTTTTTCTGTTTTATTTTTTTTATTCATTTTTACAAAATTAATATTTTAAAATTCAATATCATCACCATCTTCACCTTTATATTTTCCCTTGGTATCAACTATTAAAGATAGTTCAGCCAATCTCTTTTTGGCAAAATATTTATCAGGTGGTAAAACGTTTTCATATTTAATATTTTTTTCTTCTTTATTTTCAAGTGTTATGGTCGTATGATTCCAAACTCTAAGAGATGGTTTTTTGAATATTTGTAATAAATTTAATAAAAAATAATGAAAAGGTCTGCCATTTATCTTCAAAAAAGCAAAAACTCCAGAAATTATAAAAATTAAAACACTAAGTAAAACAAATGCCGTAAAATCAAATAACTTGTAACATAAAAAAATAAATAAAGCAGCTACTAAAAATATCAAAAATTGTCTAGTAGTAATAGGTCCAATAATTTTAGGCTCGACTTCAATAAATTGTGGAACTGTAAATTGTTGCATTTTAATTTTTAAAAAATTAAACTTTTATTAAAATTAACCAAAGCATCAATCTCCTCTTTTTTAAGATAATCTTTTCCTGACTGCTTTAACTTCTCAATAGATTCATCAATTGTAATACCATCCTCACTAGCCTGTGAAAATATTTTTAAATATAATCTATTTATTGGACTTTGTCTCCAAGCCTTGATGCCTTCCAGCATCTTAGCATAATCTATTTCCTCCAAAACTTGTAATTTTTGTGATAACTTAGAAAAGGATTCTTCTGGGTTTTCTGATAATCTCCTAAAATTAACTAAATCCATATATTTTAACTCATCAACTGGACCAGTTATTTTTACTCTTTTTACATCGGTCATTTTTATTTTTCCATTATTATCATTAGATAATTTATTTTTAATCTCTAGTCTTGGATTCAAAATATCCTCTTCTTGAATTTCATTTAAAATTTCGGCGAAGTCAGAATCAAGCTCTGCTTTTACCTTTAAATTATTTTTTTCAATTTCTTGATCTTTTTTAAACAGCTCTTCTTTTTTATAATCATCTACTTTTTTATTTTCAACAACCTCAGGAATACTATCTAAAGAGTTTGGGGCAACAACCATAGGCACGTTATGGTCTATAATTTCCGGCTTTAATGGCGCTATTTTATGAGAAAAATCTTCTGGAGCTAAAAGAATTTGATTTGTTTCTGAGAATATTTTACCATGACTAAGTTTTTCTATTTTTCCTAAAATATTATTTTCTACTTTTAAATCATCCTTGGCTTTTTTATATTCTTTATTTTTTATTTCCTCGGAAATCATAAAAATATTATCAACCATTTTTTCACTAATACCAAAACCACCGCTTAATAAATCTTTTAATAAAATCTCTCTGGTAGCAAATTTATCTTTTACACCCCTAATATATTTATCTAAAATTAAAAGAAATTTTTTTTCTATTTCATTATTTTCAAATTTAAATTTTAAAATTTCTAATATTTTTAAAGCTACTATGCTTATCTTTTTATTATGCTCATCTTTTAACTTTTCGCTCTCTGGAGCTGGACTTAATTTTTCTTCATTTATATCATCCTCTTTTATTATGGCCTCTTCCTTTTCAGGTAAATTATTTATATCATTAACGAGATCTTCCTCTGGTAAAAAATCTAAATAAGAACTTAGATCAGAAAAAATATCTTTTTTTAATGTCTTTGCTAAACTTTCTGCTTTATCTTGGCTTAGTTTAAATTCAGAAAAAAGAATTAATGGCAAAGAGTTAATAGAAAATTCTTTAATCATCACCCTCATAATCAAAGAGGCTAAATCAATATTATATTCTTTTTCTAAAGAATCTATAATAGTAACAGCTCCTGCGCTGGAAACAACAGACTTTAACTCTGGGCTTAGGTCATTAAATTTATCTAAATAATCAAACATATTATTTATATTATTTATTTCTTTTTTTAATTTCACTTTGAATAGCTTTTCTTTCTAGGCTATTTTGGGGATATTTTTCTAACATCTCTTGTAAAACCTCTAGCTCTTGTTTTTCTAAACTATGTTTAGATTCATTTTTTTCAATTTTCTCTAGTTCTGCATTTAATAGCTTTAAATCTATTTTTTCTTCTGTTTTCTCTTCTTTTTTCTCTTCTATTTTTTCTTCTTTTTTCTCTTCTATTTTTTCTTCCTTAGTCTCTATATCATCTTCTTGTTTATCTGAAATTTCTTTTTTTATTTTTTGTTTTTTACTATCACTATTTTTTTTATTTTGATAAAAACTTAATAAATCCTTATTAATAGGAAAAATTTCCCAGTCAGAATACTTTGAAAAACCCATTGATTCTGGGAAAAAAACTAAGTTTCTATATATTTTTAAAATTTGTCTTAAAATTTGCTTTTCTTCAGAATTTAATATCATGGCATTCTCTGATGATGTTAGATATTTAGCAAGGGTTAAAGAAGAAAAAATATCGCTACCATGATTTATCACAAAATCATTTACCCAGTTAGATATAGAAGGATCTTCTTTTTTATTTTTTATTATTAATTTCCTTGAAGAAATTAACTCTTTATTGTTTAAAAAATTTTTTATTAATTTGTTTAAAAATTGCTCATCCCTTCCTATTAACTCAAAGGTGACAGCATTCAAACGAAATAAGTGCTCTTCTGGCAACTGAAATTGTTCTAGAATTTTTTCTAAAAAAATACTAGAAATTAAAGATTTTTTTTCTTCATAACTTAAATCTAAAACATAATCCCTCTCTAAAACAACATCATCATAATCATTATTAAAGGAATTGTAAATTTCTTGAAAGATATTATCTTCTAATTTTATCAAAATTTTATTTGTTGTTTCATTGTCTGTTTTATATTTTTCTTTAATATAAAACGATAATCCCTCTAACTCTAGTTCATTTATAAAAACTAAAACTAATGCAAGTGTTAAATCAACACCATAGTTTTGCTCAATTTCATCTAAGGTTTTTAAAACTTTTTCACTATTTAAAAAATCTTGAAGCTCTTGAGGTAGTTTATTAAATTTTTCCAAACACTCCTCTATATAGTTCATAATTTTAATATTACTTTTTTTTCATTAAATTTCCATATCTAAAAGAATTCAATCTGCTTTGTATTGTATTAGAAAAACCCTGATCTTTAACTTGCTGACTAGTTTTATCAATTTTATTACCAATTTTAGAAAAATTTTTTGAACTCTTATCTATCTTATTAGAAATATTGCTCATGTCCTTGTCCATTTTGCTAGAAATATTATCCATGCTTTTATTTAAATCGTCAAAATCTATATCTACGGATAAATTTTGATTATTTCTTTTATTCTCTGATCCTGAAATCTCTACTTTTTGGCTTAGCTCTTCTTTTTTTATAATATTGTTAACAACCTCTTTTTGGCGAGCATTTTTATACTCGTCTGTAACCTTGTTTATGTTAACTTTTATTTCTTCCGTGGAAAAACCTTTTTGTTGACCATCAAAAATAACATCAGCCACAACCTGATCAGCTGCTTTATTAGTAACCCTAGCATCCCTAGCTTTTGTTCCGTAAAATTCAACTAACTCTTCTTCTTGTTTTTTATGTGATTCTGTTGGGGTAAAATTATTTTGTTTTCGTTTTTCATCTAGCTCTTTATGGGCGCCTTCATGTCTTTGAGTTACAACAGCCTCGCTTAGGCCCATTTTTTTATTAGCATTTACTAAACTAAAATTATCACCTTTTTCTAATTTAGACTTTGATGTTTCTAAAATATTCATTTTTCTAGTGTCTTTAGCTGACAATTGTTCGCCGGAAGACATCTTTGATTTTAAATTACTTAATTCTTTATCAATATCGGAAATAATTTCTACCTTAACTTTTTCTTTCATATCTCCCTCTAAATATGCTCCTTCTGCTGCTGTTTCAATATCAATTCCTTTAGCTTTTAGCTTATCAAAATTATAAGATATGGTATCGCTTTTGCCTTTGTCTCTACCAAATTCATTAATACTGCCTATTCCGCTTTCATTAATATCCATACCCCTGTTTTCTTTTTCTGAGCCTGAAATACGATAATTCCCCGGGGTTCCGTAGGTAACACTTTCAATTTTGGAGTTATCATTTGCAGCTTTGTCAATAATAGCTTTTAGTTCCTGTAACTCAGTGGAAAGCCCTCCATTTGAAGATTTTTCAAATGTACACAAGCCCTCAGAAATCGAGTTTATTATGCTTAAATCAGATTTGTCCATATCGCCACCCTTGTTTAAAACTCCCTGAACAGATCTGGATAAATTTTCTGCTCCCCCTTTTCCTGTTTTAGAGTTTAAATTACTCCAAACTGCCTTCTGTTTTGAATTTAAATCCCCATTTAAATCAGAGAAGTTTCCAGGAGAAACTCTTGACAGATCTGGTTCTTTTTTTGATAGTTTATCTACAAACTCCTTTCCTTCATTATTGGCAGTATTCATATTTTTAAAGGCCTGATTAGTGTTGCCAACAAGAAAGGTTCCAAAACCTTTTTCTAGTTTTTTTTCACCACTTTCTATTTGATTCTGGCCATTAAAAATATCGCTTTTTCCATCTTTAACATCTTTATCTCCTTCGGATATAAGTCTATCCCCTTCTAAGATTTTTTCTTCGCCCGTCTTCTCTAATTCTCTTGATTTTTCAAAAACATCAGCGACATCTGCATCCTTATCAAGAGCAGCAGACATTTTATACATATTTAAATTTTTCTCATTTTCTTCTTTTTCTTTTTCTTTTTCCTTATATTCTTTGCTTGGAGGACCAAATGGCTTGTATAGCGCCTTTAGATCGCTGTCTAGGTCTATGTCTTTTTGTTGAGCATTTTTTAAATTTTCTGCTAACTTTAAATCTATATCTCCATTCATTTTCATTTCTTGTCCATCTTTTATTTTTTCTTGGCCGACTTCAACCTTCTCCCTTCCATCTTCAACCTTCTCCCTTCCATCTTGTATTTCTTTTCTTTTTTTACCCCCCAGATCGTTGAATCTTTCTTTTATTGAACTTGTCAAGGCTTGACCAGCAGCAGCACTTTTTTCTCCCATGCCTAAAGACTTTGCAACCCTCTCCATTCTCTCCGCTCCTCTTTTTTTCCTATTTTTAGCCATATCACCACTCCATTCTCTTGCAAAATTTCCAAGTTTTCCCTTGTTCTTTTCTCCTATTTTCTTTAACCCATACTCAGCAGATCTTCTTCCAACCCCTCTTGCAATCCCTATTCCAGCTCTTTTCCCCATTTTTAATGCCCCGCTTCCCATTGCTTGAAGTTTGGCCATTCCGCCTCCAGCAACTTTTCCGGCCATAC
>CAZSRC010000005.1:0-34455 GCA_964609365.1 uncultured Gammaproteobacteria bacterium | reverse complement strand
ATTAAGCAACAACAGGAGCGAAAGCTGGAACTTTCCATGAGAAAGCAGCCTTCTTAATTGTGTTTTTGACACTTATATTTTGAATATTTTTAACGTGAATACTCAACACGCTTTGAATGTTTAAAAAAATTCTCATCATCGAAGCCAAAATCATCCCCTAATCTTCTTCTTTGTCAATGTTCTAATATGTTTATCTATATCTCTATTTTTAGAATCCTCTCTTTTGTCAAAAGATTTTTTTCCCTTAACAACAGCTATTTCTAATTTAATAAAGTTGTTCTTAGTATATACCTTAATGGGAACAACTGTCAAGCCCTTTTCATTCTTTTTACCAATTAAATGGTCTAATTCTTTCTTTTTTAATAATAATTTACGTTCTCTTTCTGGATTATAATCATCAGATTTTGCTGCATATTTATATAAAGGTATAAATGATTTAACTAAGTATGCCTCTGGATTATTTTTTTTATTAATTTTGAAAGAAATATATGAACCTTTTAAATTAGCCTGACCACTCCTTAAAGACTTAACTTCATGGCCAAATAAAACGATCCCAGACTCATAAGACTCTAAAATATGATAATCAAAAGAAACTTTTTTATTTAAAGCTAATATTTTCATAAATTAAATTTCGGATAAACTATTACCATTTTTATCATAACCATCTTTATCGTAACCATACTTATCATAAGCATCTCGATTAAAACCATCTTTATTATAACCAGCTCTATTAAAGCCATCTTTATCATAACCATCTCGATTATAAAATTCAGAATCAAGACCTTTTGAGTTAAAACCTTCTTGATCGTAACCATTTTTATTATAACCAAAAACATCATAACCATCAGGATCATAACCATTTACATAGTCCCTTTTAAGATAAGACCTCTTGGAAAAACCATCAATATTAAAACCCTCTCGATCATAACCATCCTGATCATAACCATACTCATCATATTTTTTGAAAGAATTATCTTTACTTAAAACATTATCTATTTTATTTTTGGGAAGAAAAAAATAAATAATAGAAGCAATTATTATAAAAAAAATAATTAAAACAGGAACATCTCCAAAAATATTTTTTTCTAAAAGCTCAATAATCATAAATAAAAACTAAAGCAAATTCCATTCCTTAACTTTATCAATAACTTTTTGATTTAAAATAAAATTATTTATATACGTTTTATAAGATAAACTAGAAATATTTTTTAAAACCTCTGGATTATTTTTGTAATTTTCCTTTAAGAGGGCTAGTTCTTTTTGAGTCTCTTCATCGCTAACCTCAATCTTTTCAATTTTGGCTATTTCTTTTAAGACCAATGCACTCTTAACCCTCTTTAGAGCATTAGGCATCATTTCTAGGTTCAATTCTTCGTAACTCTTATTTATACTTTTTAAATAATCTTCAAACTTTCCACCCTGAGAAGAAACACCTTGCTCAATCTCTCTCATGATAATTGCTAGTTCGTTTTTTACTAAGTCGTCAGCAATGTCTGTAAATTTACAATTTTCAATAATTTTTTCTATTATTTTTATTTCCATTTTTTGATCTAATTCTCTCCTTTTTTGATCTTCAATTGTTTTTGTTAAATTCTCTTTTAATTCTTCTAGATTTTTAAATCTGAACATTTGAGCTAAATCATCATTAGCTTCTGGAATTTCTCTATTATAAATTTCTTTAATTTCAACTTTAAAATCAACTTTTTTTCCTGCTAAATTTTTTTGCCAATGATCACTAGGATAAACCAAACTAAATTCTTTTTTATCTCCCTTTTTTAGTCCGATTAAATTTTTATCAAAACCTTCTACAAAATAATTTTTACCAATTAATAAAGTTAATTCTGGATTTTGTCCATCCTCAACTGGAACTTTGGCCATAAATAAATTAACAGAAGATATAACTTTGTCACCATCTTTAATAGGCTCCTCTGATATTTTTTCACTTGCTCTCATTTCTCTTAAGTCATTTAGAAGTTTAGAAAATTCAGCATCACTGGCCTTTGCATCCTCCTTTTTAAAAGCAAAACCTTTATATTCACCAAGAGTAATTTCAGGCAAAATACTAACTTTTATTTTGTATTCTAATGGATTTCCTGGCGCTAATTTTGAGATATTAACTTCTGGTTGACCAACTAAATCCTCTCCTTTAAAATTATCCTCCAAGATTGAATAAATCTGTTTATTGATCATTAATTTTGCAGCCTCTTCTAAAATAGCCATTTCTCCAACTTTTTGCTTTAAAACATCTACCGGAGCTTTTCCTGGTCTAAATCCTTCTATCTTGATTTCTTTTGATAAAGACTCTGCACCCTTGGAAATATATGGGCTAAAATCCTCTACGCTAATCTCAACAGTAAGTTCTAATTGAGATTTTCCTAAATCTTTTTTTGTAACTTTCATATTTTACAATTAATAATAAATTAGTTTTTTCATTATAACAGAAAAAAAATAAAAATAAAATATAATAAAATAAGGGCTACTAAACCCTTATTTTATTATTTATATTTTCTATAAAAACTATAAAAGTAATCCAATAATCAACAAGGCGACTATATTAATAATTTTAATCATTGGGTTGATCGCTGGACCAGCAGTATCCTTATAAGGATCACCAACTGTATCACCAGTTACTGCAGCTTTGTGAGCATCAGATCCTTTTCCACCAAAATGACCAGATTCAATATATTTTTTAGCATTATCCCAAGCACCTCCACCAGAAGTCATAGAAATAGCTACAAAAATACCAGTAACTATTGAACCGATAAGAAGTCCTCCCAAAGCCTCAACTCCCAATGTGAATCCAACTAAAATTGGAGCAACAACTGGAATTAATGCTGGTAAAATCATTGCTTTTAAAGCTGATTTAGTAACAATATCAACAGTTCTTCCATAGTCTGGCTTTTGTGATCCATCCATAATTCCAGGTTTTTCTTTAAATTGAGCTCTAACATCTTCTACGACTGATCCGGCAGATTTTCCAACTGCTCTCATAGCTAAAGCACCAAAGTAATAAGGAAGTAATCCTCCAATAAATAAACCAACTAATACATATGGATTATCAATAGCAAAGATAAATTTTTCTCCAGCTTTATGAGTATAATCAGCAAATAGGACTAAGGCAGCTAGAGCAGCGCTACCAATAGCATAGCCCTTAGTAACTGCTTTAGTTGTATTTCCAACTGCATCAAGTGGATCTGTTACATTTCTAACATCTTCTCCTAATTCTGCCATTTCAGCAATACCACCAGCATTATCAGTTATTGGACCGTAAGAATCAATTGCTACGATAATTCCAGCCATAGAAAGCATGGCTACTGCAGCAATAGCAATTCCATATAAACCAGCTAAATAGTGTGAACCTAAAATAGCCGCAACTATTACCAAGACTGGTAACATAGTTGATTTCATGGAAACAGCTAGACCAGCAATAACATTTGTCCCATGTCCAGTTTTTGAAGCCTCAGCAATACTTTTTACTGGCTCAAATTTTGTAGATGTATAATATTCAGTAATAACAACCATTAATGCTGTCACAATCAATCCAATTATAGCTGAAAGATAAATATTAATAACAGAATAATCAGAATTACCAGACATTAACCATTTAGTTGCCGGATAAAATGCAATAGCAGAAATTAAACCTGAGGCAAGCAATCCTTTATATAGAGCTTGCATTATATTTTTATTTTTTCCAAGTCTAATAAAATAAATTCCGATTATAGAAGCTAAAATAGAAATAGCTCCTAAAAAAAGAGGAAATAATATAGCTGTGCCAGAGGCTTGAAAAAATATTCCACCTAAAACCATAGCCGCAATTGATGTTACTGAATAAGTTTCAAATAAATCAGCAGCCATACCAGCACAATCTCCAACATTATCGCCAACATTATCAGCAATAACTGCAGGGTTTCTAGGGTCATCTTCAGGAATATCTGCTTCAACCTTACCAACTAAATCAGCTCCTACATCAGCAGCCTTAGTGTAAATACCTCCTCCCAAACGAGCAAAAATTGAAATTAAAGATCCTCCAAAACCAAAACCAATTAAAGCGTGTAAATCTTGAGTTAAAAAATAAAAAACAGAAGTACCTAAAAGAGCAAGACCAACAACTAATAAACCTGTAATACTTCCACCCTTAACAGCAACATTTAAAGCCTTTTTTAAACCATGCTTGGCTGCCTCGGCTGTTCTAACATTAGCTCTAACACTAACATGCATTCCTATATATCCAGCTAAAGCTGATAAAACAGCTCCACTTAAAAAAGCTAAAGCAGTTATAATTCCTAAAGAAGGGACAAAAATAATAATAACAAACAAAACTAAAGCAACAATTGCTACTGTTTTATATTGACGATTTAAAAAAGCATTAGCGCCTTCTTGAATAGCCATAGCTATTTCTTGCATTTTTTCATCACCTTTTGGTAGTTTCATAATTGACCTAATCAAAAATACTCCAAAAATTATAGCAATTAAAGAACTCGCCACAATAAAAATTTCAATCATAATTTTTTATTTCTTTAAACATATCTAATATTAAAAATGGTTAAAGAAATTAATTTTAATTTTTTATTTTAAATAATAATTATTTTTTCTTAGAGGTTTTTTTCTCTATTTTTTTCTTTTCTATAACTTTTTTATCTTTTATGGTTTTTTCCTTTGCAACTTTTTCTTTTACAACCTTCTCTTTCACAACCTTCTCCTTTTCTGTTTTATTTTTTGTTTCCTTTTTTTCCTTAACCTCTTTTTCCTTTATTTCCTCTTCAACGGACTCCAAGTTATTAGTATCCAATTGATCTTCAGTGGAATCAATAGAATCCTTAAATTCAAAGGTATTATCTGTATTAATATCAATTTTCCAACCAGTAAGCCTAGCTGCTAATCTAACATTTTGACCATTTTTACCAATAGCTAAAGAAAGCTTGTCTTCTGCGACCTTAACTAATGCTTTTTTGTTTTTTTCATCAATATTTATTCCTATTATTTTTGCTGGAGCTAAGGCATTACTAATAAATTTAGCAGGTTCGTCGCTATATTCAATAATATCAATTTTCTCTCCACCTAACTCTCTAATAATTGTTTGAATTCTAATACCTCTTTGACCAACACAAGAGCCAACTGGATCAATATTTTCTGAATCAGTATAGATGGCAACTTTTGATCTAGAACCAGCTTCCCTAGCTACACTTTTAATTTCTACTAAGCCATTAGCTATCTCTGGGATTTCCATTATAAAAATTTGTCTAACAATTTCTTCTGATTTTCTAGATAAAATAATTTCCGCACCTCTTATGCCTGATCTAACTTCTTTTACATAAACTTTTACTCTTGATCCTATGTTATAAGTTTCTCCATAAACTTGCTCATCTAAAGGAATAATTCCAATTGCCTTATCTAGATCAATAAAAACTAAACGACCCTCAACTCTTTGAATTATTCCTGTTACAACTTGTCCCTCTTGATCCTTAAATTCATTAAAAACAGTTTCTTTTTCTATTTCTCTTAATTTTTGAATAATTACTTGCTTAGCTGTTTGAGCAGCCATTCTACCATAACCCTCTGGCTCATCTAAATCAAAAATAATTTCATCGCCAATTTTAGCATCTTTTTTTATAATTAAAGCATCTTTTAGTTGAATTTCCATTTTTGGATTAAATTTTTTTTCATCCTCTGGTCCCTCTACTGAAAAACTTGCAACACTAGAAAAAGAATCATCCTCTTTTTTAAACTTTCTGTCTTCTCTATCTTTTTTTTCCTTATCAATTCCCTGTTCTCTTCTTTTTTCCATTTCATCAAATTCTTTCTGTTCTTCCTCGCTCAAATCTTCCACGACAACCTTAGAATCGTAAATTATAGATTTACCAGACTCTGGGTTAAATTTAACTTTAATATTTTGTAATTTATTGCCATAATCTTTACGATAAGCAGCTGCTAAAGATGCTTCAATTGCTGAAATAACCAAATCATACTCAATTTTTTTTTCTTCGCAAACTTGTTTTATAGCACTTACTAATTCTGACATAATTTTATTTTTATTTTATTAAATTAAAAGCTAATTGTATTATCAATTAGCTTTATAAAATGATTATAATAAATTTTTTGAAAAAATACAATATCTCTAAATTTATTGGGGATCTAAATAATTAGGATTATTAAAACTAACTCCTGCAAGTCTAGTCAAAATAAAAGATGTTATTGACCATGCTATAAAAATTATAACCAAGCCAATAATAGCATTTTTTAAAGTTTTTTTAGCTTTGGTAACTTGATCCTCATTCCCAGCTGCTGTCATCCATTGGAAACCAGCAAAAATTATCAGGCAAACAACTAATATTCCTAAAATAGATAAAACAATATTAATAATTCTAACTACTTTAACTCTAACATCCTCTGGGTTAGCGCTATCCTCTCCAAAAGCCATACCTATTTCGCCCATACCAACCTGACCGTCAAAATAGCTTGATTGAGCCAAGGCATTGTTCTTAAAAGGCAAAAAAATAAAAAATGAAGATAATAAAAACAAGAAAAATATAATTTTAGCTTTTTTCATAAAATTATGATAAGATTTTTAATAATATATAATTAATTTAATTATATATTATTTTAATAAAAAAAACAAATGAACTTGAAGAAAAAAATAGCCTATAATACTATAGTTCAAATAACTGGAAAGGGGATCTCGACCGTACTGGGTGTTATTGCTCTGGCAATAATGACTAGATATTTAGGAACTAATGGCTTTGGTGAATATTCAACAATCATAAATTTTGTTTCTTTTTTTGCTATGTCCGCAGACCTTGGTCTAACCCTAATAAGCGCTCAAATGATTAGCGATCCAAAAGAAGATCAAAATAAAATTTTAAGTAATTTATTTTCACTAAGGCTAGTTTCAGCCTTAATATTATTGGGATTAGCTCCAATTTTTATATTCTTTTTTCCTTATAATAGCGCTATCAAAATTGGAGTTGCCATTGCTACTTTGGCATATATATTTCCAGCATTAAATCAAATTCTAATTGCTCTTTTTCAAAAAACATTAAAAATGGAAAGAGCCATGATGGCCGAAGTAGGTGGAAAAATTTTTTTAGTTATTGGGATATATTTAATAATAAAATTAGGCCTTGGTTTAAATGGTATTTTGTGGATATCAGTTTTTAGTGCAGCTATTAATTTTTTATTAAACTGGCTTTTAAGTAAAAATTCAGCAAAAATAAAAATAGCTATTGATTTAAAAATTTGGAAAAAAATAATTCAAAAAACATGGCCACTGGCTATAACAATAATTCTAAACTTATTATACCAAAAAGGAGATATTATTATTCTTTCATTATTTAAAGGAGTTAGAGATGTTGGTATTTATGGCGCCGCCTATAGAACAATAGAGGTTATTGGTACTATTCCTTATATGTTTGCTGGAATAATGTTACCACTTTTTACCTTTAATTGGATTAATAAAAATATTGAATTTTTTAAAAAAATATACCAAAAATCATTTGATTTAATGGTAATAATTGCCATACCACTAGCTATTGGGACACAATTTGTAGCACGGGAAATTATTAACATGATAGCTGGAAAAGATTTTATAAATGGTGCTATGCCTTTGCAAATATTAATAATTTCAATTTCCTTGCTTTTTATAAGTTGTATTTTTTCACATATTATTATAGCAATCAATAAGCAAAAAAATACTATCAAATTATATGCCTTTACCGCCGCCAGTTCTTTAATTTTATATTTTTTATTAATACCTAAATTTTCTTATCTCGGGGCATCAATTGTAACTATTTATAGTAATCTCTTAATATTAATGGGTTCTTATTATTATGTTAAAAAATTTACTGGCCTCTCTATAAAAATAAAAATAGTTTTTCAGTCAATAATAGCTGCGAGCGGTATGGCTGCTTTTATGATGATAATTCCAAGAAGTTTTTATCAAAATAATTTTTTACTATTGACAATAATCATGATTTCCATGATTATATACTTCTTACTACTCTACTTATTAAAAGGAATAAACAAAAATGATATCTCATTGTTTTTGTTAAAAAAATAAAAATATGGAATTAGAAATAATAAAAGATGATCCTAATTATTTAATAATAAATAAGCCCGCTGGCCTTATTGTTCATGGTGGAAAAGGTATAAATGAAAAAACTTTAGTTGATTATTTATTGGAAAAATATCCAGAATTAGAAAAAGTTGGAGAAGATCTAGAAAGACCGGCAATAGTTCATAGACTAGATAAAGAGGCTAGCGGATTAATGATTATTCCAAAAAATAATAAATCTTTTGAATATTTTAAAAAACAATTCAAAGAAAGAAAGATGATAAAAGAGTATTCTGCCTTAGTTTTCGGAAAACTCTCCAAAGAAAATGATATAATAGATTTTCCAATTAAAAGATCTAGCCAGGGTCATAAAATGGCATCAATACCAAAAAGCAATAAAAATATTAAAAGCCCAGAAGATATTAATGACTCGACATCAAATAGAGCTGTTGGTAACCTAAAAGCATTAGAGGGGTCACGTGATGCTATTAGTGAATTTAATATAATAAAAAGATTTATAAATTTTAGCTTAGTTAAAGTAAATATAAAAACAGGTAGAACTCACCAAATTCGAGTTCATTTTTCTGCTTATGGTCATCCAATTTTAGGAGACAATCTATATGGAAATAAAAAAAGTAAAATAAAAAACAAAAAAATGGGAATTAACAGGCTTTTTTTAATAGCCAATAAACTAAAATTTATAGATCAAGATGGATTAAGTCAAGAATTTTCAATCAATCTTAGCCCGGACCTAGAAGAGATTTTAAAAATTATAAAATAAATTAATTTTATTTTATAAATAATTGAGAAAAAAGGAAAGATAAATTCATACAACTTAAAATAAAATAAAACTGATATTATTTTTAATTTATAAAATATGAAAAAAGCAGTTTTATTTTTTTTAATATTTTTCACTTCATTTAAAATAGTTTTTGCCGAAAAAAATCTAATAATAAATCAAATAATGACTGGTCAAGAGGATTCAGCAAAAAATGAATTCATAGAGCTATATAACCCCAATAATTATGAAATCGATTTAAAAGGCTATTCATTAAAAAAGAAAAGCTCCACTGGAAATGAGTCATCTTTAATTTCGGAAAAATATTTTATTGGTAAAATTAAGGCTAAGTCTTATTTTTTAATATCTAGTCCTGAATTTTGCTCAAAAATTAGATGTGATCTAAGTTATTCTAGTAGCAACTCTATATCAAAAAATAACTCTATTTTATTATATAAAAATAAAGAATTAGTTGATAAACTAGGCTATGGAACTTCAATTGATTTTTTGAAAGAAGCAGCAGAAAATCCAGAAAATAACTATTCTCTTAAAAAAATAGACATTAATTCAGATAACTCAAATAATAAAATAGATTTTCAAATCAAAAAAAATGATATAGTAATAAAAAATTCCAAAAATGAACTCATAAGAATAAATAATTTTTTAGAGGAGGCTAGCCTTGAAGAAAAAAATAATTCAAAAAATAATGATAAAATAAAATTTATTAATTTGAAAAATATAAAGGAGGTAAAAAATAAGGAAACTGTAATTACCGAAGGAATAGTTACCTGCCTACCAAAAGACCTTGCTTCTCAGTATTTCTATATTCATGAAAAAAGCAATGATGATAATATTATTTATGGAATTCAAATATACAATTATAATAAGAAATTTAAAGAATTAAAGATTGGCGATAGAATAAAAGTTGTAGGAGAAGTTTCAATAACGGAAGATACCCCTAATTATAATTATAAAATAAAAACCAAAAATTTTGAGGATATTGAAATTATAAAAAGTAATGAAAAAATTGAAGAGATAGGAATAGAAAAAATAAATAATTTAAAAATTGAACATAGTGGATATTTAAAAAAAATTAAAGGAGAGATAAGCCAAAATAAAAGCAAACAAATATATCTTGATGATGGAAGTGGAGAAATTTTAATAGAAATAAAAAGTGGAACAAAAATTAATTCAAAATCATTAAAAGAGGGTCAAAAATTTGAAATAACTGGAGTTCTCGCGTATAAACAAAAAGAGGCAAAAATAATTGTCTTAAAAAATGAGGATATAAAAAATTTAAATGAACAAATAGAGGAATCTATTGGGAAAACCCTAGATGATGATTTTTGGGAGCTTCAAGATAAAAAAAACAAAAATGAATTTTTTAAATATTTAATATTAATTATTATTATAGCCATTTTATATATATTTTTTAATAAAAAAATAAAAAATAGGCTATAAACTTGTTAATTCATTTAAAAACTGCTAAAATATAAAGACTTTTAATTTTTAAATTTATAAATAATTCTAAAAATAAATAATAAAATTTTATTTTTAGAAACAAAAAGTATGGAAAAAGAACAAAAAGAAATAAATATCGAGGAACTCGATAAAGAAGTTGAGCCAAAAGAAAAAATTAAGAAAATGGATGAAAAAAAATTAATCTTTGTAGCAATATCTGCAGTAGTTTTATTGCTTTTAGGTTTTTTAGTTTTTAAATTTTCTCCAAATAAAAAAAGCATAGGAATAGAAGATGCAAAAGTAAAAACTGAAAATTTTATAAATGAAAATTTAATGTTACCAGGAACAAAGGCCACTGTAACAGAAATAATAAAAGAATATGGTTTATATAAAGTATCGGTTGACGTTGGTTCTGGTGAAATAATTGAATCATATATCAGTCAAGATGGGGAATTATTTTTTCCTCAGTCAATTGACATAAATGAATACGAACAACTAAATGGAAATGTTGACTCAATAGAAAATAAAGAAATATCCAACAAGCAAGAAAAGCTGGATATTGAATTGTTTGTAATGAGTCATTGTCCATATGGAACTCAAATAGAAAAAGGTCTTTTACCTGTTTTAGATTTATTGAAAAATCATCTTAGTTTTGAATTAAAATTCAATACTTATGCCATGCATGATAAGGAGGAACTGGATGAACAACTAACTCAATATTGCATTCAAAAAGAAGAAAAATCTAAATTACTTAGTTATTTAGATTGCTTTAATAAAACAGGGATATCAGATCAATGTCAAAATGAAGTTGCTATTAACAAGTCAAAAATAAGTTCTTGTGTTGCTAGTAGCGACAAAGAATTTAAGATTAGCGAAAGCTATAATGATAAAAATACATGGGTAAATGAAACTTATCCTATTTTTCCAATATTTCAAGATGATAATGAAAAATATGGAGTGCAAGGTTCTCCAACTTTAGTAATAAATGGAGAGATTAGTTCATCTGAAAGAGACTCACAAAGTCTTCTAGATTTAGCTTGTTCTGGTTTTATAAATCAACCAGAGGAATGTCAAACTAAGCTTTCTGACGTAGCACCAAGCTTTGGATTCGGAGAATAAAAATTATAAAATAGAAATTATAATAAAAAAAGAGACTTTTAAAAAGTCTCTTTTTTTATTAAAGCAACTATTTATTTTTCTGAAGATCGGAAAATATACTATAAGCAGCTATGGCTCCTTCACTACAAGCAGTAATAACTTGACGAAAAAAAGCAGAGTTACTTGTAATATCACCAGCGGCCCAAACACCTTTAAAATTTGTTCTTTGTTGTTCGTCAACTTTGATATAAGATTTTTTTAATTCTAGTCCTAGCTGATTTATTAATAAAAAATCAGGCTCAGTTCCTATTTCTACAAAAAGACCATCTAGCTCTAGAGATAAATTTTCAGATTCTTTTTTAATCTCTACTCCTTCCAGCTTGCTTTCACCCTTTAAAAGCTCTAAGTCACTATTATATAAAATTTCTATATTATTACTATCATTAACTTGATCGATCCATACCAGCTCTCCATTAAACTCATCTCCTCTCACAATTAAATAAACCTTTTTTGCGACCTTGGCTAAATAAAGAGCAGCTGTCAAGGCACTATTTCCACCACCAACCACTCCAACAATTTTATCTTTAAAAAACATTGCATCGCAAGTAGCGCAATAAGCCAAGCCCCTTCCTAAATATTTTTCTTCATTTTTAATATTTAATTTTCTATGTTTAGTTCCTGTTGCTAATAAAATTTTCTTAGCTAAAAATGTTTTTTTTGATTCTGTTTTAATTTCAAATAAATCATCTTCTTTTTTAATCTCCAAAACTTTTTCCATTGATAAAATTTCAGCACCTAAATCCTTAACATGTTTTTGCATTTTCTCCATTAATTCAAAACCACTTATTTCATTTTCTCCTGGAAAATTACAAACACTATGAGCCTCGGTTATTAAACCTCCAGGGATTTCACCAATAATTAAATGCTTTATTTTATATCTAGAAGCATAAATTGAAGCTGTAAGTCCTGCTGGACCAGCCCCAATTATAATTAAATCATAAATCATAAATTTAAATTAAATCTATTTTAAATTTCCTCTTAATTTTTCAGCTTTAATTATTCTATTTAATGCTAAAATATAAGAAGCTGTACGAAGGTCTATTTTTTTATCAAACTCTAAATATTTATTATAAACATTATGAAAAGCCTTAATCATTTTTTCCTCTAATAACTTAGCTAAATAATCTTCATCTAAAATATTTCCTGTTTTATTTTGACTCCATTCAAAATAACCAACAATAACTCCGCCAGAATTAGCTAAAATATCCGGAAGAACTAAAATATTTTTTTCAAATAATATTTTATCAGCATTATAATCTATTGGTCCATTAGCTATTTCAATGATATATTTAGCCTTTATT
This sequence comes from uncultured Gammaproteobacteria bacterium, assembly GCA_964609365.1. Taxonomy (GTDB): domain Bacteria; phylum Patescibacteriota; class Patescibacteriia; order Patescibacteriales; family UBA12465. The sequence goes on along the minus strand of CAZSRC010000005.1, from coordinate 21,710 downwards.
TTATGAGCATTTTCTTTTGTAATTTGATTCTCTAAAGCTCCTAAAATTAAAATATCAACATCTGACTCTAATAAATCCTGATTACTAATAGCTTCATTTTCAGAAAAAGCTGAAACAAGTCCATACTCTTCTTTAAATTTTATTAATTCAGTAATATTAATTCCATTTTCATTATAGATTCCGCCCTTACTATCATTAACTGCTACAATTTTAAAATTATCTGAAAAAAGCATTTTGGAAATATTCAGACTTGCATTTCCAAATCCTTGAACTGCAACTTTTAAATTTTCATTTTTTAAAGCAAGAGTTTTAACTAGTTGAGATATAATTATATAAGCTCCCTTTGCAGTAGAATCACTTCTTAAAGCAATTCCTCCTAATTCAACTGGCTTTCCAGTTATCATAGCGGCTTGATGTTCTCCGATATTTTTTTCATATTGATCCAACATCCAGGCCATATTTTGTGAATTAGTATAAACATCTGGCGCTGGGATATCCTTATTTTCTCCCAAGACTTTATAAAAAGAATCGATATAGGCTCTACTAACCTTTTCCAAAAAATCATCATTATGTTCTTTTGGATTAAATTTAACGCCACCCTTGGCACCACCATAAGGAAGCTCCAATAATGAATTTTTTAAACTCATCCAAAAAGATAAAGACTTAACTTCATCCTCGCTAACATCTTGATGAAATCTAATTCCACCCTTTCCTGGGCCTAATGCCTTGTTGGATATAATTCTCCAGGCTGGAATTTTTTTACCATCAACATCTAGCTCAGAGTAAGAAACTTGTTTTGCTTCTAATAAATATGAAATATCTTCATCCTTTAAATTTAATAATGGTTTTAAATCATTAAACCTACTAATAATATTACTAAAAACAGACATATTTTTAATATTAAATTAATTTATTTTCTCATTTATTTCTTTTTCTAAAACATCTTTTGATCTCATTCCAATAAATTCACCAATTACTTCATCTTTTTTAAATAATTTCATATTAGGAATGCTTTGAATTTGATATTTCATTGCTAATTCTTGATTTTTTGGATCTTCAGTATTTATTTTTACCACCTTAACTTTACCTTCCATAGAAGATGAAATCTCATCTAAAATAGGAGACATCATTTTACAAGGCATGCACCAAGGCGCCCAAAAATCAACTAAAACGGGTAAATCTGACTCTAATACTTCAGCAGCAAAATTTTCGCTACTTACATCTAATGCTTTACTCATAGTTTTTTTATTGCTTTTTAAAATATTAAAATAAATTTTAAACAGCAATTTAATTATAAATTATTTTTTTAAAATTTCTGAAACAATTTTTTTTATTTTTTCTTTATTGTTTGGACATTGCTTAGAAAAACAAATATCAAATTCCTCTTCTAATATTTTATCCATCAAAGAAGATAGGCTTGACTTAACTGCCTTTAATTGAATAACTGAATCAAAACAACTATTACTTTTATTAAGTAACATTTTTTTTATTCCTTCTAATTGCCCAATTATTATATTTATTCTTTGCTCAGTATTTCTCATGTTTTTTATTAAATAATAATATAGTTTTATTATCTTTTTTTATAATAGCATATACCCCTATGGGGTGTCAAGACTAAACAATAAAATAAAAAAGCCCCAACTTTAAAAGTCGAGGCTCCATCCTAGGTTTTTAAAATTCCAAGGAAAAATGAGTTCTCTGGAAGATTTTTTAAGATTGAACATCTTAAATGTAATCTCCTTCCTTTTTTATCACAGGAGGCGAAGGGAATTAACTTACTTCCATGAGAATCAATCCAAGGACTACCTAGGGCAAAAATTTTTCTTTCTTTTATTAGATAAGGCTTTTTAATGACCAGAGTCATTAATTCAAAAAGATCAGCCTCTCTATAATTTTGTTCAGAAATTCTTTCTAAAAAAGCTTCTTGATCTTCTCCGTTTTCTACAGAAAAAATCTTAGCAATACAAATATCTTTTTTTTCTATTTTTTTAAAATAAAAATTTCTAGAATTTATATTACTATTAAACCAAGAATAATGCGCATCGGCTATCATTTGATCGAAGCTTTTTGAATAATCAATTTCAAACTGAAAATTTTCTAAATCTTCAACTTCCTGATTTTTTGGAACAAAGTCTGCTAAAATTTTTATAGCATCATTAATCTCTAAACCTTTTAAATTTATTAACTCTAATAAGGCATTTAACTCTACTAATTCTATTTTCATCTTAAAAAATTTTTAAATTTCAAAGAACTTGAATAAATATTATATCATATTTATTTAAAATTGTAAAGACTTATTTAAAATTTAGGTTTTTTATTTAAAATATTGCTATTTAAAACCAAATACTATAAAATAAAGCCAGATTAAATTAATAATTAATATAAATAATATGCCTCTATCTATTGGAATTGTTGGACTACCCAATGTGGGAAAATCTACATTATTTAATATTTTAACAAAAAAACAAGTTGATGCTTCAAATTATCCATTTTGTACAATTGATCCTAATGTTGGAGTAGTAAAAGTTCCCGATGAAAGATTAAATAAAATTGCTGAGATTTCCAAGCCAATTAAAATTATTCCTACCTTTATAGAATTTACAGATATTGCGGGCTTAGTTAAAGGGGCTCACAAAGGAGAAGGTTTAGGTAATCAGTTTTTATCACATATCAGAGAATGTGATGCAATCTGTGAGGTGATCAGAGATTTTCATGATACTAATATTATTCATGTTGAAGGAGAGGTCAACCCTTTAAGTGACCAAGAAACTATTAATATGGAGCTTATTTTTGCTGACTTAAAAACAGTAGAAAAAAGACTAGAAAAAACTAACAAAGAATTAAAAAGTAGAGCTAAGGAAGCACTCAAAGAAAAAGAAATTTTAGAAAAAATACAAACAATGTTAGAAAGCGGAAAGGCTGCGAGAAACCTAGAAATTAAAGAAGATGAATTGATTTTTATAAAGAGTTTGAATTTATTAACCATTAAGCCAATAATCTATGCCTTAAATTCTGATGACACTGAAAAAGATTCTAATTTTAATTGGGACGGAGAAATAATTAGAATTAATGTAAAGATGGAAGAAGAAATTGCTGCTCTACCAGAAGAAGAACAAGCTGAATATATGAAAGAATTAGGAATTGAAAAAAGTGGCCTAGATAAACTTATTTATTCATCATACAAACTATTAGGTCTGGAAACTTTTTTTACAACAGGAAAAGATGAAACCAGAGCTTGGACAATTAAAAAAGGGAGTAAAGCCCCTAAGGCTGCCGCGGAAATTCATACTGATTTTGAGAAAGGTTTTGTTCGAGCAGAGGTTGTAAATTGGGAAAAGTTTATTAAAGCAGGAAATGAAACTAGGGCCAAAGAATTAGGATTAGTAAAAACAGAAGGTAAAGATTATATTGTTAAAGATGGTGATATTTGTAATTTTTTAATAAACAAATAAAAAAGAAGCTAGAATAATCCAACTTCTTTTTGTGACCCCTAGGGGAATCGAACCCCTGTTATCAGGATGAAAACCTGGTGTCCTAACCACTAGACGAAGGGGCCAAGAATATTTTTTATATTATATTTAATTTAAAAAATTGTCAATAATAAATATTTAAAAAATAATTAACAATAAAAAAAATTTCATTTCTAAGCATTTTACTAATTTATTAATTATAATAAAAAATAGTATACTTAATTATATACTATTGTAAAAAAATTGTCTACAATATATATATTATACAAAAATATAGTTATAACTTTATGTATATACTAGGGATAGAAAGTAGTTGCGATGAAAGCGCTGCATCAATTGTAAAATTTAATAAAAATGGTTCGGTGAAAATACTTTCCAACATAATCTCATCACAAATTAATATTCATAAAAAATTTGGAGGAGTTGTGCCGGAAGTGGCTGCTAGAGAGCATGTACTAAATATATTGCCAGTAATTGATCAGAGTATAGAAGATGCAAAAATAAAAACAAAAGAAATATCAGCTATAGCTGTTACTTCTGGTCCGGGCTTAATCAGCTCCTTAATAGCAGCAACAGAAACTGCAAAGGCATTATCTTTTGTTTGGCAAAAACCAATCATTGCAATAAACCATATTGAGGGTCATATTTATTCAGCTTTTATAGAAAATAAAAATAATATAAAATTTCCAGTTTTAGTTTTGACTGTTTCTGGTGGGCATAATATTATAGCAATAATGAATAACCACCTAAGCTATAAAATAATTGGACAAACTTTAGATGATGCAGCCGGAGAAGCCTTTGATAAGGCCGCAAAAATGATGGATCTTGGTTATCCTGGTGGTCCAATAATATCAAAAATAGCAGATAAATATGAGAAGGAAAATAAAAATATTGAAGAAATAGATCTACCAAGACCAATGATAAACTCAGGAAATTTTAATTTTTCATTTTCTGGACTAAAGACAGCACTTCTTTACAAAATAAAAAAAGATAAAAACTGGAGAGAAAAGGTACCATTATATTGTTATTCATTTCAAAAAGCAGTAATAGATACTTTAGTTCATAAAACATTAAAAGCTGCTAAAAAATATCAAAGCAAAACTATTATGTTAGTTGGCGGGGTCTCTGCTAATAATAGATTAAAAAAAGAGTTTGAAAGTAAAATAAGAAAAGAGGAAAATAATATTAAATTTATATTCCCAGAATTAAAATATAGCGGAGATAATGCAGCGATGATAGCCACTGCTGGTGTTTTCCATTTTTTAAAAAATAAAAAAAAATTAAAAAACTATAAAAATATAAAAGTTGATTCATCTCTGGAGTTTAAATAAAAGGCCTTATTTTAAAGGCTTTTATTAAAAAAATGTCAATCTCTAAATAAGTATTGACATTTTTTTATTTATATGCTATAATTTTTAGTTATACAATTGAAGATTAAAAATCAATTTAAACGGGTCAGGCACGACAAGCATGGGACTTTCTTTCAGGGTTTCTAAGGCATTTGCTTTAAAATTCCTAAAAGAAATTTTCTTGCCTACCCCGTTTAAGTTGATTTTTTTTATTGCTAATTTTTTTATTCTACTATAGGTTGTATATTTTTTTCTTCCTCTGTTTTATTTGAAGAATCTTCAACTACCTTAACTGCTTCAACTGGTTTAACGCCAACCAAACAAACCTCTCTCCATGCTACATACTTAGAATGAAAACGATTTTCTACTTTATTTTCATTCTCTAGTCCATTATTATATATAACTACATAATCAAAATAAGCTTCAGCCCCAGAATGTGCTTTTTCAGTACATTTTTTTTCACCTGGAGCTAGGTCTGTTGTTTCAATAATTTGCGTTGGACCAGGTCTAACAATGTTATAAATAACTGGATAACTTGTACTAGCTAGACGACCATCAGACTTACCCCAAAAATCAAAATAAATATCATTTTGACCCTCAAACCTAGCCTGAATAATAATATTATTATTAGTATCATTTTTAAATTTTAAATCTGGCCTAGGACTATAAATAGTAGCATCTGTTCCGGCGGGTTCATAATAAGACACTCGATAAGAATGATTTCTTCTTTCTGTAATAGGTAGTCCGGTACCTAATGCTGTTCTAAAAATAGTAGTAGCAATTTGACAGAGACCTCCACCATACTCTGGTATAGTTCTATTTCCTTTAATAACTAGCTCTGGCAAATAACCTGAATTTTTATCAACCTTGCCCAGTGCTGCAACTAAAGAAAACTCATCCCCTGGTTTTATTATTAGCCCGTGTAGTTTACTAGCTCCGACTTTGATATTATGGCGACGATTACTTGAGGAGCCAGCAAAATTAGAATGACCAACGCCAATAATTTCTCTAACACCAAGATCATTCAAGTCTTCAGAATTTTCAACTTTGCTAACCTCTACAACTAATTCAATACTTTTAGTATCTTCTTTATTGATCAAATAATTATCAATAGCATTAAAGCTTCCTTCATAATCCAAATATAAGCCATCTTTACCGGGCTCAAAAAAACTAACCCTATCTTCACTAAACTCAAATTTTGGCAATACTGAATCTTGATTAATTTCATTTTTAACTTTTTCATCAAAAAACAAAAAAACCCTTTCTTTGTTTATAGATATTTTAACTTCTGGAAAATCTTCATTATTGTTATTTAACCTTAATGATAATTCAAGCCAAGAGGCAAACTCTAGCTTATCAACACTTATTTTTTTCTGACCATAAAACAAATCGAAAGGAGCTAAATTTAATAATTCCTCTGCCTCTTTATCTAAATTTTTTGAATTTGATTTTTTTATTAAAGGCTCTTTTCCTGTTAATGATAAATTAATTGGACTATTATTTAAAAAGGAGAGCCTTGCATTCAAATCATTAAAAAATTTATTAAAATCTAATTCTTCACCAAAGTTCTCATCAACTATAAAGAAAGATATTTCATCGCTACCAATCTCAAAAATGTCCTGCTTAAAATCTAGCCTAGCATCATAAGAAGGGTTATCTAATTCAGAAAAATTTTGTTCTAGAAAAACATACATCTCACTTTTATCCAAAATAAAATCAAGAGCTATATCAGTTCTAAAAAATAAAGATTTAAATTTTATAATAAAATCTGAAATAAAATTAGATCTACCTATTAAAAAAGCTTGATTAACAGATTTTTCTAAATTAAAAATAACTGGAACAGATGCTAATTCAGAATCTTCATTAATAGAAAAAACAAAATTATGCCAAATAATTTTTTTATTATTTAAACTTATATTTAATCCATCTTTTTCAAATTTAATAATTTTATTTTCTAAAATTATTTTTGCCTGCTCTGGACTTAGACCTGATAGATTAATATCCGCGATATAAATATTGGGATAGATTTTATTATCAAAAGTTTTTTCAAAAACTAAATAAGAGGCTAATAAAAAAATAAGCAAGAATAAAAAAATATCCAAGCTTAAAAAAAGTCTCTTTTTTGTTTTATTATTCATAAAAATAAAATTCTAGAATAAAATTAATCAATAAAAAATATTTCATTAAGAATATCTTTTTGTTGATTTTTTAATGATGAAAAATCATCATGAGCGTCTTCCGATATTAAAGATTTAACTAGATCTGAAATATCTTTTTTTTCTAAGGAGTTATTAATATCCATTGATTATGCTTTTATTTTAACTTTAATACGGCTCTCTTTATACATTTTTTCCATTATTATAGTTAAAACACCATTCTCTAAGATTGCCTCAATCTTTTTAGCATCAACTTCTTCTGGTAAAATAATAGTTCTGGAAAAAGAACCAAAATAACACTCTTGTAACAAACAATCAGTATCCTCGATTAATTCATCATGCTCTCTTCTGCCCTTAATTGTTAGCATGTCTTTATTGAGAGAAATAAAAAGATTTTCCGGTTTAACGCCAGCTATGGTTGATTTTACAATAATACTTTCTAAATTTTGATAAACATCAACAAGTAACTGCCCCTCTGATAAGTCCTCATCTAGCCAATTAGCAGGATAAGAGTTCTCCTCATTAAAGGTTGATATCTTGTAAATATTTGGTTTTTCTTTTTTGAATAAGCTCATATATTTGTGGGCATAGATGGATTTGAACCGTCGACCCCCGCCTTATAAGGGCGGTGCTCTAACCGCTGAGCTATATGCCCGTAAAAGAGTGGGTATATCCCGACTCGAACGGGAGACCTCTACGATGTCAACGTAGCGCTCTAACCAACTGAGCTATATACCCAAACTAAAGAAAAATTGGCCACTTAAAAATAGCTAATAAAATATTAGCACTATTAAAATATTTTTTCAAGACGATTTTTAATATTAGAAATAACCTCTTTTTCCAATTCTTTAAGAGGTCTAGAAATTGAGGCTTGAGCTATTTTTTTAGTTCCCTCTGGAGAAAAAGATTTTATTAAATCTATAGAGTTTATATTTTTTACAGAATAAACAATAACATTTGTTTTAAAAATATTAGTAAAATTTTTATCATGAAAAACTATGGTTTTGTCAGCAAACTCTTTTTTGTCCTCTTCTTTAATATAGTGATTATCTAAAATAGATATTTCTGATAATGAATAAAAAATTATAATAACCTTGGCGTTAGGAATACTAACAATTAATTCGTCTATTATATCCTGTAGATTTTCTTCACTAGAATTTGAGTCCTGAAAATCATTTTTAAACAAAGTTGACCAAATAACATTATTATCATCGCTGGTTGATAAATTATTTAGAACTCTTCCCCAAAGCTTTAAAGTACTCATACTGCGAGATCGATAAAGATTTGCAACTATATCCTCTCTCCTAGCCCCTAATTCAATTAGATTAGAGGTAGTACTCAAGGTTTGAGGGGTAAGATTTGCAGTTTTAAAGCTTTTAGTTTTGAAAATAATTCCAGTTAAAAGACAGGTTGCAATATCAGCATCTATTTTTTCTTTTTGATGTTCAGAAATAATATTATAAATAATCTCTGTTACAGAAACAGCATTTAAATCAATTAGGTTTAATTGGCCAAACTCCTCATTTTCTGGGCTATGATCAATATTTATTATTGTAGTTTTATAGAAAAAATCAATATTATTATCATAAATCCTACCTAAGGATTCTAAATCATGACAATTAAGTGTTATTATTAAATCATATTTAAAACCGCTCATACTAGATTTAATATCACCTGAGCTAAAAAAACCATCTTTTGGAGAAATAATAAAATCCAACTTATCACTATCAATAGTATATTTAATTTGACTGACACTTTTATTTTTAAGGTCAACAGAGACAATAAATTTCATTAAATTTTCTAGAGAGCTTTTTATTTCATTAAACTCTGGTAAAAATTTAAAAGAATCTGTTGGTATTTTAAAATTATTATCATTTTTCATTTTTTCAGCACCAATTTCAACATTTTTGCCAATTTTTTTTAAATATAGAGCCAACGCCAAAGAACTAGATATGGCATCGCCATTCCAGTCAATAGGAAAAGTTATCAAAATAGAGTTTGATTTTTCTATTAAATTAAAAAATTGTTGACTTAGTTTCATTTCTATTAAATAAATAAGGACTAATTATTAATTAGTTCTTTGCTAAATATTAACTTATTACTATATATTTATTTCTAAAAATAGTCAACACTTAAAAATTGACCTATAAATTAAAAAATTGTTGACTTAGTTTCATTTCTATTAAATAAATAAGGACTAATTATTAATTAGTTCTTTGCTAAATATTAACTTATTACTATATATTTATTTCTAAAAATAGTCAACACTTAAAAATTGACCTATTGAATTAATTTTGTTAATATAATTCTATAAATTACAATAAAAACAGCTAAAAATATGCCTAAAGAAATGGAAAAAAGTTATGAATCAGGCCTCTGGGAAGATCAAATATATAAAAAATGGGAAGATTCTGGTTTTTTCAATCCTGACAATCTAAAATTAGAAGAAAATGCTCCGAATTATTGCATGGTTTTACCACCTCCAAATATAACTGCTAAGCTTCATATTGGTCATGCCTCAACAATAGCTATAGAGGATTTATTTATTAGGTTTCATAGAATGAATGGCTATAGAACATTATGGATACCAGGAACGGATCATGCAGCTATTGCTACTCAAAATGTAGTAGAAAAAAAAATATTAAAAGAAGATTCTAAAACCAGACATGATTTAGGAAGAGATTTGTTTTTAGAAAAAGTTTGGGAGTTTCTCACGGAAACACAAAATACAATATTAAAACAGACTAAAAAAATGGGCGCATCTATTGATTGGAGTCGCCAAGCTTTTACTTTAGATGAAAAAAGACAAAGGGCGGTTAAAAAAATGTTTATTGACATGTATGAAGCTGGTGTTATTTATAGAGGAGAAAGGGTTATAAATTGGTGTCCTCGATGTAAATCAACCTTATCGGATGATGAAGTTGAATATAAAGAACAAAAAACAATATTATATACTTTTAAATACAGCAAAAACTTTCCGATAGCAATATCAACGACTAGACCAGAAACTAAATTAGGAGATACGGCAATAGCAGTTAATCCAAAAGATGAAAGATATTTAGAATTTATTGGAAAAAATATTAAAACAAATTTTTGCGGACAAGAGTTAAATATAAAAATAATAGCAGATAATAATGTTGATATTAATTTTGGAACTGGCGCTCTTGGTGTTACTCCCGCACATTCGATGATTGACTCACAAATAGCTCAAAAAAATAACTTAGAAAGCATTAAAATTATTAATGAAGAAGGATTAATCCATGATAATTTAGGAGTTTTTTCAGGAAAAACAGCTCAAGAGGCTAAAATACTTATAGTTGAACAACTTAAAAAAGAAAATTTAATAATATCAGAAGAAGAGATTGATAATAATTTATCAATTTGTTATAGATGCTCAACACCAATAGAACCACTGCCATCAAAGCAATGGTTTGTAGATGTAAATAAAAAAATAGCAAAACTAGAAAATAAATCACTAAAAGAAAAGGCTATTGAAGCTGGAAAAGATGGATCTATAAAATTTATACCCGAAAGATTTACAAAAAGATATATAGACTGGATGGAAAACCTTCACGACTGGTGTATTAGTCGTCAAATTTGGTTTGGTCATCAAATCCCTGCTTGGTATAAAGAAAATAAAATTTATGTAGGAGAAAATCCACCGGAAGAAAAAGGTTGGGAGCAAGATTCTGATACTTTAGATACTTGGTTCTCCTCTGGAATGTGGACATTTTCAACATTAAACTGGCCTGAAAATTTTATTAATCAGAAAAAATCTGGTGATTTAAAAAAATATCACCCCAACCAAATGCTAGAAACAGGTTATGAAATAATAACTTTATGGGTCTCTAGGATGATAATGATGTCTTTTTTTGCTTTAAATGAAATTCCTTTTGAAAAGGTTTATCTACATGGAATGGTTCTAGATAAAAATGGAAAAAAAATGAGCAAATCATTAGGAAACGGGATAGACCCACTCGACATGATAAAAGAATTCGGAACAGACGCACTAAGATTATCACTATTAATTGGAAATACTCCTGGAAATGATTTAAGAATAAGCGAAGATAAGATAGCAAGTTTTAGAAATTTCATTAATAAGCTTTGGAACATAAGCAGATTTATTCTAAGTAATGCTGATGATTTTTCTGATAATTATTCAAAAGAAAACTTAAGTCTAGGTGATAAATGGATATTAAGTAGATTAAATAAAATAATAAAAGAAGAAAGTATAAATATTGCTAATTATAAATTTACTATTAGTGGAGAAAAATTAAGAGAATTTACCTGGAATGATCTAGCAGACTGGTATATAGAAGTAAAGAAATTTGAAAAAAATGAAAATAAAAATAAATTATTAATTCATATATTAAAAACTGTTTTAAAACTATGGCACCCTTTCATACCATTTGTAACAGAAGTTATTTGGCAAGAAATTGAGAAAGAAAAACTTTTATTAGTTGAAAAATGGCCAAATGTTGAAGATTTTGATTTTTCAAAAGATGAAAATAATTTTGAATTAATTAAAGAAATTATAACCAGTATAAGAAATGCGAGATTTATTAATAAAATAGAGGCTAATAAAAAAATAAAAGTTGTTATAGTAGGCGCTGAAAAAGAAAAAATAATTAAAGAACAGGAGCATTTAATAAAAAATCTAAAAACTGGAATTGAGGAGATTATTTTTAGTAAAAATAATAGTAGTATAGACAAAAAAAATTGTATTTTGATAAATATTTCAGAAATTGAAATTTATTTGATAGGCGCTATTGATGAAGAAAAGGAGAAAGAAAGACAGAAAAAAGAAAAGGAAAGACTAGAAAGGGGAATACAGCTAATCAAGGAAAGGTTAGACAATAAAGAATTTACAGAAAAAGCACCAAAGCAACTTGTAGAAAAAGAAAGAGAAAAGCTAGAAAGCTATATAATAGAATTAAATAAAATAATAAATATTTAAAAAATATGACTTTAAAAAAATGCCTAAGCTTAATATCGGTAATAACTTTTTTATTGTGGTTAATATTTATCTTTATATTGTCAGTAATTAACCCAGAAACTAGTAATTGGCTAGGTTTTTTATTTTTCTATTTTTCTTTATTTATGGCCATTAGTGGAAGTTTTATAATTCTTGGTTATTTAATAAGAAAAAAATTATCAAAAAAAATACTTAATTTTTATTTAATTAGAGACTCTTTTAGGCAATCATTTCTTTTTTCATTTTTAATAGTCTCAGTTTTATTTATGTTAGCCGAAAGCTTATTTTCTTGGATAAATATAATAATATTAATAATAATTTTATCCATAATAGAATACATTTTAATTAACGAAAAATAATAATAATTATATGAAAGAAGTATTAAATAAAATAAAGGAGGATATTTTAGAAAAATTAGAAAAAATAAAAAACAATGAGGAGTTGAAAGAATTAGAGGAAAAATATTTAAATCGCAAGAGTGAATTTAGTTTAGCTCTAAAAAATATTAAAAATTTAAACGATGACCTAAAAAAAGAAATAGGTCTATTAGCAAATTCTATTAAACAAGAAATTAATGCCAGATTATCTGAAGTAAAAAATAATATAGAAAGAGATAGTAATAATAAAAAAACTAATATAGACCCGACATTACCAGGAAAAAAAATAAAAAAAGGTCACCTACATCCAATAACTATTATACAACAAGAAATAGAAGATCTTTTTTCTTCTATGGGTTTTATGATTTTAGATGGCCCAGAATTAGAAAGTGATTATTATAATTTTACTGCCCTGAATTTTCCAAAACATCATCCAGCAAGAGAGATGCAGGACACTTTTTTTATTGACTCAAAAAATAAAGAAGATGAGTATGATATGGTTATGAGAACTCATACTTCCCCAGCTCAAATAAGATCAATGGAAAAATATGGAGCACCCCTAAAAGCCATAATACCGGGAAGATGTTTTCGCAGTGAAGCTACTGATGCTAGACATGAACATACTTTTAATCATGTAGAGGGTTTAATGATTGGAGAAAATATTAATTTTTCGCACCTAAAAGGAGTTTTAGAATTAGTTGGTAAAAAATTATATGGCCCAAACACTAAGCTAAGAATGAGGCCAAAATTCTACCCTTTTGTTGAACCGGGAAGCAATGGCGAATATACTTGTTTTTTATGTGCAGGAAAGGGTTGTAGAGTGTGTAAATACAGCGGTTGGTTAGAAGTTTTAGGATGCGGAATGATCCACCCAGAGGTATTAAAAAAAGGAGGAATAGACCCAAGCAAATATTCAGGATTCGCTTTTGGTTTTGGTCTAGACAGATTAGTGATGTTAAAATACAACATTGACGATGTTCGATTTTTTAATAGTGGTGATTCTAGATTTCTAGAACAATTTTAAAAATAAATTAAATATATGAATATTTCATTAAATTGGCTAAAAGAGTTTGTCAGCCTATCAAATATAAGTCCAGAAGAAATAAAAGAAAAATTAACAGCTCACACAGTTGAGGTTGAAGATATTATTGATCTAAAAAAACAATTTCAAAATATTATAATTGCAAAAATATTAGAAATAAAGAAACACCCCAAAGCTGACAAATTGCAGCTAGTTTTGGTTGATGCTGGTGAAAAAGAAGCTTTAAATATAGTTTGTGGCGCTTCAAATATTGAAGTGGGACAACTAGTTCCACTAGCAAAAATTGGAGCTATTTTACCAAATAATTTAGAAATAAAAGAGGCTGAAATAAGGGGAGAAAAATCATTTGGAATGCTTTGTGCCGAAGATGAATTAGGTTTAGGTAATGATCATAGTGGAATAATGATTTTAAATGAAAATGCCCAAGTTGGTCAAAATTTTAGTGAATATTTAGGGCTAAATGAGATAGTACTAGAAATTGATAATAAATCAATATCAAATAGACCAGATCTCTGGAATCATTATGGAATAGCAAGAGAATTAAGTGTTATTTTTAACAAAAAACTAAAGGAATATGAATATCAAGAAATAAAAATATCAAAAAATAAAGATGATGAACCTAAAAATAAATTATCAGCAGAAATTAAAATAAAAAATCTTTGTAAGAAATATTTTGCCTTAAAAATTGAAAATATAAAAATACAAGAATCTCCAGAATGGATAAAAAACAAACTTAAAGCAATTGGTATAAAGCCAATAAATAATATTGTTGATATAGGAAATTATGTAATGTTTGAACTAGGTCAACCAATTCATATTTTTGATGCTGAAAATATTAATAAAATAATAATTAAAAAAGCCGAGAAAAATGAAAAAATAATAGGATTAGATGATCAAGAAAAAATTCTAAACGATGACGACATTGTAATTTCTAGTGAAAAAGAAATAATTGCTATAGCTGGAGTTATTGGTTCTAAAAATAGCCAAGTAAGTAATACTACTAATTCAATAATAATAGAATCTGCTAATTTTGATGCTGCATCTGTAAGAAAAACAGCGCAAAGGCTAAATTCTAGGACCGATGCTGCCATGAGATTTGAAAAGGGATTGGACCCTGAACTTTGCCAAGTTGCCCTAAAACGAGTTGTAGAATTAATAAAAAAAGATAACTCAAAAATATTAATAAAAGAAGGCCCAGCGGAAGATGGCGATTATAAAAGCGGGGAAATTAAAAAAATAGATATCAGTATTTCTTATTTAGAAAAAATAATTGGTCAAAAAATTGAGAATAAAAAAATAAAAGAAATATTACAAAATCTTGGAATGAAAATAGAGGAGGTTAATGAAGATAAATGGACAATAATAATTCCTAGTTGGAGAAAAAAAGATTTAGAAATAAAAGAAGATATAGTAGAGGAGATAATTAGAATTTATGGCTATAATAATATTGAAGCGATTGTACCAATGGATAGAATTTTGCCACCAGAAAAAAATGAAGAAATTGAAATAATTAGAAAAATAAAAAAAATATTATCTTTATCATATAAAATGACAGAAATCTATAATTATTCATTTGTAAATGAGGATCAATTAAATAAATTAAATATTGACTCAACAAAACACTTAAGACTATTAAACCCTCTTTCATCTCAGCATACATTATTAAGACAAAGTTTATTGCCAAACTTAGTAGCCAATATTAAATCTAATCAGGCAAAGCTAGATGATTTATTGTTTTTTGAGATCGCTAATGTTTTTTCAAATATCACTGGCGATCTTCCTAAAAATGATAAAAAAAATGAAAACCTACCTCATCAAGAAAAAAAATTAGGAATAATTTTAGCAAAACAGAAAGAAGATTCCTTTTCATTATTAAAAGATCTGATTAGTAATGCTCTTTCAGAGATGTCAAATAAATCAGAACTAGACTTCTTACCAACTGAAATAATATTAGAATGGTCCGAGGAAAGGGAAAAATGTTTATTATCATTAAATAATAAAGAAATTGGTTTTTTAGCAAAAATAAATAAAAATATTGCTTTAAAAAATGGAATAAAAAGAGATTTTTCTTATTTAGAAATAAATATTAAAAAATTAATAAAAGCTATTTTATTAAAGGGAGAATATCAGTATGAAGTATTGTCAAAATTTCCACCTATAAATAGAGACCTAGCCTTTGTTATTGATCAAAAAATATTATATAATGATATTAGAGATGAGATTAAAAATTTTAACAATCTTATAAAACAAGTAGAGCTTTTTGATGTTTATTCTGGTGATAATTTAGATTTAAATAAAAAGAGCATGGCCTTTCATATAAGCTATCAATCCGAAGAGGGAACTTTAACAGGAGAAGAGGTTGACTCTATACAAAAAGAACTAATTAAATATTTTGAAGAAAAGTTTTCAGCTCAAATAAGAAATTTTTAATATAATTAAAAAAATAATATGTTTACAACAAGCTCGGATCTTCTTAATTTATCAATATCTATAGCTGTTATAGCTATTGCTATTTTTCTTTGCTGGACTCTTTATTATTTAATTGCCAACCTTAGAAAGGTTAATAAAATAAGTAAACAAATGGAGAATATGGTAAATAAAAGTAACAGTTTGCTAGACTTAATTAAAAGTAAGGTCAAGCAAAGCGGATCTTATGTTTTCTTATTAGGCAAATTAATAGACAGAGGTCTTGATTACTTTAATCAAAAAAATAATCAAGAAAAGGAAAAAAATAATAAAACAAAGAAATAATAATTTTTATAAAATGAGAAAAATAATATTAACCGGAGATAGGCCAACCGGGCAATTACATATTGGGCATCTTTTTGGATCACTACTAAATAGAGTGGAGTTACAAAAAAAATATGAAACATATATTATGATAGCCGATGTTCAAGCCCTAACTGATAATTTTGACAATCCTGAAAAAGTTAGAAAAAATGTTTTTGAAGTAGCAATAGACAATCTCTCTGTTGGTCTAGATCCAAAAATATCTAATATTTTTATACAATCAACAATACCAGAAATAGCAGAATTAACTGTTTTTTATTCTAATTTAGTTAGCATAGCAAAACTACAAAGAAATCCAACCGTTAAAGAAGAAATTAATCAAAAAAAGGATCTCTTTAAAGATAGTGTTAGTTTTGGTTTTTTAGGTTACCCAATTAGCCAAGCAGCGGATATAACTGCCTTTGAGGCTGATTTAGTGCCAGTTGGAGAAGATCAGTTACCGATGATTGAACAAACCAAAGATATAGTTAAAAGATTTAATAATATTTATGGACAAGTTTTAAAATCACCAGAGGCTTTAATTGGAAAAATTGGAAGAATTAAGGGCTTGGATGGAAATAGTAAAATGGGAAAAAGCTTAAATAATGCAATTTATCTTGCTGACTCACCAGAGATAATTGAACAAAAAATAAAAAAAGCACTAACCGATATTAATAAGGTAAAACTAAATGATCCTGGAAATCCTAATGTCTGCAATATTTTTTATTATCATCAAATATTTAAATCTCAAAATTTAAAACAAATAGAAAAAGAGTGCCGAAAAGGAGAAAGGGGTTGCGTTAATTGTAAAAAAGAACTATATGAAAATATTATTACTTTTTTAAAACCAATTAGAGAAAAAAGAGCTTATTATGAAAAAAACCCAGAAATAATAGAAAAAATAATTAAAGATGGAAACAAAAAAGCTAGAAAAAAAGCACAAGAAACAATGAAAAAAGTTAAAAAAGCAATGAAATTAGATTATTTTAAATAAACTAAAATAAAAAAAATAAGCCTTTTAACAAGGCTTATTTTTTTTATTTAACAGAGATAATAATAAAATTAATTTCCAAACCATTTTTTATATAATAAATCATACTCACCAGATTCAAACAAACCTAAAAGCTCGGCATTAAACTTATCTCTTATTTCGCTACCATGCTGAAAAGCTATACCATAAGTTTGTTTATTAAAAGACTCTTCAACCATTGAAAAATCATCGGACTCTTGATTTTTATAAAAATTTTTAATAACTGGCTCATCAAAAACAACAGCATCCACTTTATCATTTTTTAATTTTCTAAAAGCATCCTCGATATTTTTTTCAGCATGAACCTTGGCCCCTAGAAATCCCAACTCCTCTTCTGACGTTGTACCCATTTTTGTTGCAACTTTTTTATCCTTTAAATCTCTTGGACTATTTATTGAATATTTTATTTTACTTAAAGTAACGAAAGATGTTATTCTGGCAATAAAAATAGCAAAAAAAGCAACACCAAAAATAACCAGAAAAAAACCAATAGCTTTGCCAATATCTGAGTCTGGATAAGATCCGCCAACTCCACTCATTAAAATTATTGTCCACCATAAAGAATCAACTACACCTTGCCAATAATTTTCACTAATATAAATATTTGGCAAATCTTTTTCAAAATACCAAAAAATATTACTAATTAAAAAAATAAACCCAAAAAAAATAACAGCAAATTTTGAAAACTTTTTTAAATTTTTTAAAACATAATCCTTTAAAGTTTTTAAAATTCCTATTCTCCCCTCTTTTCTAAGCAGGATGGATAATCCAGATCTTAAAGTAAAATAAGAAAAACTAACAAACTTTTCTCTTTCTTTTGTTCTAGTTATACCAGCCATAGCAACATCGATTTTTTTATTTTTAACAGCCGGAAGTAATTTGTTAAATTCTAAATTTTTATAAGTAAAGTTTAAATCTAATTTATTAGCTATTATTTCCCACAAATCAATTTCAAAACCATCATACTTATCATTAGAGCTTATAACTAAGGGATCAATTATTGAAACACCAACAATAATATTTTTTTTCATAAATTTTTTATTTTTTTATAAAAATAATTAACATTCTTTATTAGAACAACGAAGGCCATTTTTATCTTCTACTAATAAACTACCACATTTTTCACATTTTTGTCCAGTTGGCTTAGCAAAATAAGCATTTTTGCACTCGGGATAATTACTACAAGCATAAAAAGCACCTCTTTTGCTAAATTTTTTAACTATTTTTCCCTTTTGACAAGAAGGACAATCAAGCTCTGGACCATCGGAGGAGATATTTTTTAAATTTTTACATTTAGGGTAGGCGCTACAGCCTAAAAATGGACCAAATTTTCCAACCCTAACAATCATCTCCGCGCCACATTTATCGCATTTTTCATTTTTGTGTTTTTCTTTTAACTCTTTTATTTCCGGGCTTTCTTCTTTTTGTTTTGATTCTCCCTTATTAATAGCTTTGATATTTTTACAATCTGGAAAAGCGCTACAAGCTAAAAACTTTCCATATCTGCCAGTTTTTACAATCATTTTTGATCCACATTTATCACAAACCTCATTACTCTCCTCTTCTGGGGCAAAACTTTTTTTATCTAGCTCTTCATATTTATTTTGTAAATTTTCAATAAATGGTTCCCAAAAGTTTTTTATAACAGGTCGCCATTCTTTTTCTCCAGTAGATATTTTATCTAAATCATCTTCCATTTCAGCTGTAAACTTATAATCAACTATATGATTAAAATGACTAACTAATAAATCACTAACTACAAACGCTATGTCAGTTGGAAAAAGCCTTTTCTTATCATCTCTATTTGCATAATTTCTATCTATTATAGTTGCTATAGTTGGAGCATAGGTCGAGGGCCTCCCTATTCCATGTTTTTCTAATTCTTTAACTAAAGTAGCATCAGAATATCTAGCTGGAGCTTGAGTAAAGTGTTGATTTTTTTCTATTTTTTCCAATTTAAGATTTTCATTTTTAACTAATAAAGGTAATTCATTTTCACTTACTTTTTCTGGATAAATTTCTAAATAACCATTAAACTTTATTGTTTGTCCATTAGCTCTAAATAAATATTTATTATTTTCTCCACTTGAAATATCAACTGTAACTGTATCCATAATAGCTGGACTCATTTGAGACGCTATAGATCTTTGCCAAATTAACTGATAAAGCTTGAACTGATTTTTATCCAATTTACTAGAAATATCATCAACCTCAACTAATGCCGATGTTGGCCTAATTGCTTCATGAGCCTCTTGAGCATTTTTATTTTTTCCCTTAAATACTCTACCACCTGATACCAAGTATTTGTCTCCTAATTTATTTTTTAGATATTTTGCTGCCTCATTTCTAAACTTCTCCGCTAAATTAATGGAGTCGGTTCTCATATAGGTAATATACCCCATTTCATATAATTTTTGAGCTACCATCATAGTCTGTTTAGCGCTAAAACCTAATTTTCTGTTAGCAGTTTGTTGTAATGTTGAGGTGGTAAAAGGAGCTAGGGGGTTTTTAAGGCTTTCCTTAGCTTCAATACTTAAAACATTAAATAATCCATTTTTAATATCATCCAGAGCTTTACTAGCCTCTTCTTCATTTTTAAAATAAAATTTATCTAAAGTTTTACTACCTATTTTATGTAATCTAGCAGAAAAAGTAATATCCCCCTTCATCAATAAGGCGTTAATATCCCAATATTCTTGAGGAGTAAAAGCTTTTATCTCTCTTTCCTTTTCTACAATTAAACGAAGCGCTACGCTTTGAACTCTACCAGCAGAAAGGCCCTTTGCCACCTTTTTCCAGAGAAATGGGGATAGTTTATAGCCCAATAAGCGATCTAAAATTCTACGGGCTTGTTGAGCGTCAACCATTTTTTCATCTATTTTTCTAGGGTTTTCAAGTGCTAAAAGAATAGCCTCTTTAGTTATTTCATGAAAAGCAATTCTTTTATAGTTTGACTCTTTTAAATCTAATGCTTCAAATAAGTGCCAAGCTATAGCCTCTCCCTCTCGGTCTTCGTCAGATGCTAAAATAATAGAATTTGCTGTTTTAGCAAGCTTCTTTAATTCGCTAACTCTTTTTTTGGCCTTAGTGGGAATTACATATTTAGGTTGAAAATTATTTTCCAAATCAACACCCAAATCACTTTTTGGCAAATCTCTTATATGCCCAAAAGAAGACTCTACTTTATATTCTTTTCCTAAAAATTTGGAAATAGTTTTTGCTTTAGTTGGAGACTCAACTATTATTAGATCCATAAAAATATTATTATTTTTTATAAAATAATTATAGTATTAAAATAAAAAAAAGACAAATTTATTAATAAGAATAATTTTTAGAACCCAAATCCCTTATAATACCTCTCATCTCTAAAATCGATAAAATAGAGCCTAATTTATAAATATTAATATTCAAAGATTCTGATATTTCATTAATATGTGCATTTTTATTTTTTAAAAAATTCAAAATAACTAACTCATCTTTATTTTTAGGCTGATATTCAATTAATTTTAACTTATTTTGATTTAATTTTTCTATATTTAAATCAAAAAAACCTAAAATATCATCTAAGGATGAAACCAGATTAGCTCCATTTTTTATTAAAATATTATTACCGAATGTATTTTCATTATAAATACTACCTGGAAAAACAAAAAGATCTCTGCCCTCTTCAACCGCTATTCTAGCCGTTATTAAGGATCCAGATTTTTTACTAGCCTCAACCAATAAAGTTGCCCTGCTAAGACCAGCTATAATCCTGTTTCTTTGTGGAAAATTAAAGGCCAAGGCCTTTGTGCCAAGAGAAAATTCAGAAAAAATAAGACCACCCTTATCTATAATATTAAAAAATAAATCTCTATTTTCTCTTGGATAAATAGAATAAAAATCTAAACCAGAGCCCAAAACAGCAATCGTTTTTCCACTATTTAATAAAGTTTCTTGATGAGCCAGGGAATCAATTCCTATGGCCATTCCACTTATAATACCAATATTACTTTGAGCTAAGCTTGGAATAAAATCTTTAATAATATTTTTTCCATAATCACTACAGCTTCTTGAGCCAACTACGGAGAGCGAATTATTCCAAGAAAAATTAATATCACCCTTATAATATAAAATTGGCGGGGGATTGAAAATATTTAATAACAAAGAGGGGTAAGAGTCATCTTCTATAGTGCAAATCTTTATAGACTCTTTTTCTATTTCTTCTAAAACATTTTCCAGGATAAAAAACGACCTCTTTTTAATAAAATTATCAACAAAATCAGGCTTAAAACCCAAAGAAAGAAAGTCATCTCTACTAGAATGAAAAGCTTTTTCTAGCGAAAAAAACTTATCTTTAAAAATTTTATACCTATGATGTGTAAAATTTATTAAACTATTAAAGGCTATAAAATAATTTTTTTCATCTTTATAATTCATAAAATTATTATATATAAAGAGGTATAAAAAATAATAAAAATTTTAATAAATTTTAAATAAAAAATCTGGTACGTCTTCTAATCAATAGCTTGGAAACACTCAGCTGGGGTTTTAAGTCCCAAA
>CAZSRC010000004.1:0-35036 GCA_964609365.1 uncultured Gammaproteobacteria bacterium | reverse complement strand
TCAATCATAAGCCCAACCTATAACAGCCAAAAAACAATCTCCGACACCCTAGAAAGTATTTCTAAGCAAAAACACCAAGACATAGAACACATTATCATAGACGGCCTATCTTCTGATGATACTCTTAAAATTGCGGAAAGCTATCGTAATAAAATAAATAGCTTAAAAATATTATCAGAAAAAGACTCAGGTCTTTATGATGCCATGAATAAGGGCATCTCTTTGGCCAGTGGAGAGATTGTTACAATACTTAATTCTGATGATTTTTATTATTCCGATCAAGTTTTGTCAGATGTAAATAAAATTTTTGAATCTAGAGAAGAAATAGACGCAGTTTATGGTGATATTGTTTATGTAAGCAGGGATAATATTAAAAAAGAAAATAGATTTTGGCGAGCCGGGGAGTATAGCGAGAAAAAATTAAATTCTGGATGGATTATACCTCACCCTTCTTTATTTATCAGAAAGAGAGTTTATGATAAATTGGATAAAGTTTTTAATACTGATCTAAAATTATCCGCTGATTATGAATTAATTCTTCGTTTATTAAAAATAGAAAAAATAAAAGTTTATTACCTAAACAATACTCTAGTTAAGATGAGAGATGGGGGATTTAGCTCATCTAGCCTTAAACAAAAATTTAGAGGTTGGAGAGAGCTCTTACTTTCTTGGGATATAAATAAAATAAAAAGACCCAATTTTTTTATATGTAAAAGGGTCATTTTAAAAGTTTCTCAGTTTCTATATAAAAATAAAATAAAATAAACTATCTTCCTTCTCTTCCCATAGCTGTTTTTATAGTTTTTAAAATAATACTCAGATCCAAATAAAAGGATCTGTTTTTTATATAAAATAAATCATGTTGTAATTTTTTATAAGTATCTTCAATCGAGGGAGAGTGATACTCTCCGGAGATTTGATCCCATCCAGTTATACCTGGTTTTACTAAATTTCTAATATTATAAAAAGGAATATTACTAGACAAATCCTTGCTTAGCTCCGGTCTCTCAGGACGAGGTCCAACAAAGCTCATATCTCCCTTTAAAACATTGATAAGTTGAGGTATTTCATCAAGTCTCGTTTGGCGCATAAATCTGCCCAATTTTGTAATTCGGGGATCATTTTTACTAGTTGGGTTAAAATTATTATTCTCAATTCTCATAGTTCTAAATTTAAAAAATTTGAAGTTTTTTCCATTTTTTCCAACTCGTTGTTGTTTGAATATTACTGGTCCCTTACTATCTAATTTAATAGCAATAATAATAAATGGCCAAAAGGGCAGGGATAATAATAATACAAAAAAAGAAAGACTTAGGTCGTAGAGGCGTTTTATTCTTTCAAAATTTCTTTTATTAGCTAAATTTAAATTTTCCAAAAACCAACCCTTATTTAATATTTCCAAGGGTATTTGTCCGCTAATTTCTTCATAAAACTTAGTTAGATTACAGTAGTTTATTCCTGTTGGCAGTAAATTAAATAGTGTTTTTTGTAGATCCTTCATTTCACTAATATCTTTTTCTAGGATTAAAACATTTATTTTATATTTTTTTATTAATCTGGATAATTGATTAACATCGTCTAATAAATCAATTTTATAATGATCAGCTATTTCTATTAAAACATTGTTTCTGTCACCTAAAATAAAATTAACTTTATAGCCAAGTTGTTCATTTTTTTGAATAATACTAATTGTTTTTCTGATTATTTCATTATATCCAATAATCGCTACATTAACTGCCGGGATGTATTTTCTATTAATAAAAGAAAAAGCTGTTCGCCAAAGTAGAAAGAAAACATAAAAACTAATAGTAAATATAATTAAATTGGTTTTTGGACTAAGGCTAGAGCTAGGTAGTAGATAGAAGAATATAATTGTAATTAAAAAGGCAGCTAAAACACTTTTACTAATTTGTTCTATTAGTTTATTTCGGTTGATAAATTTTCTAAAATCATATAAACTATTAATATAAAATATAAGTAACCAAAGAATAAATATTGGAACAAATAAGCTTAGATGCTCATTCCAAAGGTTTTTATCAGGGGTGCTCAGATAGCGAAGAGTAAGCCCTATATACAGAGAGAAGAAAAGAAGCGAAGCATCAACTATTAATAGTAAAAATTGTTTTATTTTGTTATTATTCATATTTTTTTTGTTATTTATTATATTATAACAATTAATTATTTAAAATCAAACTATGTCAGAAAAGTATTACTTGAATATTCTCAAGGGGGGTGTTTTTGCCTCATTTATTTGTTTATTTTTTGTTTTTTCTGGAGTGCTTTTTCCTTTTATTTCCTCCAAGCAAATAAGTTTCAATATATTAATTGAGATTTTATTGCTTGTATTAATTTTCTTTTTAATTCAATATCCAAAATATTTACCAAAAAAATCCTATTTATCCTGGGCTCTGATCGCTTATTTTATTACTATTGCTATGTCCCTGGTTGTTAGTGTTGATTTTAATTTAAGTTTTTGGGGTGATGCTGAAAGAATGTTGGGTTTTTTTCATCTACTTCATTTTCTGGCTTTTTATTTTATAATAATTACTGTTTTTAGAACTAAGAAAGATTATTTAAACTTATTAAATATTTTTATCTCTTCAGTTGTTTTAGTTGCTTTATATGGAATTTTAAAAAATAATCCAGATACAACATTAGGTAATAGAGCCTATGTAGCAGCCTTAATGATTTTTGCTTTATTTTTGGAGGTTTTATTTTTCCTAAAAAGTAAGGAGTGGTGGTTAAAGTTTATATATTCAATTGCTTTTGTTATTACTTTTATTAGTTTTGTTAAAGCTGATATTTCCGGTTCTCATTTAGGTTTGTTGTTTGGAATTTTTACCGCTATTTTAGTAGCTATTTTTATATCTAAAAATAAAAAAATTAAAATATTGAGTTTATCATCTTTGATTTTTTTAATTGCTTTAGTTTCTCTTTTGTTTGCTTTTAGATCTCATTCTGTTTTTGATCAAAGTTATTTAGGCAAGGCTTTGAGAGATTTTTCTAGTGATAATGTTACTTTAAATACTAGATTAATCTCCTATAAGGCTGCAGCTAAATATCTATCAGATCATCCTGTTAGTATGATTTTTGGAGTTGGTCACGGTAATTACTCTTTAATTTTTGATAAATATTTCAATCCAAAGTTTTATGACTATGATAGAGGTGCAACTTATTTTGATAGAGCACATAACAATATCATAGATATAACCACTACTACTGGAATTATTGGATTTTTGGCCTATATGTCAATTTTTATTGTCTTGGCTATATATTTAATAAAATCTTATCAAGAAAGTGATAATCCAGATAAAATTAGTAAAAATGAATTAATCATTTTGAGTGCTTTATTGGTTGCTTATTTTGTTCAAAATTTGGCAGTATTTGATTCTTTTGCTACTTATTTATCTTTTATGGTAATTTTAGCTTTTATTAATTATTCTAAAATTGGTAATAGAGCTGATTTTAAAAAAGAACAAGCTTTAAATATTTCCAATAATATAAGATATTTTGTAGCACCTTTTTTTGTAATTATTCTTTTTTTAGCATTAATGAATAATATCAATTCCTTTTCTATGCTCAAAAAAACTATTGATGCTTATGCTTATACTCATAAAAATGGAATAATTGAGGGATCTAAAAAATATTCAGAAGTTTTTGAGTATAAAACTGGACTAGAAAGAGATGCTCGTGAATCATATATAAATTTAGCACTTAGTGTTCCAGATCATTTTTATAAAAATGTTAAATCAGAAGAGGCTGAAAAAGCTCTTTTATTAATGATTGAGCAGGCTGAGAAAAATGAAAAATATAATATTTATGACAGTTTATTTCTATCTCGTCTTTCAAGAGTTTATGATTTAGCTGGAAAATTTTATTTCTACAAACCTGATATGGAGAAAAGTTCCTATTATAGTAGCCTAGCTTTATCTTCTATTGATAGGGCTATTGAAAGTAGCCCAGGTAGAGTTCCTTTGTATTTGATTAAGGCTAATTTATTATTAAATTTTGGCGAAAAGGAGGGAGCTTTAAAAGAGATTGAATATGCCAGATCCTTAAATGAAAAAATGCCAGAACCTTATTGTCAATTAGCTCATTTTTATTTCTTAGATAAAAATATTGATCCATTTTTTGAAAATTTTAAAGTTTGTGGGGATTTAAAGGGTTTTACTTTAATGTCTTGGGGCGATTTTCTTTCCTCGGTTGAAAATTATTTTGTAGAAAAGAATGATTTAAATACTTTAGTATCTGTTTACGAAATAATTTTAAGCAATAGTCCTGATGATATAAATGTTTTATCTAAAATTGCTTCATATTATTTTCAGGTGGGCCAATTTGAAAAAGCCAGAGAATCAGCTTTGCATATTTTGGAAATAGATAGCAATTATTTAAATGATGTTAATAATTTTATTGATCAAATAGACTTAGCCCTTTCTCAGGATAATTAGTGATATATAATAATTTATTTAATATAATTAATTTTAAAATTATGAATGAAGACTTTAAACAAAAAAATCCTATGAAGTGGGTTTTTCTAATTTTTTTAGTTGTTTCTTTGTCGGGAGTTGTTGTCGTCTCTATTTTAAGAGACAAAATTGTCAACAATAATCAAAATCAAGTTTCAGTTAGTGGTCAGGGTAAAATTTCTTATCAACCAGATATAGCAAATGTTATTCTTGGTGTTCAAGTTGATAAAATTGAAAATTCCGAAGAAGCTTTAAGAATATTAAATGAGAAGGTGAATAAAATTATTTCTTCTATTATTGAAATTGGAATTGATTCAAAAAATATAAAAAATCAAACTTACTCTCTGCATCCTTTTTATGATTATGTAGAGGGTGTAAATACTTTAACTGGATATAATGCTAATCAGCAAATAATTGTTAGAGTAGAAGGAATAGATAGTAATTTTAATATTTTAAATCAGGTTATTAAAGAGTCAGCTAAATCTGGAGCCAATCAAGTTTTGGGAGTGTCTTTTGAAAGTTCAAAAATAGAAGAATTAAAACAAAATGCTAGATTACTGGCAATAAGTGATGCTAAAAACAAAGCAACAAGTCTTTCTCAAGCACTTGGAGTTTCCCTAGGTGAAATTGTTGGTTGGTGGGAGAATATGGTTAATCCATCTCCTTATTATGATTATTCTTCTTATGGTGGATTTGGTGGAGCTGCTGGATCGCCTGTTATAAATAGCGGGTCTTATGATGTTGTGATTGAATTGAGTATTAATTATAAGGTTAAGAAATAGTTATTCTTATTAATTTTTCCTACATCAAAATATTATGATTGCAGATAGAAAAAAAAATAAAAAAGCCTTCACATTAATAGAATTGTTGGTAGTAATTGCTATTATTGGAATACTAGCGACATTAGCAGTGGTAGCTCTTCAGCAAAGTAGAAAGAATGCTAGAGATGCTAAAAGAGTGGGGGATATTAAGCAAATGCAAACAGCCTTAGAGTTGTATTATAATAGCTTTGGTACTTATCCTAGTTCTAGTAATATTGTTAGTTCTATTAAAAATGGTGATATAGTTTTTTTGGAAAATATTCCCGACTCACCATCACCAGCCGACGGTTCTTGTAATAATGGATCCAATCAATATATTTATAAAGAGAGGGGACTGCAAAATAGTTCTTATGGTATAAGTTTTTGTTTGGGTTCTAGTATTGGTCAATTATCAGCAGGAGTAAAATGTGCTACCCCGGGTGGAATTATTGATGGTCCTTGTTTTGTTTGTGGTCAAGATTATCTTTATGATGTAGATTCAAATTTATATGAAACTGTTTCTATCGGTACACAGTGTTGGATGAGTTCTAATTTAAGAACTACAAAATATAAAGATAATTCTTCAATAGATTATCCTGGCACTGATAATACTTCTTGGCAGGGAAATACTAGTGGTGCTTATTCTTGGTATAATAATGACGAAACTGCCTATAAAAGTATTTATGGAGCATTATACAACTTTCATGCTGTTGCTAATTCTAGAGGGCTTTGTCCCGATGGTTGGCATGTCCCTAGTGACTCAGAAATTGATGCTATGATTAGTTATGTGGTAAATAATAATATTGACGCTAGTACTACTAATGTTGCTAGGTGGTTAAAATCTTGCCGAAAATCAAGCTCTCCGCATTGTCAATATTGTTCAAATGATGGAGCTTGTAATGTATCAAGTCATCCTAGGTGGAATGCTAATGCCACTCATTATGGAATAGATTTCTATTCTTTAAATATACTTCCTGCTGGATTTAGAATGGATAATGGGAGCTTTGCTCAAATGGGTAATTATTTTGATTTTTGGACTTCAACAGAATTAGCCCCAACTCATGCCAGAGATAGATATATACTATCTAGTGGTTCTAATATAAATTCTTATAGCGCTCCAAAAAATAGAGGATTTTCCGTTCGCTGTATAAAGGATTAAGTTTTAAGTAAGTTAGTAAAATATTTTATTTATTTTTTAAAAATAATTTAAAGAGCCGTTAAGGCTCTTTTGTTATATTAAAAAAGGATTACAGTAGCCCTTTAATATAAACCCCAAAGTAATAAAAAATAAATTTATTTATTTAAATGGGTTTATCTTGGCGCAATTATTTTATTTATTAATTTAATGCTTAACAGCTTTATTCGATAAATTTTTTTATAATTGCGCCTCATGGGCTTTATAAATTAAAATAAAAAAAATATGAAGCTTTTCTTGTTTTATTTTCGAAAATTAAAAAAAATTTTTTATTCAAAAAAAATTATTTTAATTTTATCCTTATCTTTGTTTACCTTCTTTTTATTCTTTGCCTTATTTAAAAGTATTTATGGCTCTTGGTGGCAACTTTGGCCTCAAAATATTAGATCTGAGATAGCCTTAAATCGATTAGCAATTTCTATTTATAATGATCCTTATTGTCGTATGAAATGTTTTCTAGAGAGATCTCTATATCAAAAAGAAATATCAAAAAATTTAGATAAAAAATATTTTTCCAAAAAAATAGAAAAAATTATAATGAATGAAGAAGAAAATTTAGATTTTCGCCTAGATCTTTTAGGTCTAGTTTATTCAAGTGATTCTTTCAACTTAGTAAATATGGAAAATTATTTAAATAAAGAAGGAGCTAGTTTAAAAATTAAAAATTATATTGCTACTCACTCTAATTTAAATAATGATAACTCTTCTTCTCAAAATTATTATGAAAACTTACAAGATCTTTTAATTCAAGGATCTTTATCTACAGAAGATAAGATTTCTAGTTTAAAATCTTTGTCATCATCCAATCTTTCTTTGCTTGATTTTTATATTTCCTTATTAGCTGTAGAGGTTGATTCAGTATTTGTTAATGAAATTATAAGGAGTATTGCATCGGATAAAAATCTTTTAGAGGCCGATCAAAAATTATTATTTTCTGTTTTGGGCGAGATAATGATAGAGAAAAAATATTCATTTACTAGTTCTCGTTTATCTATTTTTATTTTTTCAGAATTTTTTGATAAAAAATTAGATAACATAGATTTAGAATTTATAGAAAAATTAATTAATTCAGGTGATTTAGATAAGTTTAGTAGATATTTATTAATAGAGCTTTGGAATCAGTATTTAGAGAGTCAGTATCAATTACCTCAGATAAATCAAGATGAGTGGGATTGGTATTATCAACAAAACTAGGATTAAAATATAATTTTGTTTTTTTGAAGTTAGGCAAAATTATTTTTATGAATTACATAAGAGATTTTTCTAGGAATCTTATTATAATTAATTTTTTGAATTATGTTCTTGAAGAGAAGGACGGCGCTTATTTTAAGCGCCTTCATTTTAAGTTTTTTCTTTATGAATTCTACTAGAGCCATGCCAATAGGAACCTTGCTTTATCGAAGTTCTAGTAATGGAAATTTATATGGTTATAATACAAGCGAATTATTAATAGTTAAAAATAGGATTATAAAAAATATTTATACAGGTCACGTTGCTATTTATGTTGGCAAAGAAAATGGAGTTGACTATATAGTAGAGGCAATGCCTGATGGCATTATCAAGCTTCCCGCTAAATATTTTCTAAACTCTAAAAATGGTGAAAAATTAATTGGAGCAAAAATACCAAAAAATTTAAGTGAATTACAAAGAAATAAAATTGCAGAATTAGCAAAAAAAATGGCTGATTCTAGTTTGTCTTATGATTTTGATTTTAAAAAACAAAAAGGTCCTAGCAGTGGAGAGTGGACCTGCGTTGGTTTAGCAGAAAAAATTTATGAAAGTGCTAATATTTCTAATCCTTTAGATTTATCTCAGCTTCAATATGATCCTAGATTTTATGCTATCAATATTACTCCAGATGGATTTGATAATACTAGTATTTTCAATTCTAATAATGGTGATTGCTTATCTAAAAATTTAGAATTTTCCAAAATAGAGGCTGATCGAAGAACTATCTTGCCATTTCCAGAGCTTTTGGGTTTTAATGCTGGTCTTGAGCATGAAAATGAGCGTTATTTTTTCTTTCCCATGACTCAATATTGGCAAAAAAATTTGGCAAATGTTGATATTGATATTCAAATAGAAAGTGATTTTGTTGATGAGGCTGTTCGAGGTAAGGTTCCCAATGTTTCGATGGTTTTTCGTTGGAGTTTAATTAATAATCCTAGCTCAGCTTTTTCCAAGGCCTTTAAAATAATTAGCTCTATATTTTCTAGAGAAGATAATTCACTAGATTTTAATAATTATTATAATGAGGATAGTGGGGAGCTTGATTTTAGCTCTATTGATAATTTAATATCATCTGAAAATATTCAGATTAATACCAATAATGATGACATTATTAGTAAAAATATATCAAATATTTCTATTTCTAGTGCTAGTCAAAAAATATTAGGAAAACTAAAAAGTTCTATTATTATTGATGATTCAACCCCTGATGATAATTCCAATCAAGATGATGATGAGGATAATAATAATGATGATAATAATAATAACTCTAATCAAGATGATGAAGAAGGTGATAATGATAACAATGATCAGGAAGATGATAATTTATTGCCCGAAAATAATCTAGAGCTAGCTGTTAAATCATTACTTATATCCAAGCTCTATGCGACCTTAAGTGATGACTATATAGAGATTTATAATCCTTCCAATTATCCAATAAATTTAGAAGAATTTAATATACGCCTTTACAAAACCAAAACTAGTGCTACTCCGTCATTAATGATTAGGCTTGGAAATTTAGATGATGGAATTTACCCTGGTGGTCTAATAATTTCTCCTAAGTCCAGATATTTGATAGCAAGATCTTCTGCTAGTGATAATATTAAGCAAAAAGCCCAAGCAATTTCTAGTCGTTCCGAGTTCACCTTTACTGGTGATGCTTATACTTTATATTTAAGCAGTGGGCCAGTTTCTTCTGATAATGATGAGGATATAATAGACAAGGTTGGTTTTGGCTCGGCTACTTATTTTGATTTTAGTCCTGCTCAACAAATAATCGATTATCATTTATTAACTAGAAAAGCAAAAATTAATTCTAGTGCTAATTCCATGAAAGAGGGGGCCTCCGATTATTTATTGGGACATTCTTATGATAGTAATAATAATAGTTTTGATTTTGTTTTAATTTCTTTATTATCTGATAATCCCAATCCAGATCCTAGTCCAGATCCAAACCCAAGCCCAAATCCAAACCCAAATCCAAACCCTGACCCTAATCCTAACCCCAATCCCAATCCTAATCCTAACCCCAATCCTAATCCTAATCCCAACCCCAATCCCGACCCCAATCCAGATTCTGATAATTTAATAGTTGAACGGGCCTTTAATTCATTGTTGATAAGTAAAATTTACTCTACTTTAAATGATGATTACATTGAAATATATAATAATAGTAATCAATCAATAGATTTGTCTCTAGCTGACATACGTCTCTATAAAACCAAGACTAGCAGTAGTCCTTCATTGATGATCAGGATTGGAAATTTAAGTGATGCTGATTATTTTCCAAACACAAGCATTCCTCCTTTTGGAAAATATTTAATAAGCAGAGCCTCTTCTTCTGACGCAATTAAAGAAAAGGCTCAAGCAATTTCCAAGAGAAGTGAATTTAATTTTAGTGGCGATGCTTATACTATTTATTTAAGTAGTGGTCCAGTTTCTTCTGATAATGATGAAGATATAATAGATAAAGTTGGCTTTGGTCTCGCTACTTATTATCAAATTAGTCCAGCTTATGAAATTTTAGATAATTATTTATTACTTAGAAAAGCTAGGGCAAGCTCGACTATAGAATCTATGTCTTTTTCCGGTTTAGATTTTTCTCTTGGCAATTCTTTCAATAGCAAAAATAATTCCTCAGACTTTTTATTAGTTCCTGATAATTACGATAAAGAATCTAATAATGATAATTCTAATAATCAAAACCAAGATGATGATGATGATTTAGAAACCGGAGATAATCAAGATGAAGATATTGATGATGAAGACTTTAATAATCCATATAGTGCAAGCGCTCTTGGTTATTGTATAGACCCTGGCCTATATTTAGGTAATATTATTCACTTATGGCATTTTGATGAATGCTTTGGCGATCAAGCCTATGATTTTATTGATGGTCAATATTCTAATCTTGACTCAATTTGGCAAGAGGGAAAGTTCGGCTGTGGATTAAGGCAATATTTTTCTCAAGAGGCTATGACTAAAAAATTAAATCCATCCTTTGATTCAAATAATTTTACTCTATCTTTTTATTATAAAAATCTATTTAGCAATTCTCGCCCAATGATTAGATTTTCTAATTCAATTAATGATGATTATTTTAGAGTAAAAATGTATCCAAGTTATACGGATTTTTATAATATTCCTGGAGTTTATACGAGAGATTATTCATTGGATTGGTTTTATGATGATAATTGGCATCTTTTTACTTGGGTTGTAAACAAGAAGGAAAAATTTTGGGCTTTTTATAAAGATGGTCTTGAGTACTATCGAGTAGATATGGGCAATTCTTTGTTTCCAGAAGTGGATACATTTAGTATTAAGGGCGATAATAATTACAACCTAATGGATGAAATAGCTATTTTAAATAGATCTTTATCGGCTCAGGAAGTGTGGCAACTATATGAAAGTGATCTTCCTTTAAATTCTTATTATTGTCAGAAAGAAGGATCACCTCTAAATAAAGAATCTGAATTAATTGCATACTGGAATTTTGATGAAGATTCTGGATCTATAGCATATGATTCTGTTAGCATAAATAATTTAGATATTAAAAATAGTACTAGAGTTATTGCTAGTGAAAATAATTATATAAAATTAGCAAAAAATTCTACTTTATCTTTAAATTTAATATCTTCATTTTATCAAAAAGATCTATCCTTATCTTTTTGGATAAAAAATGAAAGCAATGCTTATTTAGAGTCATTCTTATCATTAATGAATGATCAAAGAAATATATTTGGTTTAAATATAGAAGAAAATTCTTTCTCCTGTCTTTATGACAATCTCTCTTTTCAGGCTAACAACTCTAATGATGATTTTTTGATAAATGATAATCTTTGGCACAATGTAGTATTGTCTTATAATCCTTATTGGCAAAGCCTTGATTTATATATTGATTCCAGTTTGGTAAAATCTTGGCCTCAAAACTGGTTAAGCCCCTACATAATCGACAAAATATTGATTAAATCCAAGGAAAATCAATATTCCTTAGATGAATTAGCTTTATGGAGTGGATCCTTAAATCTATCAGATGTTAGTTTAATTTATAATAGTCAAAAATATTTTTTTGTTGACTAGAAGACTCTTTTTTGTTAACATTAGTTTACAGGATTATTATTAATTTTATTTAATAGTAATCCTGTTAAACTAAATAGATGGTTGCTATTTTTGTTATTTATTAATAAAAATAGAGGAAAGTCCGGACTCTCATAGGTTGATAGTGGATAACGTCCACCGTCCTGTTAAAGGGGCAGGGAAAGTGCCACAGAGACAATACTACTTCGGCCCATGCTTGGATTGAAGGAAAGGTGAAAAGTTAATTGGTGTTTTTTGATTATTTTCAAAAGGCTACAATTTTTACCCTTTGGTGACAAAGGTGTTATGGTAAACCCTATCAGAGAGCAAGAGCAAACCATGTCTTTGACATGATGAAAAGTGGCTCGCCAGAGCTTATTAGTAATAATAAGCCTAGATAAATAACCATCCAGAAGCTTTTTAGCTTTGGACAGAATCCGGCTTATTTTTAGTTTAATTTATTAAAAATGATTTTACATATATTTTTTTATGAAAAAAAATGATTTATTTTTTGCATCAATAATACTTCCATTAGATTTTATTTTGTTAGTATTAGCAGGTATTTCAGCTTATTTTATTAGATTTTCTCGTTTTACAACAGAAATCAGACCAGTAATTTTCGATTTA
Source organism: uncultured Gammaproteobacteria bacterium (assembly GCA_964609365.1). Lineage (GTDB taxonomy): Bacteria > Patescibacteriota > Patescibacteriia > Patescibacteriales > UBA12465. The sequence goes on along the minus strand of CAZSRC010000004.1, from coordinate 22,644 downwards.
CCATTTCTTAATTATTTTAAGGTGCTTATAATTATTGCTTTTTTGTGGATTTTGATATTTGCTCTCTCCTCCCTCTATTCCATGACACATAGTAAAATTAGCAAAGAAATTTATCGAATATTTTTAGCTTGTTCTGCTGGTTTTGTTTTAGTAGTTATTTTAATATTTTTTCAACGAGAATTATTTAATTCTCGTTTTATAGTTTTAATGGCCTGGGCCTTAGCAATTACTTATGTTTCTTTGGGTAGGATTATTGTTTATTGGATTAGAAAATTTTTATATTCACGTGGTTATGGTGTAAAAAATATTATCTTAGTTGGTTTTTCTAAAACAGGGGATAATCTAATTAAGGAGTTTTTTAATAAAAAATATTCTGGATTCAAGGTTGTTAAAAGGGTCCGTGATTTTTCTATTGAAACATCCAGGGAATTATCTCAGTTTGTTGTTGATTTTAATAAAGAAAATCAATATAAAAATAAACAAATTGATGAGATTATTCAAAGTGATCCAAATTTAAGTAAAATTGAAACATTAAGGCTTTATGACTTTGCCAATGATCATCATATAGTTTTTAAATATGTAGCTGACCTGCTAGAAGTAAAAGTATTAAAAACAGAAATTTCAGAAATGGCCGGAATTCCAATTGTTGAAGTTAAAAAAACAACGTTAGAGGGGTGGGGGAGAATAGTAAAAAGATTTTTTGATGTATTTTTTTCTTCATTAATAATTTTAATATTATCTCCAGTAATCTTACTCACTATAATTTTAATAAAGATTGATTCTCATGGTCCAATATTTTTTTCCAAAAGAGATGATGGCTCTCCAGTTTTTAGGGTTGGTCAAGGGGGTAAGCCTTTTAAGTATTTTAAATTTAGATCAATGATTCCTGGTACTGATAATATGAGATATAACGAGCTTTCTGATAAAAATATTAGAAAAGATGGGCCAATGGTAAAAATAGAAGATGATCCTCGTGTTACCAGGGTCGGGCGTTTTATTAGAAGGTGGAGTATTGATGAGTTGCCAGAGTTATTTTTAGTTTTTATTGGTAGAATGAGTTTAGTTGGGCCAAGGCCACATCTACCAGAAGAGGTTGCTAAGTATGAACAACATCACAGGAAGACTCTAACAATCAAGCCGGGTATAACTGGTCTAGCTCAAGTTTCTGGAAGGAGTGATTTATTATTTGAAGAAGAGGTTAAGTTAGATATTTATTATATTGAAAATTGGTCACTACTATTAGATATATCTATTTTACTTAGAACACCCTTGGCTGTTTTTAAAAACAGAAAGGCTGAATAATTTTTTATTATGAAAGTAGCTTTAATTCATGATCATTTAGCTCAAGATGGTGGAGCGGAAAAAGTTTTGGAAGTTTTCTCCAATATGTTCCAAGAAGCTCCTATTTATACCTTGCTTTATGATAAAAAAAATGTTGAAAATCGCTATCCAAATCGCAGGGTTGATGCTTCTATTATTCAAAAAATGCCCGGAGGTGTTCGTTTTTATCAATGGTATTTACCTTTTATGCCAATGGCAGTTGAATTTTTTGATTTAAGAGAGTATGACTTAGTTATTTCAGATACCAGCTCCTTTGCCAAGGGTGTTATAACTCAAACTGATTCAACTCATATTTGTTATTGTCATACTCCAACTAGATATTTATGGAGTGATACCCATCAGTATATAAATGAATTAAAGTATAATAAATTTCTTAAAAAAATAGCATCCCTAATTCTTAGTCGTATTAGAATTTGGGACAGATTAGCCGCTGATAGGGTAGATTATTTTATTGCCAATTCTAAGACTGTTCAGGCCAGAATTAAAAAATATTACAAAAGAGATTCTTTTGTGATATATCCACCGGTAGAAACAAATAAATTTTATATAGCTAAAGAATTAGGAGATTATTTTTTAATTGGATGTCGCTTAGCGCCTTATAAGAGGGTTGATTTAGTTATTGAGAGTTTTAAGAAATTGGGACCTGATTATAAATTAAAAATATTTGGTGATGGTGTTGATATGAAAAGATTAAAAAAAATAGCTCAATCTAGCCCCAATATTGAGTTTTTAGGAAGGGTTAATGATGAATTTAAGGCCCAACTATTTAGTAAGTGTTTGGCTTTTATAAACCCTCAGGAAGAAGATTTTGGTATTTCCAAGGTTGAGGCAATGGCCTCTGGTCGCCCAGTTATTGCCTATAAAAAGGGTGGAGCCCTAGAAACAGTAATAGATGGTGAGACTGGCTTATTTTTTGAAGATCAAAATGTAGAATCCCTTTCTTCTGTTGTTCAAAAATTTTATACAGATATAAAAAATAATAAAAAGACTTGGGATAGTCAAAAAATAAGAGATCATTCTAAAAAGTTTTCCTTGGAGAATTTTATGGAAAATATTAGAAAATTTATTCAGGATGTTCATCCAGGGAAGTAAATTGATTAAAAATTATGAAAATTGGAATAGATGTTCGTGTTTTATTAGATAAACATTATAGTGGAGTCGCTAGTTTTACCTTTTATTTATTAAAAAACATATTAAAAATTGATAAGCAAAATGCTTATTGTTTTTTTTATAACTCATTTAGGGCTGTAAATATAAAAGGATTTTCAGTAAAGACAAAAAATACTAGATATCCTAATAAAATATTTAATTATTTTTTGCAAAAAATATTTAATTATCCAAAATTAGATAGAGTGCTTGATGGGGTTGATGTTTTTTACTTACCTCACATTAATTTTGCATCATTTTCCCCTAAAAGTAAAAATGTAATAACAATTCACGATCTTTCTTTTTTAAGATATCCAGAATTTTTTAGTTGGAGAAAAAATTTTTGGCATAAATCTTTAAATATCAAAAAAAATATTAAAAAATTTGATAAAATAATTGCTGTTTCAGAAAATACTAAAAATGACTTAATTGAATTACTAGGAGTGGATTCATCAAAAATTGAAGTTATTTATCCGGGAATCTCTCATGATTTAATTGAGTTATCCAATAGCAATGAAGAGTCTTCGGATTTTATTAATAATAAAAATGCTAACGAATTCTTAAAAGATAAATATAATATAGAAAAGCCATATATTTTATATTTTGGAACTATTGAACCTAGAAAAAATATAAAAAACCTAATTTCTGCCTTTAATCTTTTAAGAGATGATGGTTTTGATTATAAATTGGTTTTAGTTGGTTCTTGGGGCTGGAAAACCAAAGAAATTAAAAAAAAATGGAAGGAGTCTTTATATAAAGATGATATTTTATTTATTGGCTATGTTAATGAATTAGATAAGCCTATTTTTTATAAAAATGCAGAATTTTTAGTTTATCCATCTTTTTATGAAGGTTTTGGTTTTCCACCGCTAGAGGCAATGAATTTTTCTTTGGCGGTTATAGCTAGTAATGTTTCTAGTTTACCTGAGGTTTTAAGTGATTGCGCTATATTGATTAATCCTGATAAAGAAAATGAAATATTTGAAGCAATGAAAATGCTTATAAAAGATGAGGCATTAAAAAAGAGATTAATTGAGAAAGCTTCTTTACATATAAAAAAATTTAATTGGGAGGATGCCGCTACTAAATATTTAAAAGTTTTTTCTGATTTATCAAAGTCTTAATTTTATGAATAAATTAAATAAAAATAAAAAAGTTTTAGTTGCTATATCTGGCGGAGTTGATTCAGCTGTTGCTGCAAAATTATTAATTGATCAAGGTTATGATGTTTCTGGTATATTTTTGAATTTTTGGAAAGATTCTTCTGACTCTTCTTATGAAAATAAATGTTGCTCACTAGAGGCTCAATTAGATGCAAAAAAAGTTTGCGCTAGCCTAGAGATTCCTTTTTATACTTTTGATTTTTCTAAAAAATTTAAAAAAGAGGTTGTTGATGATTTTTTAAATGAATATTCTTGTGGTAAAACTCCAAATCCCTGTGTTATTTGTAATAAAAAAATTAAAATTGGCGGACTCTTGGAATATGCTCTGGCTCTGGGTTTTGATTATATAGCAACTGGTCATTATGCTAGATTAGAAAAAGATTCTAGAAAGATAAAAATGTTTAGAGCTTTAGATAAAAATAAAGATCAAACATATTTTTTATATTCTTTAAGTTCCCAGCAATTAAAAAAAATTTTATTTCCATTATCTAATTTTAAAAAACCAAAGGTTAGGGAAATAGCTAAAAAAGCAAATTTAATAGTAGCATCTAAAAATGATAGTCAGGAAATTTGTTTTATTTTCGGAAAAAGACATAATGATTTTTTGAAAAAATATTTAAAATTTAAATCTGGAGAAATTAAAATTTGGCCTAGTGGGGAATTAATAGGCAAACATCAGGGTTTGGAGCTTTATACTATCGGGCAGAGAAGAGGTATAGATATAGGCGGAACTGGACCTTATTATGCTGCTAAATTTGATAGAGAAAATAATGTCTTGTATGTTGTAAAAAATTTTAATGACCCTATTTTATATAGTATAGAAATGAATTTAAAAAATATTAATTGGATTAATTTAAAAGATCTTAAATTTCCTCTAAGAGCAAAAGTTGTAATTCGTTATCGCCATAAAGAAGTTTCTTGCTTGATTTATTATAACAAAAAAGATAATACAGCATTGGTTCGTTTTCATAGAAAGCAAAGAGCTATAACATCTGGTCAGAGTGCCGTTTTTTATAATAAGTCAGAGCTTTTAGGTGGTGGAATAATTGTTTAGTTAAAAACCTTGTTTAAATTTGAAATAGTGAGAAATTGTGGATAGTTCAAAGTTCCTATTTTAATATTTTTATTAATTGTGTTATTATTTAAGTAGTATTAGCTGGTTGGTTCGTATAATAACCAGTTAGATGAAATAATTAAAAGTTTTTAAATTTCCTTCGGAAATTTATTATTTGGGGCTATTTTTTAAATATTCTTTATGAAATCACCAGAACAACAACTCAACAATTTAAATCAAGAAGCTGATCCAACAGAAAATTTGGAAGAAAAACAAAGTGCAATTCCTCCGCAGTATAAAGGAATGCCAAGCGAAATAGTAGAGGAGCTTTGGCAAAATCCGATTTATATTGATGAAGCTAAAAATAAATCGGAAACGGAAAGAAGACAAAATGCGCTAGAAGAAATCAAAAGAGCAGAGCAAGACAGAGAAGCACAAAAGGCAGAAGGGTTAAAACAACAATACTCCGGTCTATCTGATGAGCAAAAAGCAAAATTTTCCGACGCTCAAAAAGATGCTGCCAGAGCTTTAATAGAATGCATTCAGGGCAAAAGAGAGATTGAAAATTTATCATCTGAAGAGTCGTTTGTGCTTCAAAAATTAAAAACGAGCTATGAAAACTTTAAAAAAAATAATCCGGACAAGCCTTTCTCTTTTGATTTTGCCAAAGGCATAGATAAAAGCGTTTATAACAACCTCGCGCAAAGATTATCGTTTAGTGCTTTAGAAAGTAAAAGAAAAATCGACGACCAAGAAAAAGCAAACGCTATTCGGGAAGAGCTCGGCATTCCTAAACAAGAAATTCAGGGTGATAACCTAACAACGCCCGAGCAAAATTCGCAACAAAACTATGAGGGTTTAGAGGATAAAGATTTTGAGGAGTTTAAAGTTAAAAACGGAGAAACTGATATTGGTGTTTTTTGGTATGAATATGGAAATGCGGCGGCTAAAAAACTAAAAGAATCTGGTCAATTGGAATGGGGTAAAGAAAGAATATATTTTGACATCCCTTTAGACAATATGGAAGAATTGCGAGATCTAGCTTTTGAATTAGCTAAAAGCGAAAAAATTCCTATCGCATTCAAACATCTTGATGTCCAAAAAACACACCAAGTAGATTTAAAACCAGACAGCGAAACAACCCGTTTTGTTGCTAATTTTGCTTCCGTAGAAGACGCAAAAAGATTTTATCAGGCATTGCAACAACGGGAAGAGTACAAAAAAATGAAATCAGACAGAAATTTAGATTATCATGGATATAATATTGATGGGGTTGCAAATTATGCTTCTGGATATAGAGAAAAAAGAGAGCCCCTGAAGCGTATCATTGAAACTGCACAAAAAAATCCAGACAATACATATAGTTATTATTCTGCTGACGGGTCAAAACAAATTACTATTACTGAAGAACAATACAATAATTTTACTGACCAGCTTAATGCAATGCCTGATCCAGAAGAAACATGGAAGAAGACGAATATTTAAAAAATAGCCCCAAATAATGTTTTGCATTCGCAAAACAAAAACTTTTAATTACATCATCTAACAGCGTGTATGAGGTTACGGTTTTTTACAAAAACCTCCACCCAAATTTGCTTCGCAAACTTCTCATACACGCGAACGTTAAATGAAATAAATATTAGTGGCCTCATCGAAATATTTATATTTACTCAAATTTTCTTTATATCTATGAAAACAAATATGGATTATCATAAACTTGTTTTGAAAAATTTACCCAAATCTTATCACAAATGGTTTGAAGAAGAGAAAAAATATCTTCAAAAAACAATAACTCCTAATGCCAAAGTTCTTGAAGTTGGTTGTGGAGATGGCAGAAGCATCTTCGACATTTTATCAGTAACAAAAAAGGTTACTGGAATAGACCATGATGACAAAGCAATCGCTGATGCAAAAAATAATTTTTCCAGTTATCCTTCAATTAAAATTCTCAAAGCTGATGCAACAAAATTGCCTTTTAAAAACGAAGAATTTGATTTTGTTGTTTGTATGACTACATTTGCGAATTTTGCTGATAACAAATATATTATTCTTGAAGAGATGAAGAGAATTCTAAATAAATCTGGAAAAATTATAATCAGCGTATTTTCCGAAGATGCTTTGGAAGAAAGAATGAAAGTCTATAAGTTAATAGGACTTATGATTAAAAATGTAGAGAACGGAAAAGTCGTTTTTGATGAAAGTTTAGGCGATAATGTTTCAGAACAATTTTCAAAGAAACAATTGGAAGATATTTTTTCTCAGGCAAATTTACAGATAGACGACATAACAAAAGTTAATATTGCTTATCTATGTACTTTATCGAAGTAACGGCCACTAATATTTACTCTCGCCAGCCCTTCGGGACGTTGCACTCTGGCTCGGGCTTCGCCTCATTTAACAAGGGATATAAGGTTACGAAGTCTTGCAGACTTCTCCACCCAAATTGCTCCCGTTGGTCGCAACTTCTCATATCCCTAACGTTATATGAAATAAATTATTTTTTTATTCAGTGAAACAATCAATATGAAAATTTACTTTGCAGGTCCGTTGTTTAATCAAGCAGAAAAACAATTTAATCAAATCCTTACAGAAAAGCTTGAAAAAAATGGCTTTGAAGTTTTTTTGCCTCAAAGAGATGGTGCAGAAAAAGATAAGCCACCATATAATAAGATGACAAAAGATGAAAGAAGGAAAGCCATTTTTTCTATCGACCGTGACCAGATATTATCGTGCGATATTTTTCTTTTCATCTTAGATGGTAGAGTTCCCGATGAAGGGGCTTGCGTTGAACTTGGAATTGCATATACACAAAAGTATCTCGAAAAGAAAAATAAAGTTCTTGTAGGCTTGCAAACAGATGTAAGAGCAGCTTTTCTTGGAGGTAAACTTAATCCTATGGTAAAAGTACCACTTGATCATATAGTAGAAAACGAATTGGATTTGATTAACTTTTTAACGATGACCATAAAAAAATAATTTACAACATACAACAGCTGATATCTGCGAGGGCTAAAGCCACATTTTGCCACACTAAATTGATTTTTAAAGGAAGTGGCAAAACGTCACATATCAGCAAACGTTATCTGAAATTATTTTTTTGCCAGTTTTTATCTTTTTTAAATACATCAAATAATTTTCTTTCCTAATATGAACAATAAAGAAAAAATTAAACCTTTTGTTTTCCTTTGTACGGGCATGTCTTTGGACGGGAAAATATCAACTTCAAAGCGTGTCGACACCAGAATAACGACAGATGATGATAGAAACTTTTTGTATGACCACCGTGTTCCGTGCGACGCTATAATGATGGGTGGAAAATCTATCATTCTTGATGACCCTGGTTTAGTCGTGAAATCCGTCCAAAGACAAAAACAAAGATTGGCGTTAGGTAAAACTTTAGAGCCTGTCAAAGTCGGTATTGTTTCTGATGTTTCGAAACTAAAAACGAATGGTGATTTTTTCAATAAAGGTGATGCAAAAATAATTATCTTTACAACTGAACGATCATCAGAAACGAAAATCAAAGCCTTGCGAGACAAAGCCGAAATCTTTGTTTACGGAAAACAAAAGGTTGATTTAAAAAGAGCTTTGGCGAAACTTTACACTATGGGAATTAAGTCAGTGATGGTGGAGGGTGGTGGAGAATTAATTTTTTCTTTATTGAAAGATGATTTAGTCGATGAAATTAACTTGAAGATTGGTGATTTGATTTTAGGTGGCAGGATTGCCCCAACCTTATGCGATGGAGAGGGTTTTTCTGGTCTGACTGCCAAACAAGTTAAACTCGTCGATTTAAAACGGAAAGAAAATTATTTAATGTTAAAATATAAGGTAATAAAAACTTGCAAAAAATAACATCACATAACAAGGCATATCTGGTTACGGCTCGTCGTGGCGAGCCTCCACCAATATTTGCTTTCATAATATTAAATTGATAAAATAAGTAATGAAAGAAAGTATCAGATATCCCTAGCGTTATCTTAAATAATATTTTTGGATCTTAAATACAAAACTTTTTATACTTTGATAAAATTAATAAATTATGACAATGAAATTCAAAAACCAACTTAAAGGCAATAGACTAACTTTAAAAAGAACAAAGCCGACTTTGAAAATGGCTGAATCTATTTTCAAAGCAATAGAAGAAAATCGCAAGCATTTAGAACTTTGGCTTTCTTGGCCTAAATTGACTCTTAAAGTAGAAGATAGTCTAAAATATTTATTCGATAAAGAACAAGAAACAGAAAAAGGTAAAAAGGTTGAATATGGACTTTTTATTAACAATGAATATATTGGAAACATTTCTATTTTTAATATCAATGAAAAAAATAAATCTGGTGAAATTGGATATTGGCTATCTTCTTCACATACTAGAAATGGCTACATGACTGAAGCAGTTAAAATACTTGAAAAAGAATTTTTTGAAAAAATGAAATTAAATAGAATACAGATAACATGCGACGAAAAAAACGAAGCTTCTTTTGGAGTAATCAAGAAATGCGGATATATTTACGAAGGAAAATTTAGAGAAGATTCTTTCAACGAACATTTTAATGATCTTCGTAATACGTTAGTTTTTTCAAAATTAAAATCAGAATATAAAAAAAAATAAAGAAAAGGCCCAAAAAGACTACTTGCTCACTATCGTTTGCACCACGCTGCGCTCTCACTTCGCTCGGGACGTTTAACAAGGGATAAAAGGTTCAGCCCTCGGCTCGGGCTTCACCCAAATTTTTCTTCCACTTCGTTCCAGAAAAACTTCTTTTATCCCCGATGTTATTTTTTTGCATTTTAGTCTCTTGGTTCGTTGTCTGAAAAAATGATATTTATTTTTTTCTAGATATTAAAAAACCAGCATTAATTGCTGGTTTTTTTAGATGATTATTTTTTCGTAATCATATTTTTTGCAAAAATTTTTTAATTCGAAAAATCCCATCTTTCTAATTTTAGCAACATCTTTAATTGTTGCATTTTTAACAATTTTAAAAATTTCATGAACCTCTTGATCCGTCATTGTTGCCATCATTATAGATGTATCATTTTCTTTTTGCGAAATAGCCTTATCTAAAAAAAGGTAGACTTCACTTAGTTTTTCATATAAAATTTCTCTACTTTTTTCTCCATCCATTTTTAGATAAAGATTTTCATACATCCAGGATCTGATTTTTTTAAAAATTTTAGCCTCTTTTGAATCATCAAAGCTTATTTCTCCTTTTTTAGCACTTTCTATGCAAATTGCTTTAATACAATTATTGACTTGCTCTCTTTGGTTTTGGCCTAATTTTTTAATAATTTTTTCTGATGAATTAATTCTACCAACTCTAATAGCATCATTAATATCAGAAAATGTATAAGCCACTTTATCAGCTAACATTACAACATTAAATTCTGTTGCTAATTTTTTATTAATAAACATTTCACCATCTCCCCTGGAATGATTAAGAACTCCTTGTAAAACTTCCTTACTTAGATTTAGACCAAAGCCACTTCTTTCAATTTTTTCAGCTAGTATTATGCCAAATTTTTCATGACGAAATTTTTTTTGTGATAATTCACTTAAAACTCGCTCTCCTAGATGCCCAAAGGGTGTATGACCTATATCATGAGCCGCAGCTATTGCTCTAACTAGATTAACATTCAATCCAAGTATAATAGCTATTGTTTCTGATATTGAGATTACCTCCATAGTATGGGTTAATCTATTTATAATCATTGGATTAGCAGGAAATGGAAATACTTGTGTTTTTCCGGCTAATCTTCTAAAGCTTTTACAATTAATTATTTTGTGGTAATCAAGTAAGAAGGGATCATCTTGGCCTAAAAATAATAATACTTCCATTTCATCTTTATCTTCTTTGTTTCTTCCTTGGCTTTTTTGACTATCAAAAGCTAGTTCGGATAAAGATCCTTTGATTTTGCTTAACTGTTTCATTTTGTATGTTTTTTTGTTTTCAATGAACTAATTTTGCCTTAATATTAAAATTTTTTTTCAATTTTGTCAATATTTTGATTTTTTAAAAAAAGAACTCTTACAAAGAGCTCTTTTTTTTGTGCCGATGGTGGGACTTGAACCCACAAGTCTTGCGACACACGAGTTTGAGTCGTGCGTGTTTGCCAGTTTCACCACATCGGCCTAATTAATAAAATAATAATAGATTATTTTTTATAAAATGTCAAAGAATTTTAAAAGTTTGCCGAATTTTTTTTTATAAGTTATAATATTATAAGTTTTGTGTTTGCTTAGTGTTAAATTAAAATAATTTTTATGGGAAAAATAATTTCTGTGGTTAATCAAAAAGGTGGTGTTGGTAAAACTACTACATCGGTTAATATTGGAGCTTATTTAGCATATTTCGGCAAGAAGGTTTTATTAGTTGACCTAGATCCCCAGGCTAATGCTAGCTCTGGTTTGGGTATTAATCATCGTCAAATAAATAAAGGTATTTATGATGTTTTATCCGGAGACTGCTCTCTTTTTGATGTTATTTTAAAAACTAAACAGGAAAATTATTATATAGTTCCAGCAACAATAGCATTATCTGGGGCATCCATAGAATTAGTTTCAGTAGAAAATAGAGAATTTAGACTAAAAAGCGCTCTAGATGAAGCTAAAAAACTTTTTGATTATATAATAATTGATGGACCTCCATCACTAGGACTCCTTACTATCAATAGTCTTGTTGCCTCGGATGAAGTTTTAATACCAATACAAAGTGAATATTATGCACTTGAGGGACTTAGTCAGTTATTAGAGACAATTTCTTTAATTCAAAATAATCTTAAACCAGAGTTAGGTATTTTAGGCGTTGTGATTACTATGTTTGATAAAAGAAATAGATTATCAGCTATGGTTAAAGATGAGTTATATAAATATTTTCCAAATAAAGTCTTTAAATCAATAATACCAAGGACTGTTCGATTAGCAGAATCTCCTAGTTATGGTTCTAGTATTTTACAGTATGATCCAAAATCGGTCGGTGCTAAGTCTTATGAATCTTTAGCTAAAGAAATAATTAATTTAACACAATAAAAATATGGCAAACAAAGGCTTGGGAAGGGGATTAGATTCTCTTATTCCTAAAAAAATAAATCTTCAGTCTTATTCAGACTTTACTTTAGAAAAAAAAGAATCATTATTTGTTGATGATCAAAAAAATATAAATTTTTTGGATCCCAAAAAAATTAGTACTAATCCTTATCAACCAAGAAAAGAATTTGACCCAATTGCTCTTAATGATTTAGTTAACTCTATTAAAGAGCATGGAATTATTCAACCTCTTATAGTTAGTCCTAAAAATGGTTCTTATGAGTTAATTGCCGGAGAGAGAAGATTGAGAAGTGCCTTGGAGCTAAACTTAAAAGAGGTTCCGGTTATAGTTAGGGATGTTAATGATCAAAAAAAATTAGAAATTGCTTTAATTGAAAACTTACAAAGAGAAAACTTAAATCCAATTGAATCAGCTATTGCTTATAATCAATTAATGAATGAATTTAATTTGACTCATGAAGAATTGTCAAAAAAATTAGGAAAACCAAGATCAAGTATTACAAATACTATGAGGTTTTTAGTTTTACCGGATGAAATAAAAGACGCTTTATCTAAAAAACAAATTAGTGAAGCTCATGCCAAGTATTTACTAGGTTTGGATAATGAAGTTAAGCAGTTATCAATCTTTAGAAAAATTTTATTTAATAATTTATCAGTTAGAGAAACAGATAAGCTTATTAAAAATTCTGGTGGAACAAAAAAAGCTAAAATTGAAATCAAACAACAAGATTCTCAATATAAAAATGATCTACAACAAACTCTAAATACTAAAGTTGAGATCAAGAGAGCTCAAAAAGGTGGTAAAATAGAAATAATTTTTTATGACGAAGAAGATTTAGATGAAATTATTAAAAAAATTGTTAAATAGAATTTTTCTAGTTTTTATTTAAAAAATTAAGCTTTATTTTGCTATGTCTTTTGTGCATCTACATAATCATACTCATTATTCTTTATTAGATGGTCTTACAAAGATTGATGATTTTATTGCTAAGGCAAAAGAACAAAATTGCCCAGCTCTTGCCATTACTGATCATGGGGTTATGTATGGTGCTATTGAATTTTATAAAAAATGTAAAAAAGCAGGAATTAAGCCAATTATTGGAGTTGAAATTTATTTAGCACCAGCTTCTAGGTTTAATAAAAATACAAAAGAAGATGCTAAAAATTTTCACTTATTATTATTAGCAAAAAATAATACCGGTTATCAAAATTTAATTAAATTAATCTCTCTAGCGCACCTAGAGGGTTTTTATTATAAACCTAGAATTGATTGGGAGCTTTTAGAAAAATACCATGAAGGATTAATTGCTTCTACTGCCTGCTTGGGAGGAGAGATTCCTTTTTTGATTCGTGTTGGTGATCTAGAAAAAGCTCGTCAAAGAATTTTAGATTATAATAATCTTTTTGGTCAGGATCATTTTTATTTAGAATTAATGGACCATCCTGAATTAGAGTATCAAGATCTAGTTAATAAACAATTAATAAAATTTTCCAGAGAGTTAAATGTACCATTAATTGTTACTAATGATATTCATTATTTAGATAAAAATGATGACGAAGCTCAGGATATTCTTCTTTGCTTACAAAATAAAAAAAAGAGAGAGGATACCGATAGAATGAAAATGATTGGTTATGGTGATTACTCTTGTCGCGACCCTAAAGAATTAGCCGAGGCATTTAATGATGTTCCTGATGCTATCTCTAATACTGTTAAAATTGCTGAAATGTGTGATTTGGAAATAGAATTAGGAGAAGTTCATTTGCCTTATTTTTCTGTTCCAGAGGGCTTTGATCAGGAAACTTATTTAAAAAAGTGGTGTGATGATGGCATAAAAAAAAGATTTCCAGATGCTAGCACCCAAGATTTAGAGGAAATAAATAAAAGATTAGATTATGAATTGGGGGTTATTAACAAAATGGGTTGGCCTTCTTATTTTTTGATTGTAGCGGACTTAGTTAATTGGGCAAAAAATCAAAAAATAGTAGTTGGGCCAGGAAGAGGAAGTGCTGCTGGGTCTTTAGTTTGCTATCTTACGGGAATAACAAATCTAGATCCTATAAAATATGAATTATTATTTGAAAGATTTTTAAATCCAGATAGAATATCTATGCCCGATATTGATCTTGATTTTGCCGATATCAGAAGAGATGAGGTTATAGCCTATGTTGAGGAAAAATATGGAAAAGATAATGTTGCTCAAATAATTACTTTTGGAACAATGGCCGCTAGAGCAGCAATTAGGGATGTTGGTAGAGTTTTAGATGAGCCTTATGATTATTGCGATAAACTAGCAAAACTAGTTCCAATGAATTATAAAATAAAAGAAGCTGTAGAAAATTTAGCAGAATTAAAAGAGCTTTATCAGAAAGAGTCTGCAGCTAAGAGAATTTTAGATTTTGCCCAAAAACTAGAAGGCGTTTCTAGGCACTCCTCAACTCATGCTTGTGGTATTTTAATAACCAAAGAACCATTAACAAACTATGTGCCATTACAATATGCATCATCATCTGATAAAAGTATAGTTTCTCAATACTCTTTGCACCCAGTTGATGATTTAGGATTACTTAAAATTGATTTTTTAGGATTAAAAAATTTGACTATCATTGAATCAGCAATAAAAATTATTAAAAATACTAGGGGAGTAGAAATTGATATTGATAAAATAGATCTAAATGATAAAAAAAGTTTTGCTCTTTTCCAAAAAGGAGAAACTACTGGAATTTTTCAGTTTGAATCTGGAGGAATGAAACGACACCTAAAAGATTTAAGACCCAGTGAGTTTGAAGATATTATTGCTATGGTTGCTCTATATAGACCTGGTCCAATGGAATGGATACCTGATTTTATTTCTGGAAAACATGGCAGGAAAATGACTTATCTTCATCCAAAACTAGAACCAATACTTAAAAAAACCTATGGAGTTGCAGTTTATCAGGAGCAAGTAATGCAAATATCTAGAGAATTGGCTGGCTTTACTAGGGGAGAGGCCGATACTCTTAGAAAGGCGATGGGAAAAAAAATACCAGAGCTTTTAGCCGAGCAGAAAATAAAGTTTATTAATGGTTGTGTTAAAAATGATATAGATAAAATTTTAGCAGAAAAAATATTTTCATTTATAGAGCCCTTTGCTGGTTATGGTTTTAATAGGTCTCACGCAGCTTGTTATGCTTTAATTGGTTATCAAACAGCATATTTAAAGGCCCATTATCCCACTGAATTTATGGCAGCACTTTTAACAGCTGATCAAAATGATACCGAAAGAATATCAATTGAGATTGAAGAATGTAGAAAGATGAAATTAGAAATTATGCCCCCAGATATTAATGAATCTTTTGCTTCATTTACAGTAGTTAGTAGCAAAACTAAAGAAAATAAAGTAGCTGATCAAAATGAGGACTTAAAAACTATTAGATTTGGTTTAAAAGCTATAAAAAATGTTGGAGCTCATATAGTTGATGAAATAATTAATGAAAGAAAAACTAATGGTCGCTATGAAAATATTTTTAATTTATTAGAAAGAGTTAATGATAGAGATTTAAATAAAAAATCAATAGAAAGTTTAATTAAATCTGGAGCATTTGATCAATTTGAAGATCGCAGAGTTTTATTGGCCAACCTAGAAAGTCTTCTTAGTTTCAATAAGGAAAAATCTAAATATAAAGATAATCCACAAATTAGTTTATTTGCTGACTCGCCTAATTCTGTTGTTTTTTCTTATCCTAAATTAGATAAAAAAAAGGAAATAACTAATAATGAAAAACTACAATGGGAAAAAGAATTATTAGGTTTGTATATTTCCGAACATCCCTTTAATGATTTTAGAAAAAAATTAGAAGAAAATATTGTATTTATTTCACGTTTAAAAGATTTTAAAAATCAAGATGTTTTATCTTCTGGTATTATTTCTTCTATAAAAAAAATTATTACAAAAAAGAATGATAATATGCTTTTTGTTAAAATAGAAGATGGCCTTTCTTTTACTGAATTGCTTGTTTTTCCTAAAATACTCAAAGAAACACTAGATATTTGGCAAGAGGGCAGAGCTATTTTGGTCAACGCAAATGTTTCCGATAAGGATGGGGATATTAAATTATTGGTAAATAAAGCCAGTCTTATTAATTTAGATAATTTAGATGAGACACTCAATCAATTTAAGAATATAAAAATACCAAAAAGATTTAATCCAAATATGTATAAAAATAATGAAAGTGTAGTTAAAGTAGTTCAAAATAAATCCAAGGCCCTAGGCATAAATTTTAAGGGTTCTATTGTAGTTGATAAATTTGAAAAAATTAAAAATATTTTAGAAAACTATCCTGGGCCAGATTCTGTTTATTTTAAAATTAGCTTGCCTGATGAAGAGAAATTAATAAAATCGGAAATTCAAATAAATAATTGCCCAGAATTAAAAGAAGAGTTAAAAAATGAATTAGGCTCAGGAGTTGATATTGTTTAATTTCTCATAAAATGCTATTATATTATAAAAAATAATAAACATAATTACTAATTATTACTAAAAATTTTTTAGTATTAAATTTTTTAAAACTATGCCTTTACAAACACCACCTATTAACCCTCAACAACAAAATGATGATTTGTTGGAGAGTTTAAAAAAATTAAATCTAGAAAAAAAGGATAACAAGGAAGACATTGAAACAAAAAAAGATGATCTAAACTTATCCCAGGAAGTATTTGTAAATGATTTACCTATTCAAGAAAGTAAAGTTGAGGGTGCTTCAAATCAAGAACTTCCATCTTCTGAGCCAGTTTTTAATGAATCAATTGATTCTAAAAAAGAATTTTTTAAATTAATGGCTGAAAAAATAAAAGAAGAGCCGACAAGTTTGAGTGATTTTTCTGATTCAGGCCAAGACTTAGATAATGAAAAAATTAATTATTCTGGTATAAATGGAAAAGTTTCTTATTATAAAAAAATGGTTATTAGATTTTCTTTATTAGCTGCTGTTTTGGTTTTAGCTGTTTTATATTTTTCTTTAGTAAAACTAAATATTACTATTAATGCCGACAAGCAACTTATCCAAGATTCTTTAAATTTTTATGCCTACTCTAATGAGGCTCAAGTTAATCTAGATAAATCAGTAAAAGCTTCTATTAATAGAGTTGAACTTGAAGCTTCTGATATTTTTTCTAGTACTGGTGAAAATAGCCTAGGTGGAAGTGTTACTGGTAAGGTCAAGATAATCAATCAATATTCAAAAAATCAACCACTAGTAGCAACAACAAGATTGCTTAGTTCTGATGATAAAGTTTTTAGAATAAAAAATACTGTTAATGTTCCAGCTGGGGGATCTGTCGAGGTTGAAGTTTATGCTGATATCTTTTCTGAGGAAATGGCTATTGATGCCACTAAATTTACAATACCTGGATTATGGGCCGGACTTCAAGATAAAATTTTTGCTGAAAGTTATGAAAAATTCCAAGTCAATCAAGATGTTAAGAAATTTATCTCTCAAGAAGACATCGATCAAGCCATTACCAATTTAAACGAAAAAATGATCAAACAGGCAGAGGAAAAATCAGGTGCTAATAATTCTTCGCAGGAAAATATATTTAGCGTTGACCCTTCTAGTGCTAAAATAGAAATAAGTAAAAAAGTGGGAGAAGAAGCTGATTCTTTTGAAGTTAAAGTTAAAAATGTTGTAAATATTGTTGGTATTAATAATGATGATGTTGTAAAGATAGTAAAACAAAAATTAGCTATTTTAGATTTTGATCAAAATTTATCAGAGTTAAACCCAGATGATTTTGAGTATGAATTATTGAGTTTTAATTCTTCTAAATCCTTAGCTGAAATAAAAGTTAATTTTTCTGCTAAAGTTTCATCAGGAAAAGAAGCGGATACTATTAATAAAAAATATCTAAGTAATTTAAATGAAAAGCAAATTAAAGCTTATTTAGATAATTTTGAAAACATAAAATCTTACGAGCTAGAATTTAAACCTTCTTTCATTAAAAGATCACCAATTTTGGTAGATAGAATAAAAATAGATTATAAGTAATAAAATATTTTAAAATAATTAAATTAAAAAATGGAAAATTTTAATAAATTTGAAATAAAAGCATCTCAAGTAAATAGGATTGTTAATAAAATAAAAGAAGACTCTTATCGTATTCTTGATCGTAATTATGACACTCCTAGTCTTAAGGCTGCTTTAGAAAAAATAGCTCAAGATAGTGGTGGAAATTTAGCATTACTTCCAGATTTGGAAGAAAATTATTTTAATATACTTCTAGATGAGCTTAAAATAAAACTAGAACAAGGTGAGTTTTCTGATTTTTCTGATTTATCATCTTCAGTGAAAATTTTAAATAAAAAGAAAATTTTAGATGATAAAAAAATAGGAGAATTATTAGACCTTCTTAAGTCTGAGGTTTTTTAGTTTATATGAAAGAGTTTGTGCCAACTACAGTAACTATTTTTTTTATTCTTGGTTTTTATTTTATTATAAAAAAGTTATTATATTCACTTTATTATTAATTTTATGGCCTTAAAAAAGCTAGAAACAGAATTATTATCTAGAAAAAATAAAGAAAAATCAAAAATTTTATCTCGCTACTTCAAAACTGGAAAAGGTGAATATGGAGAGGGGGATATTTTTTTAGGAATTACAGTTGTTGAACAAAGAAAAATAGTTAAAAATTATTTTAGTTATACATTGGCTGAATTAGAGAATCTTTTAAATTCAAATATTCATGAATTTAGATTTTGTGCTTTGTTGATTTTATTAGAAAAATACAATAAAGCCGATAATTTAAATAAAAAAAAGTTATTTAATTTTTATCTTAAAAATTTAAAAAATATTAATAATTGGGACCTAGTTGATGTTAGTTGTCATAAAATAATAGGGAACTATCTTTTTGATAAGGATAGAGATTTACTTTACAAACTAGCTAAGTCAAAGAATATTTGGGAGAAAAGAATCTCCTTAATTTCAACTCTTTATTTTATTAAAAAAGGTGATTTAAAAGATGTTTATAATTTAGCTCAAATTTTGATTAATGATAAACATGATTTAATACAAAAAGCTCTTGGTTGGATGTTGAGAGAGGCTGGAAAGATAAATAAAGCTTTATTAGAAGATTTTTTAGAAGAAAATATTAATAAAATTTCTAGAGTTAGTTTAAGATATTCAATAGAAAAATTTTCAGAGAAGGAAAGGATTTATTATCTTAAAAAATAAAATCATAAAAAAAGTAAAGATATGCAAAATCTAATCAATTTAATAAAAATAAAAAGGGTAGATAATTTTAACAGAAAAATTATTCATATTATTTCTGCTGTTTTAATTTTTTTCTTTCCTTATTTTTTTTCTTTAAATCAAATAATTTTTCTATCATTGTTATTTGCTTTTATTTTTATTTTAGCTAGATTTTTTGATTTTTTACCAATTATAAACAAGGTTAAAAGAATATCACTTGGAGAAGTTTTTTATCCTTTGGGGGTAATGATTGTGGCAATTTATTTTTTACCAGAAAATATTAAAGCTTTTCAGTTTGGTATTTTAGTTCTAGGATTTTCTGATTCATTGGCCAATATTTTTGGAGACTTATTTGGAACCTATAAATTTAAAATTGCCGCTGGTTCAAAAAGTTTAGAGGGCTCTTTAGTTTTTTTCATTACTACAATTTTTTTATTAATTTTATTTAATGGGGTTAATGGATTGGGGCATTTAAATTTGTATTTATTGGTAGCGCTAATATTAACTTCGATTGAATTTTTTCTATTTTTTGGTTTGGATAATTTAGTTTTACCAATTTTAGCTGCTTATTTATTTACTTTATTATAATTAATTTCAATAAAATTTATGAGAAATAAAACCAATCTTCAGCCTCATATTCTTTGTAAAAAAGGGGATATTGCAGCTAATGTTATTTTGCCTGGAGATCCTGGAAGAGTTTTGCGTATTGCTAAATTAATGGATAGTGGAAAAGAAATTTCTTTTAATCGAGAATATCGAGTTTTTACTGGAAAATATAAAGGTGCCCCTGTTTCAATTTGTTCAACTGGAATTGGTGGTCCATCAACAGCCATTGCCATGGAGGAATTAATTTCTCTAGGTGCTAAAAATTTTATTAGAGTTGGTTCTTGCGGGGCTAATCAATCCAAAATTAAAATTGGTGATTTAGTAATATCTGATAGTGTTGTCAGGGAGGATCATACTTGCCTTGATTATGTTCCTTTGCAGTATCCAGCTATAGCAGATCCTGATACTTTTCAGGTTATGAAAAAAGTTTGTGATGATTTAAAATTTAAATATTATGCCGGTCCAACTGTTACTGTTGATGCTTTATATTCCTCAAAAACTAAAGAAATTAAAAATTTTTGGGTTAAATATAATACATTAGCTCAGGATATGGAGGCCGGAACTGTTTTAACTTTAGCTAGAGTTAAGGGTGTAAAAGCTGGTGTTGTTTTGTTGGTAGTTGATCAGGAGGCTGAAAAAAATATTAAAGAAAAAATTGCTGATTATTCTTTACAGGCCCAATCTGGGGAAGGTGGTTTAGTAAAACTAGAATCCAGGGCAGCTTTAGTTGCTCTAGAGTCTTTTTTAAGATTATAAAATATGAGCGAAAAGTATATAGGAACAAAATTTAAAACTATTTATTTAGGTAAATTTAAAGCAAGTCCTAAAGAATTAAAATTAATAAAATCCCTAATTGAAGCTGGCAAGGAATTAGCTAAGCTTGGTTGTCAAGATGATAATGGTGGTAATTTTAGCGTAAGAACTAAAAATGGCATAATTATAAAAACAACAGGATCGTTTCCTCATAAATTAAAAATTGATGACTTTGTTTTAGTTTCTGGTTTTAAGGCCGATGAGGTTTATGTTTATGGGGATAGAGAGCCTAGCTCAGAAGCTCGTCTTCATTGGGGTATTTATCAAGCTCGGCCAGAGATAAACTCTGTTTTGCATTCTCACGATTTTTTGGCTGTAAATTGCACTGAGAAATTAAAGGAAGTTGTTTATATCAAAGAATATCCCTATGGAACAATGGAGTCAGCTAGGGCTATTAAAAATGCCTCTAAAAAGGGGGATTATTTAATTATGAAAAATCATGGAGTTTTATCTATGGCTAAAAATGTTTCCTCTGCCTTAAAATTAATTAAAAAAAATCATGAAAAATTTAAAGCAATTACAAAAAGCACTACCATTAACTGTAGAATTAAAAAAAGATAGAGTTGTTATCATTGATCAGGTTTATCTTCCTGATAAATTAAAGTTTATTCAGCTTAAAAATTATAAACAAGCTATTTTAGCTATTAAAGAATTTAATGTTCGAGGTGCTCAAGCATTGGGTTCGGTTGGTGGCGCTGGTCTTTTTTTAGCATCTTTACATTATAAAAAAAATGATCCTTTTGATTTTTTAAATTATTTAAAAAAAGTTTCTCAAGAAATTATCAAATCTAGACCAACTGCTCATAATTTAGCTTGGACTATTAATTATTTACTAGAAAGAATTGAATCTAATTCTGTTGTTGGGATTAAAAAGGATATTTATAATAATTTTAAAAAATTATTAGAAAATGAAGTGAATAATAATTTTAAAATTGGATCCCATGGCCAGGCTTTAATTAAAAATGGCTCTCGTATTTTAACTCATTGTAATGCTGGTTCACTTTCGGCTATTTGGTATGGCACAGCGACAGCTCCTATGTATAGCGCCTTACTAAAAGGGAAGAATTTCTCAGTTTTAGTTGATGAAACTAGACCTTGGCTTCAAGGGGCTAGATTAACTGCCTGGGAAATGAAAAGAGCTGGAATTGATTATAGAGTCAATATAGATAGCGCCAGTGGATTTTTAATGGAAAATAAATTAGTTGATATTGTTATTGTTGGAGCAGATAGAATTGCTTTAAATGGAGACACTGCTAATAAAATTGGAACATTTCCCTTAGCGTTAATGGCTAAGAGATATAAAATACCTTTTTATGTGGCAGCTGTTAAAGCCACTATTGATTTTGACACAAAAAGCGGAAAGGATATAGAAATAGAGCATCGTTCTGGTGATGAGGTTTTAAAGCACACATCTTTTTGGGAGAATAGAAATTTAGCAAAAAAACAGAGCAAAAGATTTAATTCATTATTAGAGATAGCTCCAAAAGGCTCCAAAGCTTTTAATCCCGTTTTTGATGTTACTCCAGCTGATTTAATTACTGGTATTATTACTGAGGATGGAATTTTTAAACCTAGTGAAATAAAAAAAATAAAATAAAATGAAAAAAATAATCATTTTAAGCATCGGAGGTGTTAAGGAGAAATATTATCAATTAGCTATTTTGGAATACCAAAAAAGATTAAGCTCTGATATTAAATTAGAATTAAAAGAGATAAGCGCTAAAAGTTTTTCCAATAAGAATATTTTAGAAACAAAAAGATAGGAAAGTCAGAAAGTTTTAGATTTTTTACAAAAAAATAAAGATGCAGAAATTTTTTTATTATCAGAAAACGGAAAAGAATATGACTCTCTTTCTTTTTCTAAAAAAATTTTTAGCATTAATAAGCCTATAATTTTTGTTATTGCTGGATCTTTAGGTTTTGATTTTGAAGTTTTAAAAAACTACAACACCTTATCATTATCTAAATTAACTTTTTTACATGAAATGACTAAGGTTATTTTATTAGAGCAAATTTATCGAGCCCTTAATATTGAAAAAGGGAAGACTTATCATTATTAAATTATTTTCAATAAAAAAAACCGGTAATTTTTACCGGTTTTTGTTTTTTTGTTAAGGAGTGGTCAATTTCTAGATCTCACCTCTTCGCAATTATTTTGGATTGATCTAAGTAGCTGATTAGCTCCTATATAGCCTTGCTTATCAAGTTCTTCTGCTCTCTTTAATGTTTTTTCGACGTTATCAAGAATTTTT
>CAZSRC010000003.1:0-44949 GCA_964609365.1 uncultured Gammaproteobacteria bacterium | reverse complement strand
GATTCGAACCTGCGACCTTCTGCTTAAAAGGCAGCTGCTCTACCAACTGAGCTATAGGCGCAAAATAAAACAATATCATAAATATAAATTTATGATTATTTTTATTATAAACAAAAAATTTTCATTTGGCAAGAGCATTAAATTGTATGGATAAAAAGTGAATTATAAGTGGAAAAGTTTCCTTGAAAAATAGCTGTATTTAATATATTATATAAATATGCTAAAAGACAAACAAAATTCAATAGAAAGAATACCGCCCCAAAATATAGAAGCTGAGCAGTCTTTGTTGGGTTGTATTTTATTAGATAAAGAATCTATTTTTAAAATAGCTGATATTATAAATTCAGAAGATTTTTATCACAATAGCCATAAGATAATTTTTGAGGCAATGATAGATCTTTTTAATAATCAGGAGCCAATAGATATTATAACTTTATCCAATAAGTTAGAAGAAAAGAAAAAATTAAAAGAAATCGGTGGGCGTAGCTATATAGCTCAATTATCAAATACTGTCGCTACATCATCCAACACTGTTTACTATGCCAATTTAATTCAAAAAAAGGCAACCCTAAGAAGATTGCAAATCTCTGCTAGCGAAATAATGGATATAAGCTTTGAAGAAGAGCGAGAAGTTGATGATATTTTAGACCAAGCAGAAAAAAAAATATTTGGAGTTTCTCGAAAATATTTAAAAAACTCATTTCTAGGAATAGAGAGTTTGTTAAGCGAGGCTTTCGAAAGAATTGATGAATTACACAAAAGAAGTGGCAATCTAAGAGGTCTTTCTACTGGTTTTTATGATTTGGATAATATTTTAGCAGGACTACAAAAATCAGATTTATTAATTTTAGCAGCTAGGCCTAGTGTTGGAAAAACATCTTTTGCTATGGATGTGGCTAGACAGGTTGCCGTAAAAAATAAAGTTGGCGTGGGAATATTTTCTTTAGAAATGGGAAAAGAACAATTAGTAGACAGAATGTTATGCGCTCAAGCTAATGTAAATTTATGGAAAATGAGAACTGGAAATCTTTCAGATAAGGAAGAGGATAATGATTTTTCTAAAATAGCAGAGGCAATGGGCTCACTATCAGAAGCTCCCATATATATAGATGACTCTCCCAATGTTTCAGTTATGGAAATCAGGGCTAAATGTCGTAGAATGCAATCAGAAAAGGGTTTAGGCCTAATTGTTATTGATTATTTGCAATTAATGGAAGGGCGAGGTAAGTATAGCGATAATAGAGTTCAAGAAATCTCAGAAATAAGTAGAGGCCTAAAAGGAATTGCCAGAGAATTAAATATTCCAGTTTTAGCATTAGCTCAATTATCTAGAGCCGCTGAACAACAAACAGGAGCATCTATACCAAAGCTTTCTCACTTAAGGGATTCCGGATCGATAGAACAAGATGCTGATGTTGTAATGTTTATATATAGAAAGGCTGCTGATAGAGCTTTTAATATACAAGAATTATCTATAGAAGATAGATATAAAGCTGAAATACATATAGCAAAACATAGAAATGGGCCGACTGGAAAAGTTGATTTGTTTTTCTCAGAAGAAACAGCTAGTTTTAAAAATATTAGTAAAAAAGTAGAATAATAAAAATTATTTAAATAATTAATAAAAAAATTATGTTTAACAAATTAAAACAACTAAAAGACTTAAGAAGTCAGGCAAAAACAATGCAAAATGCTTTATCTGGAGAAAAAATTGAATTAGAAAAAAATGGTATAAAAATAAGCATGAATGGTAATATGGAAGTTGTTGAAATGAGTATCAACAATGACCTAACGAAGGAAGAAATAGCAAAAATTAGCAAGGATTTATTCAATGATGCTATTAAAAAAACTCAAAGAATAATGGCAAAAAAAATGCAAGAGATGGGTGGTTTTCCTGGTTTAACATAAAATAAAAACCGCGTTTATCGCGGTTTTGCTTTTTTTCAAGAATTTAGAGATTACATATGCATACCTATTAATTCTTCTTTAATAGCTTTTACAATGTTTTCAATTTTATAATCCTTGTTAATTACTAGCTTTAAATAATTAGAAACCGTTTTATTATATTGGTCAGATTCTCCTGGGCCAACATATATAAGGCGATCACCTATTTTAATTTTGCTTAATAAATCATTATTAATTCTTTCTTTTTTTAAAAAAAATAAATTATGATTTTTTAATTTAACAAAATAATTAATGGGAACATTCAATTCTTCCCCCGATTTGTTTCTAACTACAAAGTAACTCATCTTAATCCTCCTTTTTTATTCATGATTCATAAAAATAATAACAGAAAGTATTATTACAATAATTTAAAAAAATGTCAATACAATACCCAAAATCAATAGAAAACTTAATTAAACAGTTCTCTGCCCTTCCTTCTGTTGGTAGAAAAACTGCCGAGAGATATGTTTTTTATTTAATAAAACAAAAACCAGAATTAATAAAATTATTTGCAAAATATTTAAATGAATTAAAAGATGGTTTTTCTTATTGTGAAGAATGCCTAGCATTATCAGAAAAAAACCCTTGTGATATCTGCTCTGATAAGAAAAGAAAAGATGATTTAATTTGTATAGTTGCTAATTTTCAAGATTTAATAGCAATAGAAAACACTAAACAATATGATGGAAAATATTTTATACTAGGAGGTTTAATTAACACTATAGAGTTAATAGGACCAGAAAAACTAAATATAAAAGAATTAATAATAAAAATAAACAAAAAATTAAAGGAATATAAGCAAATAGAAATAATTTTAGCCCTGTCTCCAACAATAGAAGGTGAGTCAAGCTCTCTTTATCTGCAAAAAATATTAAAAAATTCAAAAATAAAAATAACAAAATTAGCAAGAGGGTTGTCTACCGGAACAAGCCTAGAATATGCTGATGACAGCACCTTGGCCAATGCTTTAAAGTTTAGAGGATTAATTAAAGAATAGTAAGGTAAAAATAAAAAAAGACTTTTTTTTAAAAAAGTCTTTTTTTGTAGAAATTTAAGATATTTTATTTATTTTTATTTGAGTAAATTCCTGTCTGTGTCCAATAGTCCTTTTATATCTGGTTTTGTTTTTATATTTAATAACAAGAACTTTTTTAGATTTTCCGTCTCCTAAAATTTCTGCCTCAACTTTTTCACCTAATGATGGTTTGCCAAGCTCTACAGAACTAGCATCAGTCTCGGCTACTAATAAAGTTTCAAATTTCATTGTTTTACCTGCATCAACTGAAAGTTTTTCAACCTTTAAAACATCGCCTTCTTTGACTTTGTATTGCTTTCCGCCGGTTTTAATTACAGCTATCTTTGCCATATTTTTTATAGTTACTTAATAATTTTAATAATATTATAATAACAAACCTTCTAGAATTGTCAATAGATTGTATTATTAACAAAAAACTATTCAACTCTAACAATATCAACGCCTAGCTTTCTTAGTCTTTCATCAATATTTTCGTAACCTCTATCAATTTGATAAATATTATCAATTTCAGTTCTTCCCTCGGCTATTAAAGCAGCAATAACCAGCCCTATTCCGGCTCTAATATCAGGACTAATTAATTTTTTTCCATATAATTTACTTGGACCACTGATTAATACTCTATGAGGATCACACATGGTTATATTTGCGCCCATTTGAGAAAGCATATCAGTCCAAATTAAACGGCGATCATAAATTGATTCATGAATTAAAGAATTGCCCTTTACTTGAGTCATTAAAACGGCATAAGGAGACTGTAAATCAGTTGGAAAACCTGGATATTCATGAGTTTGAATACTGTAGGGTTTTATGTTTGGACTCTTTTTTATTTTTAAATAATTTTTAGCTACTTCAAAGTTTACCCCAATCTTTTTGAATATAGTAAGCAAAACCTGAATATGCTCTGGATCACAATCCTTTATAGTTAATTCAGAGTTAGTTGCAGCTGCCATAATAGCAAAAGAGCCAGTCTCAATTCTATCTGGCATTATTTTTATTTCTCCTCCTTTTAATTTTTTAACTCCAATAATAGTAATAGTTGGGCTACCTGCTCCACTAATTTTAGCTCCACATCTATTTAAAAAATCAGCTAAATATTTAACCTCTGGTTCCATTGCGCAATTCTTTAAAACAGTTTTCCCCTCTATCAAACAAGCAGTCATCATTAAGCTCTCTGTTCCGGTAACAGATATTTTAGGAAAGAAAAATTCACAAGCTTTTAATTTTTTAGCACTAATTTCATAAAATTGATCAGAGATTTTAAGCTCTGCTCCAAAAGCCAAAAAACCATCTAAAAACAAATCGATTGGCCTACCACCAGCACCAATAACACATCCGCCGGGATGAGGAAATTTAACTTTTTTAAAACGAGCCAAGAGAGGGCCAACAAACATTATTGAAGTTCTAAATTTATCAGCTAATTTAGCTGGAAGCTCTGTTGTTTTCGCTTTTTTAGCCTCAATAATAAGCTTGTCACCCTTTAAATCAACCAGAAAACCTAGCTCGGAAAGTAGTTGCAAGGACTTATCAATATCCTCTATCCTAGGCAAATTACTAATAGTCATTTGCTCGGAAGATAAAATAGCCGCTGGAACAACCTTTAAAGCTAAGTTTTTAGCACCATTAACTTTAATTTCTCCGGACAATTTAGCTGGGCCATTGATTATAAATTTTGGCATAAAATAAAAATTAATTATTGAATAAATAGCTTAAAAATACCCTCCTCATCTCCACTTTTAGCAGAAAAATATAAAACACTGCCAAGTCTATCTAAGACTAGATTAGAAATTTTATCTAAGGAAGCTATTTTTATTATATAGCTATCATAACTTAAATCTAAAATATAAATATCTTTTTCAGTAGAATATATTATATAATTCTTGGGATGCCAAATAATATCTTTAATCTGATAATCAAAGCGAGCTATTAAATAATTTTCAGCTAAAACAGTATTAAAAGAATATATCTCAAAATCAGAAGAATAAATAAAATTATTTAGATTACTAAAACTAAAACTATTAACCCTATTAATTGTTGCCCAAATAGAATTAACCTTAGAAGAACTGTTAATTATATTTATATTTTTGAATTCATCATTATAAATATATAAAAAAGATGAATTTCCTGGATTATTTATTATTTTATAATTAGCAGATTTAGCTAAAATAGTCTCCCTAAATAATTCTTTATTTTTTGCATTATAAATTCTAATTAAACTGTTATCTTTTTGCTCAACTATTAAAAAATAAAAATCAGATGAAAAATAAAAATCAATTATTTTTTCACCTTCTGACTCTGAAAAAATTATATTATTTTTTTGAGAAGATATGTTATAGCTATTTAATCCATTTTTCAAAAAAAACAAATCATCATTATTTATTTTAAAATTATACGCATTAGTAAAAAAATCTTTTTCTAGGTTATAATATCTGTTCCTAGAATAATCAAATATTAATTCATTATTAATAATTGCTCTCCTGGAATCCAAAAAGCTAACTTTATTTTTTTTATCAGCTGAATAAAAATTATTCTCAAAAAAAGAATCTATATCAATAATTTTAGAGTCATTTTCTAAAATTATTTTTTTTCCATTAGGGCTCATAGAAATATTTTGAAAATTAGACTCAAAAAGCATTAAAGCTTCACTTTGTTTAAATAATATAATATTTTCAACATAGGTCGATTGTCCTGGATTTATATGAACTTTTTGCTTCCATGGCCAATAACCATCCAAACTTAGCTCTAGGAGATATTCTCCTGGTAATAAATTTTTAATTTTAGAGGGTGTTTTTATTTTTTTATTTTTTAATAATTCTCCATCAAAAAAAATACCCCTAGATTCCCTGCTCAAAAAAATATCTGCAGATCTAGGCTTTGAATCAATGACTAATATTCCTGTTTTTTGAATTAAGGCCTTTCCACTTAAAATACTCTCTAGGGAAATTTTGTAACCACTAGCATACAAAGACAACACAGAAGTCATTATTAAAAAAATAATGAAAAAAATAATAAATAAAATATTTCTAAAACGATAAGACATAATTAATTTTAATAATTATATTTGACTAGCAATTTCTTTGATAAATTTTTTTAAATCATTACCTATCTCCTTGTTTTTTATTCCAAGTTTCATAGTTGCTTTAATAAAATTTAATTTATCACCAGTATCTAACCACTCTCCTTCAATTTTTTTACCATATAAAGGTCTTTTATTTTCTAGCATTATATCGAAGGCATCAGCAAGTCTAATTTCTCCCGACTTACCTCCCTTCATATTTCCAAGAACTTTAAAAATCTCTGGAGTGATTACATAAAGACCGACAGCTGCTAAATTTGAAGGAGCCTTATCAATATCTGGTTTTTCTACAAATTTTTTAATCTCATAATTACCCTCTCCCAAGTCCAGGCCATCAATAACACCAAACTTGTTAACCTCATTTTTATTAACCTCAGAAAGACCAATAATTGGATCTTGATAATAATTATAAAGGTCTATAATTTGTTTAACTGGAGAGATTTCTGAATCATAAAGAGTATCACCGAACATAATTAAAACTGGTTCATCAAAAATTAAATGAGAAGCACAATTAATAGCATGCCCATCTCCCAATGGAATAGCTTGTCTTACATAAGAAAATTTTGCCAAAGAATCTATTTCTTTGATTTTTGCAACTAAATCTAGTTTATTTTTTTCAACTAAAGTATGTTCTAGTTCAAATGAATAATCAAAATGATCCTCTATTGCTCTCTTTCCTCTTCCAGTAACAAAAATAATTTCTTCAATTCCAGCAGCAACTGCATCTTCTACTAAATATTGAATAACTGGTTTATCGACAACTGGAAGCATTTCCTTAGGTTGAGCTTTGGTGGCTGGTAAAAACCTAGTTCCAAAACCAGCTACTGGCATTATTGCTTTTCTTATTTTTTTCATATTTTTAAAATTAATTAATTTTTAATTCCCCATTTTTTAAAATATTTAAACCAAGACTTGATATGCTCTTGTGCTAATTTATCCTTGAAAACAGAAAGATACCATGGATATTTAGCACTTTCCCTAGCATGATGATGAATAACTTCAGCTCTAGGATTATAAATAACTTTTTTATCAGCTCTCCAGGCCCTGCGACAAACATCAATATCTTCAAAATACATAAAAAATCTCTCATCAAAACCTTCGAAGCCTTTTCTTCTAATCATCAAACAAGACCCCATTAACCAGTCTACATCTTTTATTATATCATGAGAAAAATCTTTCATCAAAAACCAATCTAAATGTTTTTTAAAAAAACCACCTAAAAATGTTCTGCGAAAAATAGGAGTCCAAGGACGAGGAAATCTAGAACAAGATAACTGAAGTGATTTATCAGGATTTAATAATTTTGGACCAACAATATAAACCTCTTCGTCCTTTTTTATAAAATCTAAAAGAATCTTAATAGCATCTCTCGTAATAAATGTGTCAGGATTTAAAATTAAAACAAAATCACCGCTAGCCTCTTTAATACCTAGATTATTCCCACCACCCATTCCTAAATTTATATCACTAATAATAAGCCTAAAATCAATAATTTCTTGTTTTAGATGCTCTAAGTTATCTCCAGAATTATTTTCAATAACAATAAGCTCATAAGAAATATTACTCAAATCAGCATGAGATATAGATTTCAAGCATTCTATTAATTTATTTTTAGACTTATAATTAACAATAACAATAGACAAATCCATATATTTTTATTAAATACTAAATTTTAAAGATTTTAACAATTATTTTTAATAAAGTAAAATAAAGTGAAAAAAAATAATTAGCAATACTTAACAAGGGACTTTTTACTTCCTGATAATCAATTTTCCAGGAAATCATATCAAATAAATCTGAATCAGAAATTTTTCTATTTTTTTGAATTATTTTTCTTTCTTTTATAATATTTTTCCAAGATGCTATTTTTAAAAAATAAAATAAAACTTTTATTTTCTTGGAAAACCATTTATTTTTTAAAGAAAATAATAATAAACCAAATTCCATTATTATAAAAGCTGGTAAAATTAAAATTAATGTTGTTATTTTATAATTTTTTAAAATTGTAATAATTCTATTTCTATCCATATAATAAAATTTGGAAATAGAGCGACTAAACTCATATTTATGATAAACAACAGAATCCAAAGACAAAACACATCTATAACCAGCTAACCAGATTCTCCAACCAAGATCCTGATCCTCGCTATACATAAAATAAGTTTCATCAAATAAGGAGACCTCTTTTAGGACTGATGATTTAAATAAAACAGCTGCCCCAGATGGATAAAAAATATTAGAATAATTTTCTACACTTATCTCACTATAAAGATCTCCATAATTACTGCAAAATCCAAAACCTAAAAAATGACTTTTATTACCGAGACTATTTATTAATGATTTTTCTGGCCACAACATTAAACGAGATTGGACTGCTCCAATTTTATTATCCTGATCAAAAGTTTTTAATAAATTAGAAAAGGCGCTCTGATCCTCAACAACTGTATCCATATTTAATAATAATATGTATTCAAATCCTAGAGACAGGGCATCTTTAATAGCATCATTATTACCCTTAGCAAAGCCATCATTATTTTTATTTCTAATAATCTTGGCATTGCTTACCTTTCTTTTTAAATATTCATAAGAAGAATCCGAGCTAGCATTGTCAACTATATAAATAAAAAGATCCTTAAATATATCTTGCTTTTTTATTCCAAGCAAACAATCATCTAAGTATTTGTTAGCATAATCTTTGTAATTTATTAGTATAAGCGCAATTTTTTTATTCATAAACTAACTTTTATTTTTTTTAAAAACAGCAAAAATAATTGCTAAAAATTTACCTAGGGGCCAAAAAAAACTTAAAATTTGAGACTGCCAAGCTGGATGCCATTTTTTAAAATATTTAATCATTGATTGACTAAAGTATTTTTGAGCCCTGCCTCTTTTTAATAAAGAAAAACTTTGACCAATATAATCAAGGCAAAAAGCATTAGGATTATACCAAACCTCGCCACCCATTTTATAAATATTTTTACAAAAATCAACCTCTTCGAACCAAACAAAATATCTTTCATCTAATAATGGTGTATTTTTAAAACTTATCTTAAAATATGCTGATCTATTAATTAAAAAAAATGATCCGCGAACAGAGTCAACTCTTTGACTTAAGTTATAATTAAAATCTAAATATAAATAATTTTTTAAAATATTTGGAAAAATGTGCGGTACTTTCAAGATAATCATTAATTGATCAAAAAATAAGGGAAATCGACGAATATGTTTTATTGTTTTATTGTTTTCATCAAGCAATAAGCAACTAGAAACAACAGCTTGTGGATTTTTTATAGCAAAATCAAGAGAGTCTGATAATGTATCAGGAAAAACTCTCATATCAGGATTTAAAAGTAAAATAAAATTTCCCTGAGATTCTTTAATCGCCAAATTATTGGCCTTAGAAAAACCTAAATTTTCATCATTTTCAATTAACTTAACCTGAGGGAAAAACTCTTTAACCATTTCAGAGGATGAATCAACAGAAGCATTATCAACAACAAAAACTTCAAAAGAAAAATTAGTCCTAGAATTAAAAATAGATTCTAAGTTTTTTTTTAATTTGTCTCGAACATTATAAGAAACTATAATTATCGAAAGATCCATAAAATTAAATTTTTATTTTAATTAACTTCATTCTATCAGTTTTACCACTAATAATAAAAATGTTTTTCTTTTCAGCTAAAAACTCTTTGGATAAAAGATTAATTAATTCAGTATTGGCTTTATTTTTAATAGGGCTAGAAACTAAAGATATCTGAATATATTCCAAGTCTCTTCCATTAACATTATTTTTTACTAAATCTTTAATTTCACTTTTTATAGCAGAGGGAAATATCTTGCATAATATATAAATAAAAGACTCTTCTTTTAATTTTTGTTTATATTCTGATAACATTTTTATTGTTCTGAAAATAAAATAGCATTAGGAATATTTCTGCCTGGTCCAAACATATATTCATCATTATAAAACATTGCTGAAGAATAACCACCGTCTAAATTGATTGCGTAATCCATTTTCTTAATTTTTAAAATTTCAGCCAAATCAACAACTGTAGAATCTCTAGAAATTATTAAATAAATAAAACCTTTTCCACCATTTTCTGATTTTTTATACGCTATAGCACTTCTAACTGCTCTAGTATTAGTTTGTTTATCATCTAATTCCCAATCAATCAATAGACTTTTAGAATCCTCTATTAGCCTAGGTTTATTACCTATGGCTGCTTGAATTTTTGTTTTATATCTTTCTTCAAACTGGGAAACTCCAGCGAAGTCTCGACTATCCTTAAAATAATAAAAATTATTATCTTCATCAAAAACCATCATTGGCCCAGTTGTTGGGTATTTTAATTGATCATTATTAATTATTTTTTTAATTTTAGAATTATAGACAGGAAAAAAATAATAATTTAATTTATTAATAGAGGTATCAAAATAACTCCCATTTATAGCCGCAAAAGAATTATTATCAACAACATAATCAATTAAAGGTTTTGCTGTGCAACGACCAGGGCAATCTTCAATATTTGCAGTGTCAGTAATAATTTTTAATTTTGGATTATCTAGATTTATTTCAATAATATCTAACAAAAAATCTTTGTTATTATAATTAATTGGTTTTTTGAAGCTATATGAACTATATTCATTGATGCTTTCATTAAAACTATTTTTATGAATAAAGGCTAAATTTTTTCTACTAATCCCTAGTCCTAGTTCCCTCATAATATTAAAGGCATCCTGGGGTCTTCCTAGATAATGCTTTTTATAAGTTATCGGATTTATATACCAAGCCTCTCCATTTCTCTCAACTTGGAGAACAATTAATCCAGATAATTTTTTTGCCAAAACTAAATCACCTTCAACATCCATACCGGCTGAAGCTATTTTTTGAAAATCTATTTCAGAAATTCCTAAACCCAACTCTCTCATCACAGAAAAAGCATCGTGTGGTCTGCCTAAATAATATCTTTTATTATTTTTTGGATAAATATACCAAGCCTCTCCATTTCTTTCTACGTCTAAAAGTATTCGGCCAGAAAGAATTTTGGAAATTCCTTGAGCCTTTGAATTATTTAAAGGCAAGAAAACTAAAACAAATAATAAAATAAATAAGTATATTTTTTTCATATAATTATAATTAATAATTTACAATTATTATATCATCTAAAAAACAAAAAATAAAGCAGTTGCTAAGCTAAAAAATATTTGATATTATTAAATTGCTAAGATTAACAATAATAATATGAAACAATATCTAGATTTACTTCGAGATGTTTTGGAAAATGGTAGTGATAAAAGTGACAGAACTGGTGTTGGAACCAGAAGTGTCTTCGGTAGACAAATTCGTTTTGATTTATCAAAGGGATTTCCTTTAATGACTACAAAAAAAGTTCATTTAAAATCAATAATTCATGAATTACTTTGGTTTTTAAAGGGTGATACTAATATTAAATACTTAAATGATAATGGGGTTACAATTTGGAATGAATGGGCTGATGAAAATGGCGATCTTGGACCAATTTATGGCAAACAATGGACAGCATGGGAGGGAAAAAATGGCACAAAGATAAATCAAATTGCAGAATTAATAGACATGATTAAAAAAACTCCTGATTCTAGGAGATTAATAGTTAGTGGCTGGAATGTAGCTGACTTGCAACAATTAATATCTGGAAAAAAAACTGCTCCACCACCTTGTCATACAATTTTTCAATTCTATGTTCTAGATGGGAAATTATCATGTCAATTATATCAAAGAAGTGCTGATATATTCTTGGGAGTTCCTTTCAATATCGCATCATATGCCCTTTTAACTATGATGGTAGCTCAAGTTTGTAATTTAAAATTAGGAGAATTTGTTCATACTTTTGGAGATTTACATATTTATAAAAACCATTTTGATCAAGTAAAGGAACAATTAAGTAGAAATACTAAAGAGCTTCCACAGATGAAAATTAATTCTGAAAAAATGGATATTTTTTCTTTTGAATTTAGTGATTTTGAATTAATAAACTATGATCCACATCCAGGAATTAAAGCTCCAATAGCAATATAATAATATGATAAATGTAAGTTTAATAATGGCTGTAAGTGTAGATGGAAAAATAGCAAAAAATAGCGAACATTTTGCTAACTGGACTAGCCCAGAAGACAAAAAAATATTTATAGAAACATCCAAGGATTTTGGAATGATTATAATGGGTAGAAAAACTTTCGAAACTTTTCCAGCCCCATTAAAAAATAGATTAAATATAGTTTTCTCAAGCAAAGAAGGTCCCGCTCAAGAGAATGTATTATGGACGAATAAAGAACCCGAAGAACTTTTAAAAGAATTAGAAAAAATGGGCTATAAAAAAGCTTTATTAGGTGGTGGTGCTAGTTTAAATACTTTATTTTTGAAAAAAAAATTAATAAATGAAATAATATTAACAATTGAGCCAAAATTATTTGGTTCTGGAATATCTTTATTTAATGATGATTTTGATATAAACCTGGAACTCTTAGAATTAAAAAAAATTAATAAAAATTCTTATCTAGCAAAATACAAAGTTATCTACTAAAAAAATTATGGAAAATAAAAAAATTATTATCGGTTTAACCGGACAAATTGCCTGTGGAAAGGGTGTAATTAAAAAATTTTTAATTGAAAAATATAAGGCTAGTGATTATCGTTTTTCAACTATTCTAAGAGATGTTTTAATCAGATTAGATATAGAACAAAGCAGAGAAAATATACAAAATATGTCAACTTTACTACGCCAAACTTTTGGAGAAGACATTTTAGCAAAAGTAATGGCTAAGGATGCTAAAAAAGATGACCATCATTTTATCGTTATAGATGGAATTAGAAGAATGGCCGATATTAAATACCTAAGAGAGGTTGATGGTTTTTTTCTAGTTAGTGTTGAGGCCAGTGAAGAACTTAGGCATCAAAGAGTAATTGAAAGGAATGAAAATCCTGGTGATGATGTAAAAACTTTTGAGGATTTTATCAAAGATCAAAATGCTGAATCAGAATCACAAATACCAGAAACAATGTCCAATGCTGATTTTACTATAAATAATAATGGAACATGGGATGAGCTATGGGAACAAATTCATCAATTAGTAAAAAAAATAAATGAACTTTAAAGAATACCAAGAACAATCAAGAAAAACAGCAATTTATCCTAATTTAAACAATAATTATGTTTATCCCGTTCTTGGTTTGAGTGGAGAATCTGGAGAAGTGGCAGAAAAATTTAAGAAAATAATTAGAGATGATGATGGTCAAATTAGTTTAGAAAAAAAAATAGAAATAGAAAAAGAACTAGGCGATGTTTTATGGTATCTATCACAAATTGCCAGTGAACTAAAATTAGACCTAGGTCAAATTGCTCAAAAAAATATTGAAAAATTACAATCTAGAATGAATAGAGATAAATTATCCGGAAGTGGAGATAATCGTTAATTTTTTAAAACAAAAAAATGAAAAAAGGAAAACTAATTGTTTTTTACGGAACAAATAATCTTGGGAAAAGCACTCAGGCTCATATTTTAATTAATAAATTAAAAGAAGCTGGTCATCAGGCAGAGTATTTAAAATACCCTCTTTATGATTTAGAACCCTTTGGTCCAATTATTAATCAATATTTAAGAGGAGGAAATCCCTATAATATAAACCCACGAGAGGCTCAGCTTTTATATTCATTAAATAGAAGTCAGTATCAAGAAGAGCTTGTTAAAAAGCTAGAAAATGGCATTAATATAATAGCCGAAGACTATGTGGGAACTGGAATAGCCTGGGGCCTTGGTTATGGCGTTGATGAAAATGTTTTAAAAAAAATAAACAGCCATTTATTAAAAGAAGATCTAGCTATATTATTTGAAGGAGAGAGATTCAAAAATGCAATAGAGAAAAATCACAAAAATGAGGAAAACGAAGAACTATCAAATAAAGTCAGGGATATACATAAAAAACTATGCCAAGAATATAATTGGAAAACTATTAATGCTAATTTAAGCATAGAGGAAATAAGCATAAAAATATTTGACATAGCAATAAAAACTCTTGAAAAATAAGGGTTTTTAAAAATCATCTATTGACATTTTTAATAAAATAGTGTATAATATAATTATTATTATATGATTGAAGAAAGTAAAAAAAGAATACTTGCCCTATTACAAGAATTGTATAAAGATTTGTTGTTGGAAATAGAAAAAGCAGAAAAAGATGAAAAAGAAAATATTTTAAATTATATAAAAAAAATAAAAGAAATAAAAACTGAATTCGGAAAAATGGAAAATAAAATAAAAGAAGATGATTTAATTAAAGAAATAAGAAAAAAAATTAAAGAATTAAATTAAGCAATATGAAAAAAGAAGAATTAACAAAAGAAAAAATTAAAAAAGAACTAGAGGCTCTACTTCAAGATATTGAGGAAGGGCTTATTTTAGATTAAAATTATTTTAAATTTATGAATAAAGAAAAAATTAAAACAAATCAAGAGATTGAACCAGTAAAAAAGGAAAGAAAAGAAATACTCTTGGATGTTTCTAAAAATTTAAAGAGCTTGATCCAAGATTTGGAAATGGAAGGTCCTTTAGAGAAATCTCATCTTGAAAAAATGGAAGAAATTACTAAAGATATTTTAATTGCCAATAATGAAAAAAGTGAGGAAATTATTAAAGATGTTAAATCTGAGAAAAAAAGTGTTTTAGATTTTTTTAGAAATAATAAAATGATTTATAAATCATTATTAGTTTTATCTCTAATGATGCCATTAAAAAATGTTTTTTCAGCTGATTTTTCAGAAGGAGGACCAAAAAAAGAAATTATCAAAGATAAGGAAGCTATAAATAACAAAGAAAAAACTTATGTTTTTTCAGAAAAGGAAAAAAGTATTAATTTAAATATTTATAGTCAATTTAAGGTAAATAAGGCTGAATTAAAAAATGAAAAACAAGTTGAAGCTGATGTTAATAAATTTATAAATGATGAAAATATTTTTAAAAAAATTGAAGATATTGAAAAAATGAATAGAAATACTGAAAATAGATTGGAGTTTGTAGTTTTTTCTGGGGCTAGTCCAGAAAAGACAAGTTCGTGGAGTGAGGCAAACTTTCTTAATTTTATCCAAGAAAATAATATAGAAATAAGTGAAGATGAAATGAACAATCTCAAGGAAGAGGCTCAAAAATACAAAGAAATTGATCAAGAAGGAAATTTCTGGCTATCTTATGCCAGGGGAAAGGTTTTAGCAATTAAAATTAAAGAAAGCTTAGAGAAAGAAGCTCAAAGTAATAATAGAGCACAATATATTTTAGATAATTTTAATTTTGTAGTTCAAAATAAACCAACCTCAGAGAATGATTTTGTTAATGGAATATACTCTGGAGAAATTAATGAATTCTTAGGAATGACTTATGAAGAAGTTAGAAATGCTATATTTAAAGTAAGTGCAAACAAAAAGGAAGTAGAGGAAAAAATTCCAGTAAAGCCAATGAAAAAATTGGAGAATAAAATAGAGGTAATAACTGAAATGGATTTATTTAAATTTGAATACTTAATAGAAAAATATGATGGAATAGTTATTGATCAGAGTGGATCAATGGGCAACACCCTGCCAAACTTCTTTATTAATGAATTTAGAAAAGCTGGTGATACTAAAAAAATAAGAGAAATTCAAGGTTATAGAACTGAAAAAAAAGAAGAAAAAAGCGACAAAATAAATACAAAAAATTATGACAAAGCCCTAATCTATACTGGAGTAGAGGGGGTTAAGAATAAATATTCAATTAAGGACGGTGAAAGTTTAGATAGATTTATTAAAATAGTTTCTAGTTTAGAATACTATGGAGCAAAAGAAAGAGGTGTAAATAAGATTAATATAACATTAAAAGATTTGATAGGCTTGGCTAAAAAAAGTGATAAAGAATGGGCTAAAAAGAAAAAAATAAGTAAATCTGGAAATGAAACTACATTCAAACAAGAAACCAGGAATATTAGCTTAGCTTACTTTACCGATGAAAGCATTAAATATACTAAAAAAGATTTTACAGAGTATCAAAGATTAAAAGAAGAGTGTGAAAAAATGGGTTACGAACTAAAAGTTGACTTTATATTTTCTTCAAAGATAGGAAGTAATAAAGATGCAAAATTAATAGTAATACCAATGAATTCTATGGAAAAATATCTTGAAAATTTAATTAAGAAAAACCCAGGAACAGATATTTATCAATACAATCAACCAGAAATAAAACAAGGATCTTCTTCAACCGCGCAGATATTAGAAAATGTAGGAGAAGATTTATAAAATTAAAATCAATAAATTAAAATATAAAAAAAGGAGGGCAAAATGAAAATTTTGTTAATGATTTTGTTATTATTTTATTGCTTAGTTCCTTTAAAACTAGCATCACAATCAAAGCAGGTAGACATAAATCAAGCTAAAGAAGTTTGGTCAAAGGTTTTACCAGAGAAAAAACTAGTAGATTTAGAAAATCCAAAAAACAAAAATGATGAGAATTGCTTTACTAAGGTTCCACTTTTTGGTTTAAGCGAAGACGAAATTATAAATCTCTTTGAGATACATAATTTTGAAGGTGCTTATGTGGATTGGAGTAAAAAAGAGCCAAGATATTTAAGGTTTCAAAGTTGCACCAATTTATCAGAAATGGATTTTTATGAACAAGAATTGTTTTCCGGGGAATTGAATGCTGAAATTGCTGGAATCAATGAAATTTTAGAGATCCTTATCTTGGATAATTATTTAAATTTACTAGAAAAAAACGAAAAAGAAATTGTTTGGAGTGGAAATATTAATAATGATTTTATAGGTCCGGGAAATATACAATTGATGACCTGTTTCTTTATTAAGTTCTACGAAGAAAAAATTGATGGAAAAATTGGGATTATAGTGGTAAGCTTAATCCCCTCAAAAGACTTAATCCCTGATGTTTTAGGCAATGAATTTATAACTTATTCTTTGGAAGGAATGAATTATAATTTTTTTCAGATTTTTTCTGAAAGCAATAAAATATTCGGAGAAAATGATTTAATATCATGGAAAAATATGCCTATGATTATTAAATAAATTATTAAAAAAGATACAAACAAAACAAAAAACCCGCAAAAGTGGGTTTTTTTTATTGATTAATCTATTAATTATTGTTATAATTAAGGCATGAAATATGATATAATAATTGGCTTAGAAATACATAGCGAGATCAAAACAAACAGCAAAATGTTCTGTTCTTGTCCAAATAAAGCTTTGCAAAAGGAGCCAAATTTTTTAGTTTGCCCAATATGCCTTGGGCACCCAGGAACATTACCACTAATAAACCAAGAAGCCATAGACAAAGTAATTCTTTTAGGTTTGGCATTAGATTGTCAAATAAATAGAACCAGCAAATTTGATAGAAAAAATTATTTTTATCCCGATCTAGCAAAGGGTTATCAAATTTCTCAATATGATCTACCAATAGCTTATCATGGTTTTTTAGAAATAAATAAACAAAAAATAGAAATAACAAGAATTCATTTAGAGGAGGATACTGCTAAATTAATACATCCTCAAGGAAAAAATTATACTTTGGCTGATTTTAATAGGTCTGGCGTTCCGCTTTTAGAATTAGTTACCGAGCCAGTTATTAGAGACTCTATAAGTGCTAGAATATTTTGTCAAACACTTCAACAAATATTACAATATCTACAAATAAGCTCTGCTAATATGGAGAAAGGAGAAATGAGGTTGGAGGCTAATGTTAGCTTGCAGAAAAAAAACTCTTGGTATAGAAACAATAAGGGTCAAATTAAAGCCCTAGGAGAAAATAAAATTAATAATAAGGTAGAATTAAAAAATATCAACTCCTTTAAATCGCTAGAAAAAGCTATCAACTATGAAATAAAAAGACAGGAAGCTTTACTTGATAAAAATGAAGAGGTTTTACCAGAAACTAGGGGCTATAATGAAAAAAATGGAGAAACATTTAGACAAAGAATCAAGGAAAGCAGTGCTGATTATAGATATTTTCCCGAGCCCGATATAAAACCATTAAAAATAAGTTCTGAAAAAATAGATGAAATAAAAAAGAAAATAATAGAGCTTCCCCATAAAAAAAGAGAGAGATTTATTGATGAATATGGGATAAAACCAGAATTAGTAGATCTTATTATTGAAAATAGGGATATTTCTAATTGGTTTGAAATGGTAATATCAGAATTAAGAGAATGGATTAGCTCTATTGGTCAGTCATGGGAAAATCAAGATAAAAAATTAATAAAAATGACTGCTAATTGGATGATTAATGATTTACTGAAATTAATCAAAAAAGATAAAACAAACATAAAAAATATAAAAATTAACCCTGAAAATTTTGCAGAATTAATCAGCTTAATTCATCAAGAGAAAATAAATAATAATTCAGCACAAAAAATATTGAAT
Organism: uncultured Gammaproteobacteria bacterium; assembly: GCA_964609365.1. GTDB lineage: Bacteria > Patescibacteriota > Patescibacteriia > Patescibacteriales > UBA12465. The sequence continues at coordinate 26,471 of CAZSRC010000003.1, read as the reverse complement.
ATAATGTACAAAAATAGTGGAGATCCTAGTAATATAATGGAGGAAAAAGGTCTAGAGCAAAAAATAGAAGAAAATTTAGACAGTTTAGAAAGAATAATTAAAGATATTTTTAAAGAATTTCCAGAACAAATAAAAGATTATAAAAATGGTAAAGAGACTTTATTACAGTTTTTTATTGGAAAAATTATGGCAAAAACAAAAGGAAAGCATAAAGCTACCACAATAATAGATTTAATAAAAAAAATAATTTAAAAATATGGTCTATAAAAAAAAGGCCTTTACTTTAATTGAAATAATAGTAGCAATATCAATAATAGCTGTTATTTTAACTATTAGTATTTTTTCTTATAGTGAAATAAGATCCAATGGAAGAAATTTTAAAAGAGTTAGTGATATAAATCAATTACAACTATCCCTAGAAATGTATTATCGTGATGTTGGATTTTATCCAGAGGAATTAATAGCTGGTGAAGCATTAGTAAATCCCAATGATTCTTCTATTATTTATATAAACAAAATTCCCTCTAATCCTAGCCCTAGAAATGATGGACCATGTTCTGCCTATGACTATACCTATGAATCAGGTGCTAGTAGTACTTATTATACTATTGATTTTTGCATTGGAAAAAGCGTTAACGAGTTAATTGGGGGGCTTAATTGTGCTACACCAGAGGGGATCAGAGCTGGTTTTTGTAATTTTGTTTGCGGAAGGGATAGCATTGATTATGAGGGAGAATTATATCCAACAACCCTAATCGGAGAGCAATGCTGGATGGCTAAAAATTTAAATATTGGCACCAGAATAGATACTTGTCAGTCAGGACCGTGCACAGCAGGAGTTGATTGTGATCAAACATGCAGCAATAGATCTACATCAATAAACAATCCTAGTAATAATAGTATTATTGAAAAATATTGCTATAATGACATAGAGGCAAACTGTAATCTTTATGGAGGGCTATACTCTTGGAATGAGGCTATGCAGTATGTTACAAATGAAGAAGCTCGAGGAATTTGCCCAGAAGGCTGGCATATACCAAGCGATGATGAATGGACCACATTAGAGAGATTTGCTTGCGATTCTAGTACTTGTGATACAGATTTTCCTTATGGAACTACTCCACCAAGTGGAGGAGAGTGGCGCGGTACAAATGAAGGTCAAAAACTAAAAAGTACTAGTGGTTGGGGTCCCTCAGGAAATGGTACTGATAATTTCGGTTTCAACATTAAAAAAGGTAATTCAATTGATGTCAGTGGTGATTACAATAAATCAAATTTTATATGGTCATCAACAAGATATATTCCAGCATCTGCATATTACCCATCATATCGAAGGGTGGACGGAGTAAAAAATAACATATATAGATATTATGGCGGTACAAGTCATACTAAGTACTCTATCCGCTGTCTAAAAGATTAAAAATTATTTTTATTTAAAACATCTTTCAATTCATCAAAATTTTTTATCCAATTTATTTTAGCGCCATTTTTTTCCCATCTTTTAAACCATGATGATTGTTTTTTAGAAAATTGGCAAATAGCAATAAATAGGTTATCAATTAACTGCTGATAACTTATTTTTTTTTGTAAATATCTAGCAACAAAACGATATTCTAAACCAAAAGATTCCAACCTCTTATAACTAAGTCCAGATTTTTTTAAATTTTCTATCTCAGAAATCATCCCTTCATCCTCTATTCTGCTAATAAGTCTTTTATAGATTCTATCTTTTAAAGCACTTCTTTCAGTTTCTATACCAAAAATTATAGAATCATAAAGACTTTCTTTTTTCTTGGGTGAAAAATTTTTATCAGATAAAAAAATCTCTAAATATCTTGCTAATCTTCTTTTATTGTTTTTTTCACTATTATTTAATTCTTTAAAAAACTTAGGTCTTATTTTTTTTACTCTTTTTTGTAATTCCATTAAATCTAATTCTTCAAATTCGTCTCTATTTTTAAAACTAGGGGAAACGAAGCTTAGATCATAATTATCAACAAGAGCTTCTAGGTATAATCCGCTTCCACCAACTAAAATTGCTACTTTGGATTTTTTATTTATTTCCGATATTGCCTTTTGGGCCATTTTTTGATACTTAGCTAAAGAAAAAATTGATTTTGGATTACAAACATCAATTAAGTGATAAGGAATATTAACACCTTTATAAAAATATTCAGCTAAATCCTTTCCACTACCAATATCCATTCCTCGATAAACCTGACGACTATCAGCGCTAATTATTTCAGCTCCAAGTTCGTAGGCCAACTTTACAGCCATTGACGTTTTGCCACTAGCTGTAGGACCCAAAATTACTATTAGTTTCTCTTTTTTATTGTTCAAAAGCTCCCCTGATAATTCAAATTCAGAAACTTTATTTATTTTAACTCTAATAAATTGACCAACTAAACTTTTGATATTACAATTATTTTTAATATCTTTTTCCGAAACCTTAATTCTAACAATCTTAGAAGTTCTAGTTTTACCAAAAAGATTATTTTTCCTATCAAAACCTTCTACTAAAATATCAAGCTCTTTTGATAAATATTCTTTATTATTTTTTAGGGCAATTTTTTTAAGTAAATCATTTAATTCTAGTTCTCTTCTCTTTTTTTCAACTAAAGAAACACTATCTTTCATTTTAGCGGAAGCAGTTCCATATCTTGGACTATATTTAGCAATATAAATTAAATCAAAAGATAATTCCTGAAGAGCCTTTTTACTATTTAAAAAATTTTTCTTAGTTTCGCCAGGAAATCCAACAATAATATCAGTTGTTATGCTAGCCGCTAGGCCATTTTTATAATCAAGAGCTGACCTTATCTTATTAATAGTTTTTTTATAATCACTATATTTATATTTTCTATTCATTGCTGATAAAATTTGATCATCGCCAGATTGTAAAGCTAAATGAAAATGCTCGCAAATATGCTTAGAGTCTTTCAAGACTTTTATCAATTTACTGCTAACGTCCTTGGGGTGGCTAGAGTAAAATCTGATCCAAAAATCTCCCTCAATATTATCAATCTCTCTTAATAAATCAGGAAAATCTAAACTAGTTTTATAACTATTAACATTCTGAGCAATTAGAGTAATTTCTTTATAACCATTTTTTATCAAACTCTTAACCTCTTTAATAATCTCTTCTGCTGGACGATAAAGTTCCCTACCCCTAGCATAAGGAACGACACAATAAGAACAAAAATTATTACAACCATTACCAATGGGAACAAATGCTGAAAAAAAAGAAGTTCTATTACTAGGAATATCTAAATAATTTTTTAATTTTAATTTTTTATTATTAATATTTTTAAAATATTTTTTCAAATAATTATTTAGCGTAGGCAAATCAGAAATATTAAAAAAAATATCGACATTAGACTTTAATCTCTCCTTAACATCTGGCCTGTCACTAAGACATCCAGTAAGTGCAATTATTGCTTTTTTATTATTTTTTATAAGAGTATTAACTAGTCCATAGGCCCTATCCTCAGCTGATTGCTTGACGCTACAAGTAACAAAAATAACTAAGTCAGCCTTAAATAAATCGTCCTCTTTTATAAAACCAAGCCCCTCTAAATAAAAAGATATCCTCTCGCTATCAGCTTTATTCATCTGACAACCAATAGTAAATATATTATATTTCATAAAAAATTAATTAATATTTATTTTATACAAAGAAAAGTTATTAGGAAAATTTTCTACAAGATCTATTCTTAGGCCAAACTCTTTTAGCCTTCGATTATTTAAATAATTAAAATCATTTTCTGGTAAGGTAAAGTTATAATAATAAACATCAATCAATTTAGCTAATTTGTAATAGTTATGATTCATATTATTGTCATTAAAACGACCTACTATAACTTTCCTTTCTGGAAACAAAAATTTATCATGATATTCAGTTATTATGACCGAACTATCTTTTGTTAATTCAAATATTCTAAGCGACTCCTGCTTGGCTCTAATGGTTTTTCCAAAATAATATTTCAAACCCTCTTCTGAGCCCTGATAAACAAAATTCCAGGAAATAATATTAATAATTAATACAAAAATAAATGGTAATATTTTTTTAAAATATAAATAAATTTTCTTATTTTTTAAAAAGAAAAAAATTTTGTAAAAATTTAAAACAAAAATTGATGCAAGTGGTATTATTCCTATATAAATAGGTAGCCAATATCGAGTATACGAGTTGCCAATGGTAAATCTATTTGGATCAGGATTATCAACAAACAACCATGACCCATAATATAAAACCAATATTACTGATAGCAATATCCATGACAATATATATTCGCAGTTCTTTTTAATTACTTTTCTATCAAAAAATAAAAGATAAAAAGTAGCCGAAATCGCAGGCCAAAATATATACCAAAACATTGAAATACAATATCTATTAAACATTTCCAAGGATTGACGAGGATGAAAACCAAAATAAAAAATAGTATTAAAAATTATTTTTATATAATTTTTTAATTCAAAAAAATATCCTAAGAAAAAAGATTTAAAAAAAGCTCCACCAGCGCTAGATATTTCTTCAATAGACTTATTCATCTCATAATATCCACCAAAAAATGGAGATCCATAAAGAGCTTGATTATAATAAAATATTGGAAGAAGTGCTAAAAAAAGGAAAGATAAGAAAACTGAAACTCTAAAAAAACTTATTTTTTTTCTCTTTAAAATAAACAATAAAAGACCAGCGGGGGCTAGCCAAACTAATTCCGAAGTCCTAACCGCTATTGCTAAACCAAAAAATAATCCAGACAAAGCTGAATATAAAAAATCAAAAGAAAATAAAATATTATAATATTTTTTTCTATCCGCTCCTAGTCTTGCTGGATATTTTTGAAAAAGGTAAATTAAAAAATAAGCAGCTATTACAAAAAATGATAAAAACAAAACGTTATGAAACATGCTTCTAGCTGAGTAATAAAAAAGAACCGGAAAAGAGAATAAAATAAAAAAAGAAACTAGAGCATTTTTTCTACCAAACAATAGCTTTATTAATAAATAATAAAAAAATAAAGTAAGTGCTGCAAAAAATGGGGTCAAAAATGGTATTAGAGTATGACCAAAAATTTTAGCAATACTGCCATAAATAATAGTCATACCTAAAAAACTAACTGGCTTTAAAAATCCCTGGTAACTAAAATAACTTCTAGGCCTAACAATATCATCGGCAATTAGATTATATTTCTCATAAATATCCAAGTTACCGGACTCTTGAAATAATTTAGTAAATATATAATTAGCATTCTCATCTGGAGAAAAAAACTTTAGAAAATCTTGATTATTTTGCCAATAAGGTAAAATAGAACTTAAAATAAAAAACAAAAAACAAAAAAAAGCCACAATTAAAATTTCTGGCTTAAAAAATTTATTTTTTTTAATATTAAAAAAATTTATTTTTTTAAAATAATCCATAACAAAAGAATATTTAGGGCTTATCTCCTTGGCTAAAATTATTCTACACTACTATTATACTTTGATGACTTTAAGGATTCTAATAACTTTTCCTTAAAAATGCTAATATCTCCGGCATCTTTAAATTCTATATATTTATTAGAAAAAATATTATCACTACCATCTCTTATTTCTGCTCCAAAAAAACCATTAGAATCAATCTTGAACTCAACTTGAATACTTGCTCCATTTTCAGAGTTAACATTCAAAAATTTTTCACCAAAATTTCCATAAGCACTAGAAACCTGGAGTTGATTATCTTTGATAAAATTATCTCCCATAAGATTGGAAAATGATTTTAAATTATCTGGATTTTTGGCTAAATTATCTAAATGAAGTTCTTGATCACTACTAATAAACTCGCTAGATTTTGTTAAATCGGAAGAGTTATTGCTATTTTCTACTTGATTATTTGAAGATTGATCGGTCTCTAAATCTTTATCATTATTAACCACACTACCTTCTCCTGAACTATTTTCAACTGGGATACTTCTTGTTTCTTCTACCATCGACATATTCGGGTCATTTTTTATATAATTCTTAAAATCAGCTAAGGCATCATTATTAAAATCATTAATATCACTATTTACTGAGACTGATTGATCAATTGAGGGGCTTTCTGTGGGTGCAACTATTTTTTCGGTTCCAGCAAATGAATAACGAGGATCACTTTTTATATCTTCTATAAACTTACTTAAAGAGTCATTATCAAAATCATTAGGATCAGTCTGAGTTGGAATATCATTATTAGAATCAATACTTGTAAGAGGTTCGGGCTTGTTAATACTATTTTCGCTAACTGAACTATCTAAATTATTATTTTCAACAACATTTTCAATTTTATTAGCTTCTGCTTCAGTTGAATTAGTTTCAACTTCTGTAATATTTATATCTTCCGTGGAAACACTTTCACTTGATTTTAAAGCCGAGGATGCATCAGAAAAATTTCTATCACTAAGAACAAAAACATCACCATCTTCGGATAAAATAACTTTATCACCTGGATAAACAATTTTACTACTGGCAGCAGCTTCTATAGTCTCCCCTGTTGAGGTATTAACAAAAGTAACCTTATGTTCTGAGCCCATATAACCATCAAATATTTTAGATATTCCATCACCTTTTTCCAATATAATACTTTTTTGCTCAGCTCCAATTAGCTCTCTAAAAGAATCTCCTTTTTCAAATGAACCAATTTCAGAAGTATTTGAGACAGTATTCTCTGTAACGCTTGATTCTATGGATGAAACTTCTGGTGAATTATTTTGTTCGATAATAATATTCTCTGAAGAATTTTTAGCAGAGACATTGTCTATAATCTCATCTGGTCTATCAATACTATTTTTATCTTGATAAATATCAATCAACTCTGGAACTAAAGCGCCAATCAGAGCTCCTGATACTTTACAAAATTTTTTCGAAAAAGAAAGAATCTTTTCCTTTGATTGAGCCTCTTTTATTTTTTTCTCTTTTTCATTGTTTAAAGCATCAATATTAAATCTAAAATTAATTAATCTTTCATATTTTTGAAACTCTAACATCTTCCTCTTAAGAGCAAGAAAATTACTAGGATCTTCTTTTTTAAAATTAGGATCATCTAATTTTATTAAAATTGAATAGCTTAAATCTCTTATATCCCCTAATAAAGCTTGAAGCTGTTCACGAGCCTCTTCTTTTTCCGTAATCTGATCAACACTGCTATTTTCATCAATTAAATCTTCCTTGGCTTTAAAATCATTATATTTTTGAGAAATAAATTCTAAATCCTGCTTTAATTTATTTTGATCAACTTCATTAATATTAAAAGCTTTTTCTTTTTTAACAGTAGCATCAAAAGCAAGTGATGCCACATTATAACCCAAATAAGCACCTAGAACATTTTTTAAAATCGGTATTTCCCTAGCAGCTAAGCCCAGCCCCATAACAGCTCCACTAACTATAGCAGTTTTGGTAACCTTGGAATCAATACTATCTTTAGCGAAAATAAAAGGAAGCTTTTTTGAAAGTCTATCAAAAAATCCTGGATTTTTTCTAAGAACAGAGTCCTCCCTTTCTCTTTGTTTCATTTCTATACTAAGCTTTTTCATTTGAACGGCAACCATATATTCTTTAGTTTCGCTATCAAGATTAAAATTAGGACCGTTGTCGATTCCCTGTAAAAGAAAAGAGAATTTCTCTGAATCTGAAAGCTTTGAAAAATTTTCATAAAAAGATTTTTCATTTTTCTCCATCTTTTTTATAAGCAAGGAATCAATTAAATCAGAATTAAAATGATTAATAGAGTCCTGATCACCTGATAAAAGGTTGTATTTTTCATCCAACTTTTTATTAATAGCAGCTTCTTGTTTTTTATCTTTGCGATATTTATCCAAAACTCTAAAAGTTAAAGAAGCGGCTAGACCACCAACACCAAAAAAAGCTGAACCAGCAATAGTTAATCCCATATAAACAGGAATTCTCAATAATGTTTTTTTTGATATATTAGCGTTGCCTATCTTAATTCTGTCCTCTGATGACAAAACTTCAGCCTTAGAAATTGCTAATAATTTTTCTCTTTGAGCTTCTAAAACATCGAGAACGTCCTTTTTTTCTAGTCCTAAATTATTTGCAAATAACTCAAGCTCGGAATTCAAGCCCTGATCATCTTCTATTTTTTCATGAGCACCTTCAAAAAAAGCTCTCTTAAGTGGTTCAATATTTGAGACATTGCTATAAAAATTAAGAGAACTAAAAATGTTATTACCCTTAAGATTCTCTAGGCCTTCATCTAGATTGCCTAAAGATACATCTGCAATTTCTTTTGATCTTTTTTCGTCTGCAAAATTCATATATTTAAATTTATTTATTTAAATTTATTGCTTAGCAATAATCTCACTAATAAAAGAATCCATGCCTTCTTTTATTTTTTTAGCATAATCTGGAATATTTTTTTTAATAATATCACTAATTTTTTCTAAATTAGGTTCTGAAGATGTCATAATTTCTTCATATTCTTTTAAAGCGTCCTCATCTAAATTTTCAATAATTATTAAACCAAGTCTACGATTTAATTGAAACTCTAAATTATCCCTAAAATCATTTAACTCTGACTCTGGAAGGGTTCTAAAGCCTAGATCATCAATAATTTTCTCAATCATTGGATTAAAAGCGTCTACATTTAAATCTTTGTTCATATTTTTTAAAAAAATTATAAAATTATATTCTTTATTAATTATAAAATATTAAATTATTATAACATATTTTTAATAAAAAGTCAAAAAAATTATTCAATAGTTTCTATATTTATCGGCTCCTGATCTTTAGTAAAATACCAATATAAAATATCTCCGGCAATAGATGTTGCTATTTGACTACCCTCTTTACCTTCTTCTACTAAAACAGTCAAAACTATTTCTGGATCATTAAATGGGGCAAAGGATGTAAACCAAGCATGTGGACTTTTTGCACTACTCCATTGGGCCGTTCCAGTTTTACCAGCAATCTCAACTGGCAAAGAATTTAATCTGCGCGCACTACCAGAGACTATAGTTTGTCTCATTCCATCTTTAACAATTTGAATGTTTTTTTCACTAATAAAAGATTCCTTAATAACCTCTTTTTCAATATTTCTTAAAATATTTTCATTATCTACTAAAACTTGTTTAACTAAATGGGGTCTATAAATTTTTCCATTATTAGCAAAAAATGAAGTAAAATTGGCAACCTGTAAGGGGCTGGTTAAAATATCTCCTTGCCCAATAGAAACATGGTAAGTATTTCCTATATACCAGCTTTCATTCCTTAATTCTTTTTTCCATTTTGGGGTAGGAACAAAACCGCTGGCCTCCTGTGGAAGATCTATTCCACTTTGCTGACCTAGGCCAAATAAATGCAAGTACTCAACTATTTTATCAATGCCCAAGCCCTTAAACTTATCAAAACCACCACCAATATAATAGTAAAAAGTATTAACTGATTCTGCTATTGCCTTCTTTACATTAGTTGAACCATGTCCGCCAGCTTTCCAATCTGGAAAAAACCAAGATCCAACATAAATCCCTCCACTACTATTAATACTTGTATTTTCGTTAATAATTTTTTCTTCTAAAGCAGCAGCCGATATAACGGGCTTTAATGTTGAGCCAGATGGAAAATTACCATTAACCGCCCTATTAAATAAAGGTCTATTTGGATTATCAGACAACAAGCTATAAGACTCCTGAGTGATCCCTTTGGAAAAAATATTATTATCATAGGCTGGCCAACTAATTAAAGCGAGAATTTCTCCATTTTTTGGATTAAGCGCCACAATAGAGGCTCTTTCCATTTTATTTTTACTAAGATAAGATTTTAAGATTTCTTCTGATTTTTTTTGTAAATCCAAGTCTATACTCAAAACTAAATTATGACCATCTTCTGGAATAATTTGAGAAACAATTTTCTTTTCTCTCCCTAAAGCATCAACTTCTATATATTTTTTACCCTTACTTCCCTTTAGTTCATTTTCATAAAAATATTCTAAACCAGATTTTCCAATATAATCAATTAAAGAATATTCCTCTCCAAATAACTCTAACTCTTTTTCAGATATTTTTCCTATATAACCGAGTAAGTGAGAAAGGCTAGATAAATTTTCTTCTGAACTTAAATATTTTCTTCTCATTTTTACTGACAAAGAAACTCCAGGCATTTTTTCAGCCTCTAAATAAAGCTTCATAGCTGAATCATAATCAATATTATCAAGAACAAAAAATGGCCTATAAGATTCTAGACTACCATATCTAATTTTATCTAACTTAGTTTTAATAATATAAAAATAAGGACTATCATTAATTAATTCTAAATTATCCTCTTTATTATTAATTGCTAAAAAATCTTTACTATTTATTTTATCTAATCCTGATAAAATATCTGATAATTTTCTGACTATCTCATCTCTTTGAAGTTCATCCCTGGGCATATCTATAGGAGTAAGATAAAGAACAAAATTTGCTTCATTTTTAACTAAGGGGGTTAAATCAGATGAGTAAATTATTCCTCTTTTAGGATCAAGATTTTCAACTCTAATTCTATTACCCTCAGCTAAAACACGATAGTCATTTCCCCTAATTATTTGTAGCCAAAATAATCTGAAAAGAAGTATTGATAAAGAAAATATTAAAACCAAAAAAATACTTTTTATTTTTGAAAAATCAAAAGTTCTTCTTAGGGTTTCATTATTATTTTCACCAAATAAAAAAGAGTCCTCCATCCAGGCTATATGATAAAATGAGTCTTTAAGGTTGCCAAAGCTATACTTTTTCTCCTTAACTAAAAAAGGATCTTTGTTTTTAATATAATCTAGTTTCATTTTTATAATTTTACAAAAGGCCCTTGTTAAAAGGCCTTTTGTAAAAACAATCTTAAAAAAATTAATTACCTAGTAACCTCGATAGTTTTACTTTGTTCAGCATTAGGAGCTTCTACCTTTACTCTACTAGCAGTAGTTGTTGTTGAAATTTCATATCCGGTTGATGAAGCTGTTGAACTTCTTGGATCAAAAGGAATTGAAACTAAATATGTTGGAATTAATTCATCTAGACTAACTTGACAGCCAACCCCAACTGCTTGACCTTCCTTACAAATAGTTTTTGATGTTCCATCAATACTACCAGAACCAGGAAGATCACCGTCGTTATCAATAGCATATTGATAAACTCCATTTAAAATAGTGTTTACGTCAACCCATCTTTGTGAATTTCTTGTATCGGCTAATTGCTTAGTTGGATTAATAGCTAAAATAACGATACTAGCTAAAATAACCAAAGCAGCAACAACTAATAAGATTTCCAATAAAGTGAAACCTTGTGTTTTTTTGTTCATAAAAATTTTTATATTTTTGTAAAATAACTTTATTATTATAAAAATATTTAATTATATTTATTTAAAAAAAATTATTTAATAACTTCTATTTTTTGATTTAACTCAGCCTTTATAGCTCTCACTATTATTCTACCATATTCTTTTTTTATTGTATAGCCACTTGTCTCTAAATTTTTTATTCCTGGATCGACAGGAATTTTATATAAATAGACTCCATTTATAGTTATCTCAGAAAGATTTACATAAGGCTCCTCGCAAAAAAAATTATCAGAATGACAAATTTCTTTTTCTTCTTCGGATATACCTATTGGAAAATTTCCATCATGATCAATGGAATATTGATAAACAGCTTTAGCTATAGTATCAACATCCATCATTCTTTGAGAATTTCTAGTTTCGGAAAGTTTTCTGACTGGATTTAGCGAGCTAAAAACTATTAAAAATAATGCTATTAAAATAATGATAGAAATAAATAATTCAAATGATGAAAAAGCTTTATTTTTTTTAAATAAAAAAATCATAATTAATTATGCTATATTTAAAAAATTAAAAATCAGCAACTTCTTGCCATGATTCTATATTAATATCTGGACTAATCTGATTTATTATAACAACCTCTCTTCTGCTAATATTTTTTACCAAAGCCTGAGAATTTATTCTTCTATTTTCATCGCCATTATTAAAAATTTCGTAATAACATGCGCCCTCTAAAAAAGAAAAAGTGTTAGAGCCAATAAAATTAGGTTCTTCTTTTATTTTTTGTAAAGCATATTCTGAACAGCTTTGAGCCAGTGATCTTGCTTGATCTGAGTTTTTTATTATTAAGCCACTATAAGAAGCATTTAAATTAATAAAAATCATAAATATAGAAATTGATAATATTATAGAGCCTACTATAATAACACTAATTAATGCGACAAAACCTTTTTTCATATTTATTTTTATTTTTTATTTAAATTAAACTCGCCAAAAAAATCCTTATCATATTGATATTCAATTTTTTGAGAATTAGATTTATAGGATAAGTTAAAGGAGAAACTAACTTTTTGAATTCCATCAACAACTGAACTATTTTCGAAATTTAAATTATTTAAAGAAACCCTATCAGAGCTAATATTGTGAGTATTTGAATTTTCAGATAAAAAAATTTTATTATCTGATAAATAAAAAATTATTGGGTTTCTATTTAAATCAAAAGACTCTAGAGATAAAGTAGAAGAAGAATTAGATTCACTAGGAATATTAATTAACTGAGCATTTCTTATTTCTTGGCCTATGGTCTGACTAATAAACAAAGCTTGTTGCTCAACCTCTAATACTGCCCTATTTTTAATTTTATTTTTATAAGACATATCTAGTATAAAAAATAATGAAACAAAAAAAACAGAAAATAAGGCAATATAAAATATAAACTCTATTAAAGTGAAGCCTTTTTTTTGTTTTGAAAAATTTTTAATCATAAACTAATATTATTAATAGCTTTTGATGAGCCATCGGAAAAATTAAAATTTATATAATTAATAGTTCGCCCATTAAAACTATGCTGGAATCTTAATTTTAAGTCATAAGAATTCAAAGATGGGCTTAAAATATGAGGATTTAAAAAAGCAGCATTAGTAGAGCTAATATTCCCAGACCAAATAGAAACATCATCTATAAAAATTTCCCTTAATTGAGAAGATGGGCTTCCTGTCCAAGATAAATCTATGGAGCTCAATTCTAAATCGAGAGAACTACTATTTCCCAAAAAAATATTAATAACATTTGAACCGCTTGCGGAAATATTAGTTGCATCTATTGAAAAATAATCAGATTGTTCATTGCTATCATCTTCTTCTATGTAAGAAACTTCTTCATTAATATTAAATATTAAATTTTCTTCATAAAACTTTCTAACCAAAACCTTGCCGGGATAATTTAGACTTGTTTGACCATAAGAATTATAGAGGTCTAAAATTTCTTCAGAACTTAATGCCTTGTTATAAATTTGGACTTTATCAATTAATCCATTAAAAAATCTATCCCCACCTGATCTGCTACCAATTCTTAAATTACTACTAGAATTAGACAAGGCGCCAGAATGACCAACACTGTTCTCTAGCTGTCCATCAACATAAATTCTTACATTACTGCCATCATAAGTACCAACCACAAAATACCAAACATCTTGAACTGGAGAAGTATTGCTAACAACCCAACGATTATTAGCAGTTCTAATCGCAAACTCAAAAGCAGAATTAGAGCTATTATGGTGTAACCTATATTGATTGTCTATATTTTTATTAACTATTGATGCCCATTGAGCTCCAGAACTAGGATTAATATTCCACTTTACCCAAGCAGCAATACTAATGGCTGAACTCATATTAAGACTTGGGCTATTTAAAACCTCAACAAAACTATTTGATCCATTAAAATTTAGAGCTTGATAAAATCTACCGGGAACTCTATTAGCATTGCTAATATTTCCATTATTATTATTTCCAGAAAAATCATTAGCAATAGAACCGGAATCCTCATCAAAGGGGGTGTCCAAAACTAAAGGATCCAAACCATTTATCTCCCTTATAAAAGTATTTGGAATACTGCTAACAGAATTAGCTAGCTCATTTCCATAATAAAGATAAACAAATTCGCTGCTTAAACTTCTTATTAAAGGAACTTTTAACCAAATTTTTGTTTCGGTACTATTGCAAGTATTTGGCTCTATCCAAAAAGATAGCTCAGCTAACTCTTCTGAATTAACAAATCTTAAATCACTACAATCAGCATTTAACTTGCTTTGATTAATTAATTCCTCTGTATTTATATTTAATAAAATTTGATAATCTGTCATTTCTTGTGAATTGGTAGAATTATCTATGTCTATTTTTCTTTTATAAATCCAATTATTATCCCACCAAGATTTTTCCGCTAAACAAAATTCTGCTCCAAAGTTTGTTAATAAATTTTCATTTGAATATTTTCTTATTAAAACTTTTTTTGGATAATTTAAAATAGCCTGACCATAGCCATTATATAGATCAGAAATTTCTTCAAAAATTAAGGCTCTATTATAAATTTGAATTTTATCTATTTTTCCTGAAAAATGAGAAGATGATAAAGAGGTTCCAGCAGAGCCATAAGAAGACCCTATTTTTAAATCAAGACTATTATTAGCTATGCTGATAGATCTACTTGTAGAAGCTCTTTCTTGATTATTTATATACAAGCTAGCAACTGAACCATCATAGCTTCCACTTAAGTAAGTCCAAGTATTGGTTGCTATTTTCTCACTAGAATAAACAGCTAGACCATTTCCTATAGAATAAACTCTACCAGAGTTAAATGTTCCAACATAAAGCTTTCCATCATAGACAGCCATAGAAAGAGCATAGGTATTTGAACCCAATCTTCCAATATCTGTCCAAGAGTTTACTCCATTATAACGATAAACTCTAGCATTGTTTCTTCCGGCGGCATATAAATTTCCATTATAAACAGCCATGGAATAAACATAGGTTTCAGAGCCAAGTCTGCCAATATCAGTCCAGGTTGTACCTCCATCATAGCGATAAACTCTTCCTGTATTAAAAGCTCCGCCATATAAAGAGCCATTGAAAACAACTAAAGAATGAACATAAGTATTACTGGCTAGCCTACCAATATCAGTCCAGGTTGTGCCACCATCATAACGATAAACCCTTCCACCAGTTCCAGATCCTGCGTAAAGATTATTATTATAAACAATCATTGATTGAACATAAGTCTGTGTTCCAAGTCTCCCGACATCAGTCCAAGTCGTACCTCCGTCATAACGATAAACTCTTCCGGTATTATAAGTTCCACCATATAAAGAACCATTAAAAACAACTAAAGAATTTACATAAGTATTTGAACCTAGTCTACCAATATCAATCCAATTGGTACCTCCGTCATAACGATAAACTCTTCCAGAGTTTCTAGTTCCAACATATAAATCACCATCAAAAACAACCATGGATAAAGCATAGGAATTACTAGTTCCACCCGGCCTACCAAGACTGCTCCAAGTTGTTTCACCATCATAACGATAAACAGTTCCATTTGTACCAGAGCCAGCATAAAGCTTGCCATTATAAACAACTAGGGATTGAGCATAGCTTTCTCCACCTATTCTTCCAACATCAGTAATTGTTTCTGTTCCGGAAATTAATTCTAAATAAGGATAATCATCAGCTCCTATATTTAAAGAATAAGCAGCTTTAGAAATAATACTTTCAAAATTATTTAATTTATTTCTATTAACCCAAGCAGAAATATTAATTTCAGATAAATTATTTAAAGAAGTATCATTATTTATACTAAGTTGGCTATTATTACCATTAAAATCTAGTGCTTGAGAAAATTTACCACTTGTCCAGCTGGTATTATTAATAGTTCCGTGATTATTATTACTGGAAAAATCATTAGTCGAGAGTCCTACACCTTCATCTAAAGGAAGGTCTAAAACCAAAGAATCATCACTTATATTTCTAATAAAAGTATTTGCAGCACTGCTATGAGATAGAGCTAAGGGATTGTTATAATAAAGAAAAATATTTTTTATTTCCAGATTTGGTATTGTTGGAATTTTAACCCAAACTTTTGTTTCAGTGCTATTGCAAGTATTTGGTTCAAGAAAATAACTAAGCTCAACTGTTTCATTGGAGTCAATAAATCTAAGATCAGAGCAATCACTTTTTAATTTTTCATCATTGATTAGGCTTGCAGTATTTATAGTGAGAAGAGTTTGATAATTACTTAAATTTTGTGTGGAAGAATTATTTATTTCTATTAGTTGTTTACAGCGCCAATTATTATTCCACCAAGAAACAGGAGCTAGCTCATTCCATCTAGTAAAGTATTTGGTTAGGGAGATTTTACCCAGTCTACTAAATTTTTTAAACCAACTAACATCAATGCTAACTTTTTTTTCATTATCCGAAATACTTGATATAGTAACTCTCCTAGTAAAACCATCTCTTTGATCACTTTCACCTAATAAACTCCACTGACCACCTGAAAAATGAAGTCCATGGACACCATCAATTAATTCAGAAAAGGAAATTGATCTAATATCTTCAATAGCAGATAACGCTTCATTAGCTAATAAAGATGCTCTAGACGAAAGGTTGTCTTTATCAAGAGAATCTCTTCCATAAAGCAAAAGCCCTGAAACAGAAACAACTATTAAAACAAAAATTGAACCGGCAAGTATTAATTCTAGTGCTCCGAAACCTTTTAATTTTTTAGAAATATTTTTCATATAAAATTAATAACTAATCAAACCAAAATCATTTATATTAATAGTAGAGTTTCTTCCATCATTAATTTGCAAAATAATATCTCCGGATTGCCTTGGTCTTCCTGATAGCTTATAAAAAACCACCTCATTTAAACCAGAAAATTTAACTGTTTTTCCTAAATTAAAAAATTCATCCCATGATATATCTCGAGATGAATATTGATTACCCTTAAAAAGAATAATTTTATCATTTTCTATTTTTACACCCCATGAAGAATCCTCTGAAATTGCCATTGATAAAATTTGAGCCTTGCGCAAAGAAGATGTTACTAAATCTGAATAATTTTCTAAATCATCTGAATTTTTTGCTGAAAAATAAATTGGAGAAACAATAGCTGAGCTAATTGCTATTAAAGCAAAAACTAAAATTAATTCGATTAAGGTAAATGCTTTTTTCTTAGAAGAAAATAAACTCATAATTATTAATTAATCTGTCCGATAAGATTATAAACTGGTAAAATAATTGCTAAGGCCAAGAATACCACACCAAGCCAAACCAAAACTAAAAGAACTGGTTCTAATATTATTGTTAAGTTTTTGGTTGTTAGCTCTAATTTATCTTCATAATTTTTTCCAATACGAGAAAAAGATTCTGATAACTTTCCAGATTTTTCTCCCACAAAAATAATTTGCTGGACTGGCAAAGGAATCAACTTATTAATATTTTTATAACCAGAAAAACTATCTTTCAAGGATATTCCTTCTGATATTTTTAAAGATAAATAATGATAAAAGTTTTTATAAAACCAAAAAGGTGAGGATTGCTCCATTGATTTTAGAGCTTCGGTTATACTAAATCCGGCTCCCAATAAAGTTCCTAAATAAAACCAAATCTAGATAATTCAGACTCCAAAATAAGTCTCTTGGTTATAAAAAAATCAAATAAAAAAGATTGACCTATTCTCTTTGTTTTTTTATGAAAGAATACAAAATAAAAAATAGTTACTATTAAAATAAAGGATATTGGAAAAAATATAGCTCCATAATCTTGGAAAAATAAACCGAATGATATCATTATTTTAGTTATAAGAGGTAGTGGAATATCTAATTGAGAAAAAACACTTGCCAGCCTTGGTAAAAGAAACCAACTCATCCCCATTCCTATCACAATAACCATAAACAAAACAATACTTGGATACATTAAGGCTGAATAAACCTTACTGCGAAACATTTTTTCTTTTTGATGTTGATCTGATAATATTTTTAAATTTTCAGCTAGTCTTCCGGATTCTTCGCCAATCATAATTAAAGAAATATCTCTATGAGAAAAAATTTTGGACTTTTCTAAGGACTGCCAAAGATTAAAACCAGAGTCTACACTTTCTTTTATAAAATTTATTTTTCTTTTAAAATATTTATCTTTAATTCCAAAATCTATTATAGATAAAGCCTCTGAAATATTAACATCAGCATCAACCAAAATAGATAAATTTTCAATAAAATAATCTTTATTTTTTGAGTTTCTAGAAAACATATAAATATTTTAATTATGGTAAAGCAACGCGAAGCAAATCCTCTATGGATGTTATTCCATTTTTTACTTTATTAATTCCATCCCCAAAAAGAGAGGTGGATCCTTGTTTTTGAGCTAATTCAAAAATTTGTTTAGAAGATGGTTTTTTTAAAATCAAGTCTTGCATTTCTAAAGTGTTTACAATTATTTCAAAAATTGCAATACGACCCTTATATCCAGTAAAACCACAAGATTCGCAACCATGCGACCTAAAAATAGTGTTATTTTCTTTTTTAAAATATTTTGATACACCCTTGTGATAATTTTCCAATTCTTCTTTATTAACATTAATACTATAGCGACATTTTTCACATAACTTTCTAACTAATCTTTGAGCGACGACCATTCTAAGAGTTGATGCTAATAAAAATGGCTCTATTTTCATATCTAGAAGTCTGGCTACTGTAGTCGCAGCATCATTAGCATGAAAAGAAGAAAAAAGTAAATGACCAGTCAATGCTGAATTTACAGCCATTTCAGCTGTTTCATTATCTCTAATTTCGCCAACCATAATAATATCTGGATCTTGACGAACTATTGATCTAAGACCCTTCAAAAAAGTAATATTAGCACTTGGATTAACCTGAATTTGATTAACCCCTTTTATTCTATATTCAACAGGATCTTCAAGTGTTGTTATGTTTATTCTTGGATTGTTTAATAATTTTAATAAAGTATACAAAGTAGTTGATTTACCACTTCCAGTTGGACCCGATGCTAAAATCATGCCAAAAGGTCTCTTTATTTCTTGTCTAATTATGTCTCGATCTTTTTTCTCTAAACCAATTTCATGTAAATTAAAACCTTTAATATACTTGGCTAAAACTCTGATAACTATTTTTTCTCCATAAATAACTGGGATTATAGAAATTCTTAAATCGATTTCTTGTTTTTCAAAAGTATATTTCATAGAACCATCTTGGGCCGAATGATGTTCATCTATTCTGAGATCGCTTTGCACCTTTACGAAGTTTAAAATATTATTATAATACTCCTTGGAGACCCTTCCTGCTTCTTGCAAAACCCCATCAACCCTGAAACGTATAATAGCATCTGTTCTTTGTGGCTCAAAATGTATATCAGAGGAATTATAAAAAAGTGCATCTTTAAAAATTTCCTCTACTATTTCTTGAGCAACTCTTTTTCCAGTATTAATAATTTCATTAAATCTTGTTTTTAATGGTTTTTTATAAAAATAATCCAAAACAAAATCTAAATCTTCGGGCAAAGAATAAGATAATATAATATTTTCTGAAGGAGCTGAGTCAGCCATTTTAGAAAAAAGAGCTCTGGCTAACTCTATGTTATCAGAAGTAAAAAACATTTTATTATCTGATTCCTTTATTAAAATAACCCTATATTCTTTGGCAACATCTTCTGGTATTTTTAAAATCTGCTCATAAGCAGGCATATTTGATCTAAGATCTAAATAAGGAACATTTTCAGATTCGGCAATAGCTTGTCCTAATAACTTCTTAGTTAAGAGACCGTTATCTATTAAATAATCAACAAAAGAAAGATTACTATTTAGTATATTTTTTTCAGCTTTTTCTAGTTCTTGCTTTGTTAAATAACTAGCTGAAATTAAAATATTCTTAACTTTTTGTTGATCTAGATTCATACTTTTAAAAAATTATTGTTTTAAAAATTCTTTAATAAAATTAATTATTTCAATAATACTAACATCTGACTTAATAAAATATTTAATAGCGCCATATTTTTCCGCCCTTTTTAAATCTTCGTCTTGGCCAAGGTTTGAGGTTATTATAACTGGAGTTTTATTTTTGTCTTTATTCATTTTTTCTAAAACATCAAATCCACTAACATTGGGCATTACTAAATCTAAAAGAATAAGATCAAAATGATCCTCCTCTAAAAAAGTTAATGCTTCTTGCCCATCAACAGCCATTCTAACCTTAAAACCAGAAGATGATAATTTTAACTCCAAAGCTCTGGCTAAAGGTCTTTCATCCTCTACTATTAATATTTTTTTATTCTTAGAAATCATTTTTAAAAATTTTAATTATTCTCATAAAAAGCTTTCGCAACAGAAATAAGTTCTTTGGTAATTCCTATATGTTCCTCTTCGTCTTGGAGTATTTTGCTAATAATTTTTCTATCTGTTTCATCCTCTAAATAAAGCAATAACTCTTTACAAAGATCACGAGCTCGAAGTTCGCTATCCATACCCTTTTCTAAATTCAATAAAATACCATCTTGACTCATTGAACAATTATTAAAATTCATATTTTTATTTAATAAATTATAAATATACTATTCGTGCTTACTAATAACCTTTTTAATTAAAAGCTTGTGAGCAACAGAATCATTTTTTAATTTTTCCATTCCTTTTTTAAAAAAACTACTGTGATCAGATCTGAAACAATTTTCTATACCCAAATCTAAAAGAGTTTGATAAAGCCAAATTAATTGATTTTCGGTTTCCTCTTCTGCTCTTAACTCTTCTATTATTTTTTTTCTTTTAATTATTTTTTCTTGCTCTGACATATAATAAAAATTAATAATTAGCGAATTATTTTACACTTTATAATATATCATAAAAATAAAAAACGCCAAACAAATTAAAATAATTTAATTTGAAAAATTGAAGATAAAATGATACTATAATTTATATGAATGAAAAAATAATAATAATAGATGGTAATGCTATAATTCATAGGAGTTTTCATGCTCTACCGAGCACGATGAAAACAAGAGATGGATTAATAATTAATGCGGCCTATGGCTTTGCATCTTTTTTAATTAAAGCTTTGGGCGAAATAAAACCGAGTTATGCCGTATTAACACTAGATAAGAAGGCCCCCACTTTCAGACATTTAGCTTACTCAGAATATAAAGCTAAGAGAGTAAAAGCCCCCCAAGAATTATATGATCAAATACCGATAGTTAAAAAAATAGCAGAAGCTTTTTCTTTGCCTATTTTTGAATTAGATGGATATGAGGCAGATGATTTAATAGGAACTATTGCCCAAAAAATAAATACCGAAAATCCAAAAATTGAAGTAATAATAATAAGTGGCGATTTAGATACTTTACAATTAGTAAATAAAAAAACAAAAATCTATACAATGAGCAAAGGTTTATCGGAAACAATTCTTTATGATGAAGAAAAAATTCAAGAAAGATTTTCTTTATCTGCAAAACAAATAGTTGATTTCAAATCCCTAAAAGGAGACCCTAGCGATAATATACCAGGAGTGACGGGCATAGGAGAAAAAACTGCCACAGATTTATTAACAGAATTTAAAAATTTAGAAGAAATTTATAGGCAAATAAATAGTCCTAAAATTAAAGAAAGAACTAGAGAATTATTAATAAAATACAAAGATCAAGCATATTTAAGTAAAGATTTATCAATAATAAAAACCGATGCTCCTATAAATTTTGAAATTGATCAAGCTAAAATAAAAAATTTAGATAAAAATAAGATTAATGAGGTTTTTAGTGAATTAGAATTTAAATCATTATTAAGTAGAGTTTTAAGCTTAAATATAAATAAAGAAGAAAAACAAATAGACAAATTTGAAAGAAATAAAAAATTATTTAAATATTTTTTAATAAATACAGAAAAAGATTTTGAAAATTTTTTTCAAAAAATAAAAGATCAAAAAATAATTGCTGTTGATACAGAGACCGATTCACTGGACTCATTAAATGCTAATTTATTAGGTATAAGTTTTTGCTTTAAAGAGGGGGAGGCTTATTTTGTAAGTCTTAAAAATCTAGAAGAAAGTGATAATTTATTTGGAGAAAATAAGGAAAAAGCTTTTTTAAAAAAAATTAAAGAAATATTAGAAAATGAAAAAATTGAAAAAATTGGACATAATATAAAATATGATATACAAGTTCTTGAAAATTATAAAATAAACATTAGCGGAAAAATTTTTGATACCATGATTGCTTCTTATCTTTTAAATCCAGAAAGCAGACAACATAGTCTAGATAATTTATCCTATTATGAGCTAAATTGGGAAAAAATTAAATCAGAAGAATTATTTTCTGAAAAAGAAAAAATAAAGGATTTTTCTAAGATTAATATAGAAAAATTAGCAATTTACTCTTGTGAGGATGTTGATTTTACTTTTAAACTAAAAAATAAATTAGAAAAAAAACTAAAAGAAAAAGATTTAATAAAATTATTTGAAGAGTTAGAAATGCCTTTAGTTAAAACGATAAGTGAAATTGAAAGAAATGGAATTCTACTTAATTGTTTATTTTTAAAAAAATTAAACGCAAATATAAAAAATGAAATTAAAAAAATTAGTGAAAAAATTTGGAAAATAGCTGGAGAAAATTTTAATATTAATTCTACCAAACAACTAAAAGAAATATTATATGAAAAATTAAAAATAGAAAACAAGGGATTAAAAAAAACAAAAACTGGCCTCTCTACTGCCAGCGAAGAGTTAGAAAAAATAAAAGACCTTCATCCTATAATTGAACTAATACAAGAATATAGAGAATTAAATAAATTAAATTCTACATACATAGAGTCTTTACCAAAATTAATAGATAAAAAAGATAAAAAACTGCATACCAGTTTTAATCAAACCATAACAGCAACCGGACGATTATCATCTTCTAAGCCAAATTTGCAAAATATACCAACGAAAACTGAACTAGGAAATACTATTAGAAAAGCTTTTATTGCCGAAAACGGCTACAAATTATTGAGTCTGGATTATTCACAAATAGAGCTCAGAATAATGGCACATCTGTCTAAAGACAAAAATTTACTTCAGGCCTTTTTAAGGGATATAGACGTCCATAAATTAAGTGCCGCTAATATTAATAAAATAAAAATTGAAGATGTGGATGAAGAATTAAGACAACAAGCCAAAGCTATTAATTTTGGAATATTATATGGCCAAGGACCACATGGCTTAAGTCAAAGCGCTAATATTCCCTATCAACAAGCCAGAGAATTTATTAAAAAATATTTTGAGGTATTTTCTGGAGTGGATGATTTTATTAAAAAAACTATAGAAAATACTAAAAAATCTGGCTATACAGAAACTATTCTTGGTAGAAAAAGAGAAATCAAAGAGATAAATTCGCCAGAAATAAAAATTCAAAAAGGAGCTGAAAGAATGGCTATTAATAGCCCAATACAAGGCAGTGCTGCTGATATTATAAAATTAGCTATGATTAAAATATTTAAAGAAATAAAAAATAATCCAGATATAAAAATGATTCTTCAAATACATGATGAATTAATATTTGAAGTAAAAGAAAACAAGGCTGATCATTACTATAAAAAAATTAAAGAAATAATGGAAAACATAATTAAATTAGATATTCCGCTTTTAGTTGAAGCTTATGTTGGTGATAATTGGGGTGAAATGGAAAAAATAAAAAATGGTTAAATTTTATATTTAACCATTTTATTGAATCCCGAATTAAAAATTAAAAAAATTAAAAAAGAAAAAAGCAAACATAGAGTGCAAAAAATAAATAAGAAAAAATAAAGCAATAATTTTGCTCCTAGAAAAAAATTTAAAAAGAAATTTCTTAATAAAAAAGTATTTTTCTCATTCTTAACTCTAGGGATTTATTTTTTCTCAAAAAATTAGTATTTTTCAAGAAAAAATCAAGAATTTTATCACCAAATAATAATGATAAAATAATAATTGAAATGGACAACATGCAAACCTCCTTTTTGAAAAATTCAATTTAAATATATCATAAAAAATATAAAAAAACAATTATGAAAAGCGTTATAAAAAAAGGAAATAAAAAAATTGCCTTATTGGGGCTTGGGCTTGAAAATAAATTTCTTTTAGATTTTTTATTAAAAATAAATAAAAAAACAGATATAAGTATTTGTGATTTTAGAGATAAAAAGTTAATTTTAGAAAAGTATCCAGAAATTAAAAAAAATAAACAAATAAAATGGCAAACGGGAGAAGCTTTTAATAAAAACTTGGATAAATTTGAGTTAATATTTAGATCACCGGGATGGCCAATAAACTGTCCAGGAATACAAGAAGCTATAAAAAAAGATACAAAGCTCTCTAGTGCAATGAATGTTTTTTTTGAATTTTGCCCTAGTAAAAATATAGTTGGGGTTAGTGGAACAAAAGGCAAAGGAACTACCGCCTCTTTAATTTTTGAAATAATAAAAAATTCAGGAAAAAAATGTTTTCTTGGCGGAAATATTGGAGTGGCCCCCTTGTCATTTATAAAAAATATTAAAAAAAATGATTGGGTTGTTTTGGAATTATCCAGTTTTCAACTAGAAGATTTAAACTTTAGTCCTAAGATAGGGGTTTTTACTAATCTTTTTAAAGAGCATCTATCTCCCGCCGACCCCAATAATCCAAACTTCCATAAAAATATTAATGAATATCTTAATGCTAAAATGAAATTAGCATTTTATCAAAATAAAAATGACCATCTAATAGTTAATAAAAAATTAAAAAATAAAATTAAAAAATATCAAATCAATAGTAAGATATTTTATTTCTCTAAATCAAATACTAAAAGTAATTTAAGCGGAGATTATAATCAAGAAAATATAGCAGCCGCTGAAGAAGTGGCCAAAATTTTAAAAATAAAGAGCGCTATTATAAAAAATAGTATTGAAAAATTTTCAAATTTAAATCATCGCCTTGAACTAGTTAGAGAGATAAATAATGTTAAATATTATGATAATAGTTTTTCAACAACGCCCGAAAGCACAATCTTAGACCTTCAATCATTTAAGGATAATATTATTCTCTTGGCCGGTGGCGCTGATAAGGGTGCGGATTTTAAAAAACTTGCCAAAGAAATAAAAAAAAGAGTAAAATTTTTAATATTATTCCCTGGAAAAGGTAGCGAAAAAATAAAAGAAAGATTAAAGGAAAATAATTATCCTGAAGAAAAAATATTTGAAGCAAGGAGTATGGAGGTAGCAGTAAAGAAGGCTAAAAAAAATTCATCAACAAAAGATATAGTCTTGCTTTCAACTGCTTGTGCTAGCTTTGGCTTATTTAAAAATTATAAGGAAAGAGGTGATCTCTTTCAGGAAGAAGTAAAAAAACAAAAAATATGATTATATTTTTCTACGGAGAAAACGATTTTAAAATAGAACAAAAAATAAAAGAACTAGAAAATAAGTTTATAAAAGAAGTTGACACTAGCGGTCAAAATATTTTTAAATTTACAGGAGAGGATATTAAGGTAGAGGATATCTCCCAAAAAATAGCCAATGCTTCCCTGTTTTGTAATAAGAGAATGCTTATCTTTAACAATTTAACAAAAAGTAAACAAAAAAATATTTTAGAAAAAATTCTTTTTTATTTAGAAAAAAATAATATCGAAAAGTCTTCTGATGTATTTATATTTAAAGAAAAAAATATAAAAAATAAATTAGGGAAATTAGTTAAAATAAGTGGAGAAAGAGAATCTCCTTTAAATAAGGAAGAAAAAAATTTTTTTACATTTTTAGGTAAGCAAAAATTTTCTCAAGAATTTTTAAAATTCAACTCTAGCGAATTACTGATTTTTGTCAAAAATCAATTTTTGAAAAATGAAGTTGAAATAGAAAAAAAGGAGGCAGAATTATTAATAGCTATAGTTGGAAATAATGCCTGGAATTTATTTAATGAAATAAATAAAATAAGTAATTATAAAAAATCACAAGAAATAAAAACAAAGCTTAACGAGGATGATATAAAAAAAATAAGTTCAGGAATTTTTACAGAAAATATTTTTAGTTTTACTGATGCCATTTCAATAAAAAACACTAAAAAATCATTAGAAATACTAGAGGAGCAATATTTGGCAGGATTAGAGCCCGACTATATTATATCCATGTTACTTAGACAATTTAAAATACTATTACAAATTAGAGATCTATTAGACCTAAATTATACTTCGCAAAAAATAAATAACTCTTTAAAACTTCATCCTTTTATAATTAATAAAGGAATTAATCAGGCTAAAAATTTTAACAAAGAGACTATTAAGAAAATAATCAACAAACTAAAGGATATAGAGCTTTCAAATAGAGGTGGTTTAAGTTATGTAAAGGCTGAAATAAATTTATTAATAAGTAAGTTATAATTTATTAATAAGCAAACTCTAGAGCTCTTGCCTTTTTTAAAATTATTTGGTATATTTACTTTAAATAGATTTAAACTCTGTTTTATTAGTTTTTTTATTGAAAATATTAAGAAAAATTGATAAATATCAAAGGGGCAATTAGCTCAGTTGGTTAGAGCGCAACACTGATAATGTTGAGGTCGGAGGTTCGAGTCCTCCATTGCCCACACTTAGTTTAAAATGAAGCGGGATAGAGCAGTTGGCAGCTCGCCAGGCCCATAACCTGGAGGCCGTGGGTTC
>CAZSRC010000002.1:0-45431 GCA_964609365.1 uncultured Gammaproteobacteria bacterium | reverse complement strand
TAGCTTCAGCTAAGATTCTATTAGCTTTAACTTTACCAATACCGTAAATATAGGTTAAAGCAATTTCTATTCTTTTGTCATTAGGAATATTAATTCCTGCGATTCTTACTGCCATAGATATATAAAACTTTAGGATTTATTAACCTTGTCTTTGTTTATGTTTAGGGTTTTTACAAATAACATGAACTCTGCCATCACGTCTGACAACCTTACAATCTTTACAAATTTTTTTAGCACTAGCTCTAACTTTCATAATATTTTTAACAGCTAAAACTTAGTTTTAAAACTGCTTTTCTTAATTAGCAAATATAATTTAAAGACGAAAGGTAATTCTTCCCTTACTAAGATCATAAGGACTCATTTGAATCTTGACCCTATCACCAGGAAGTAACCTTATTTTATTCATTCTCATCTTTCCGGACAAATGTCCAAGAATCTCATGACCATTTTCTAATTTTATCTTAAAATTAGCTGCTGGCATTAATTCCAATATTTCACCTTTTAATTCGATGAAATCCTTAGAATCAATAGTTGTATTGTTTTTATTATCCATTAACACAAAAAAATTTGATAAAGAAAAATATTTTCTCTATCAAAATTATTTAAAAATACAAAAAATTAATATTTTTAAAATATTTATAAAATTATTATATATTTAATTGTTACTATTGTCAAGAGTTATTAAAACGGCCTTTATTCTTCTAACCCCAGCGCTAGAACTCTCTTCTTTTTGTATCTTAAAAATACCTAAATCTTTTAAATTTTCTACATGTGGGCCGCCACATATTTCTTTAGAAAAATCAGAAACAGAATAAACTTTTACTCTTTCTCCATATTTAGATTCAAAAATACCGGTTGCACCTATTTTTTTAGCTTCATCAAGGCTCATTTCTTCGCAACTAATAGATGCTCCAGTCAAAATAATGTCATTAACCATTTTTTCTACCTGACTCTTTTGATCATCGGTCATTTTTTCTGAATGAGAAAAATCAAAACGCAATCTTTCAGCTGTAATATTACTTCCTCTTTGTTCGACGTGATCACCAAGAACTCTTCTCAGGGATTCTAATAATAAATGAGCAGCTGTATGAAGTTTAGTGGTTGCTTCGCTTTGGTCAGCTAGTCCACCCTTGAATTTTCCAGCACTAGAAGTTTTTGATAATTCTTGATGATTAGAAAATTCTTGATAATATTCCTCTTTGAATTTTTCCGTTTTTTTTATATTTTTTTCTGAAATTATCTCTTCTGTCATTTCCAATGGATAGCCATGAGACTGGAATAAATCAAATGCCATTTGCCCGCTGATCTCAGAAGATGAATTAGATAAAGAATTTAAAATCTTTTCACCTCTTTCAATCATTTTAGAAAATTTTTGCTCTTCCTCTGACAAGCTCTTTAAAATAAAATCTCTATTTCTTTGTAATTCTTGATACTCATCTTTATAAAAATCAATAATCATTTTTGAAGCCTCTAGAATAAAACCATTTTGATTAATACCTATTTGACGAGCTGATCTAAGAGCTCTCCTGATTAACCTTCTAATAATATAACCCTGATCAGTATTAGATGGGCTCATCTTTTTATCATCACCAAGTAAGAATGTGGATGATTTAATATGATCAGATATTATTTCAAAATATTTTTTGTTTTCTTCATATTTTTTACCAGATAACTCTTCTATTTTTAGAATAACATTATACAAAGAATCAATTTTGAAAATATTATCTAATTTATTTGTAGCCATTGTTAACCTTTCTAGACCACCACCAAAATCAACATTTTTATTCTCTAGTTCCTCCCATGAGTTAACCCCTTTTTGATATTGCATAAAAACGGAATTACCAATCTCTACAAATCTTCCGCAATCACAATTAACATGACAATATGGTCCAAACTTAATATCATGTTCTCTTTCTGTATCATAAAATGTTTCACTATCAGGACCACCCAACTCTCTTATAGTATTACCTCTTTGCCACCAATTTTTATCACGATAAGCAAATATTTTTTGTTTGGAAAAATCTATTTTAATTCCTGGCCCTCTATCGCCCCTACTTGTTGTTTCCGGTCCCTCAAAAGCATCTACTCCATATTTACTATAAATTTTTTTCATAATATCGATGGAATCATTGTCCTTTTTAATTTTTTCACCATCGCCAACATAAACAGTTTGATAAATTCTATTTATATCAAGTCCCAACTCTTCTATTAAAAACTCATACCACCAATTTAATTGATCTTCTTTAAAATAATCACCCAAACTCCAATTTCCCAACATTTCAAAAAAAGTATTATGCCTTCCATCTCCCACATCATCTATATCTTCACTACGAAAACATTTTTGACTATTAAGTAATCTAAGTCCACCCGGATGAATCTCCCCCAATAAATAAGGTACGAGTGGTGACATTCCAGAATTAGTAAAAAGTAAACTAGGATCATTTTCTGGAATTAGTGACGCAGATGATATTAGTTTGTGACCTTTCTTTTGAAAAAAATCAAAATATTTTTTTCTTATTTCATTAGTATTCATAAATTTTTAAAAATTATAATATATTTACCTCTTCTTCTAGGTCTATTTTAAATCTATTTTTAACCTCTATTTTTATCTTTTTAGATAAATCTAGAATATCAAGTTGGCTAGCCCCTCCATGATTTACAATAATCAAAGCCTGTTTATCATAAACACCAACAGAAGAAAATCTCCTTCCCTTAAATCCACATTTTTCAATTAACCAAGCTGCTGGTATTTTTATTTGATCATTGTTTATAAAATATTTTAAATCTAAATATTTATCTTTTAATTCTACAAATAGATCTGAATTGATAATAGGATTTTTAAAAAATGATCCGGCGTTTGGCAAGATAGCTGGGTTAGGTAATTTTTGGTCTCTAATCTCCCTAATAATTTCAGTTAATTCTTTTAAAGTTGGCTTGGTTAAGTTTTTTTCACTTAAAGCTTTTTGAATATCGGGATAATCTAGTTTTAATTCTCCATTTCTTTTTAATTTTACCTCCACCCAAAGAATAAAATATTTTCCTTTTAGGGCCTGTTTAAAAATACTATCTCGATAAGCAAATTGACAATCCCTTAAATTAAAATACTCTTCTTGTCCAGTTTCTAAATTAATAGCTGATAAATTATAAAAAAAATCTTTTAACTCAACTCCATATGCACCAATATTTTGTACTGGAGCGGCGCCAACTGTTCCAGGAATATAAAAAGTATTCTCCATCCCGTATAAACTTTTTTCAATTGAAAAATAAACTAATCTTGACCAAGATTCACCACTAGCAGATCTAATAATAAGCTCTTGTTCATTTTCTGAGGTAATTTCCATTCCCTTAATTTCATTTTTTATTACTAAGCCGGAAAATTTTTGATCAGAAAATAAAACATTAGAGCCAGAACCTAGAATAAAAATATTTTTTTGATTTTTTTTTGCCCAATTAATTGCAAAAATTAAATCCTCCTTGGTTTTTATAATAACAAAAAACTCTGCCATTCCACCAATTTTAAATGTACAATAATCAGAAAGTTTAATATTTTTTTGAATTTTAATACTCATAATTTTAACCATTTATAAGCTATCCTAAAAACATCACCAGCACCTAAAAAAAGAATAACATCATTTTTAGAAATTTTTTTATTTAAAAATTTTTCTGCTGATACCAAATCTTTAAAATATTTAATATTTTGTTTTCTAGAAATATTAAGGTTATATTGCCTAATTTTTTCAATTAAATCAAGACTGGAGATATCATCTTTTTTTTCTCTAGCTGATGAATATATCTCTATTAAATATAGATCATCAGAGATAGTAAAGCTTTTTGCAAAATCATCTAAGAGGGCCTTAGTTCTGCTAAATGTATGTGGATGAAAAATTGTAACAATTTTCCTTTTGGGGTATCTTTGCCTAACAGCATCCAACGCAGCTTTAACCTCGCTAGGATGATGGGCATAATCATCAATAATAACAGCACCTTTGTATTCACCTAAAATCTCAAACCTTCTGGCCGCACCAATAAATGTTTTTAGATTTTTTCTAAGATCTTCTATTGACAAACCTAACTCCAAAAAAGAACAAATAACTGCTAAAGAGTTCATAATATTATGCCTACCAGGTAAAATAATTTCAAAAACACCTAAGTCTATATCATTACAAAAAAGATCAAATACTTGTTTATTTCCAGAAATTCGACAATTTCTAGCTTGATAAATTTTTTTATAAATAACTTTTTTATTTATAAAAGGTTTGTCTATATAATAAGCAATAACTCTAGCTGGACACTTATCTAATATTTGAGAAGATTTTTTATCCTCCATATTACTCACTATAAAACCTGATTTTGGTATTTTTTTAATGAAATCAATAAAAACTTGTATATAGTCTTTCTCACTTTTAAAGTAATCTGGATGATCAAAATCAATATTATTTAAAACTATAGCCTTGGGCTTAAAATATTTTAATTTATTTTGATATTCATCGGACTCAACTATAAAATTCTTTGAGGAACCACTCAATGAACTGCCCCCTAACTGCTTAACATAAGAACCAATTAGAGCATTAGGCTCTGATTTGCTTTTTTTTAAAACATAAGCCAAGAAAGAACTAACTGTTGTTTTTCCATGACTACCACAAACAGAAATACCAAAATAATCTTCAAATAATAACCCCAAGGCTTCAGCGTAAGTCAAAAGCTTAAAATTATTACTTTTAAAATATTTCAATTCAATATTTTCATCTACCCTATAAGCAGATGAATATATCACTAGGTCAATTTTTTCAGGAAATTTGGATAATGAAAATCCTTGTTTATATTTTATTTTTGATTTTTTTAAAGTTTTTTCACTTTGAAAACTATCGGCAATATCTGAGCCACTAATAACAAAACCTTTTTCTTTTAAAAACTGGGCCAACATTGACATTCCGACACCCTTTATTCCAACCATGTAAATATTTTTAAAAAATTTTATATCATTTAAACTCATAAATTTAAATTAAATCTTTTATTATTTTAAGCATATCATCATTGGCTCTTTTGATAACATTTTTTATATTCTTGGAAAGGGTCTCCAATAATGACTTATTAGAAAATAAATTTATAACCTCATTAATAAATTTTTCTGAATTTAAATTTTCTTGATTTAAAATAATAGCCGCGTTATTTTTTTTAAACTCTAGGGCATTAAATTCTTGGTGAGAATTTGGCATAGGTATTAATATAGATGGCTTAGATAAAAATGAAAGCTCTGTTAGGGTTGCTAAACCACAACGAGAAACAACAATATTAGAAATTATAAATAAATTAATCAAGTCTTTATGATCAATAAATTCTAATTTTAAATAATTATTATGATTAAAAATATTAGGAAGATCTCTACTTTGACTACCACTAATATGAATAATAAAAAATTTATCAACTAGGCTAGACGCCGATTCATTTATGATTTTATTTAAGAATAAAGACCCGGTTCCACCACCCAAGCAAAGCAATATTGGAAAATTTTTTTTAATACCATATTTAATGTAAATATTTTCTACATTAATCGAATCCTCTCTTAAATCCGGACCTAAGTTTCCTATTAATATTGCTTTTTTTCCATATTTCTCCAAAGAAGAGGAAAAACTAACTGTAAGCTTGGTGGATACTATAGACATTAATTTATTAGCTAAACCAGGGACGATATCTTGTTGATGAATTATAATAGGAACCTTAAGAAAATAAGCAGCAAAAGATAATGGAACTGCCACAAATCCGCCAGCACTAATTACTAGACTTGGTCTCTCTTTTATTATCAAAAAAAGAGACTGCCAAAAAGCCAAAAATATTATAAATAAATCTAAAAAATTATGAAAAGAAAAGTAGCGACGCCATTTTCCACTTAAAATAGCTTTAAAAGCAATGCCCTCTTTAGATACTAAAGATTTTTCTATTCCCTTATAGGTCCCAACAAATAAAAAATCGAACTCATTTTTGAGATCTTTATAAATATATAACAAAGGTGTAACTGAGCCACCAGTTCCACCACCACTAAGAATTATTTTCTTTTTTATATTATTTTTCATTTATTTTTTTATTTATAACCCCTTGTCTAGAAATATTTAATAATACTCCACAAGATGCTAGCAAAATCATTAATGAGGTGCCACCAGCACTAACAAATGGTAAGGGAACTCCAGTCATTGGAATAATATTTATCATTCCACCAATATTTAAGAATGCTTGAAAAAATATCCAAGAAGAAATACCTACCGCCAAAGACCTTCCATACATATCAGGGGCTCTCCTGGCTATAATCATACCTTTTATAAAAATAAAAAGGTATACCAATATTATTAGCGATGATCCGATAAAGCCAATTTCCTCAGCTATTACTGGGAATATTGAGTCAGACCAAACCTCCGGCAAGTAATTAAACTTTTGCCTGCTATTTCCCAGCCCCCTACCAAATAAACCACCAGAGCCAACAGCAATTAAAGATTGATTAATTTGATAACAGCTATCCTTATCAAAGCTTGGATCTTGAAGGCATTTTATTCTATTTAATTGATAACTTCTGAGTAAGGATGAGTTTGACTCTGAATTTTCTAGCTTGGAAAAAAAATACAAAAAACCAATAACAAAAATTAAAAACATTATAATCAACTGCTTCATATTCCCCTCAGCCACAAAGTATATAGATAGAGCGATTACAAAAACTAAAATAAAGGTTCCCATATCGGGTTGAGCTAGCAGTAAAACTCCAATAAAAGAAATTACT
Source organism: uncultured Gammaproteobacteria bacterium (assembly GCA_964609365.1). Taxonomy (GTDB): domain Bacteria; phylum Patescibacteriota; class Patescibacteriia; order Patescibacteriales; family UBA12465. Next base: position 38,665 of record CAZSRC010000002.1, on the reverse strand, counting down.
ATTAAAAATGGCAATAATCCTGTAGAAAATTTTTTTAAATCATCTTGCCTGCTCTCTACCCATGCTGCTAAATAAAATATTAAAAATAACTTTACAGCTTCGGCAACCTGAAATGAATAACCAAAAATAACTATCCAACTATAAGACGTTCCAAAATCTGATCTAATTCCGGGAATAAATACTAATATCAAAGATAGAATAGAAAGAGCTAAGAATAAAAAAGACCATTTTTTAAAAATATGGTAATTAATTTTACTTAAAACAAAAAAAAGAATTAGTCCTAAAAAAAGTGCCAATAATTGTTTTTTTATATAATAATAAGCATCACCTCTGCTAGAGTGAGCGCTAACCAATGAAGCGCTAAACAAAACAACCAAGCCAAACATTAATAAAAAAACTATAACTGAAGCAAGATATTTATCAAGGCGACCAGAACTAAAAAAACTTATTTTTTTGCCTAAAACCTTTTCACTATAATCACTTTTAACTGAGCCATTTTTTTGTAAATGGGCAGAATTAAATGATCTTTGTTTTTCCTCTCTTTTAAACATTTTAAATTAATTAAAAGTTTTATCAACAAAAAATATCATTAAACCAATCGCTGCCATAACTCCGGAAATTAACCAGAAGCGCATTACAACTTTTGATTCTGGCCAATTTTTAGCCTGAAAGTGATGATGTATTGGTGCTGATAAAAAAACTTTTTTACCCCTTATTTTTCTAGATAAAATCTGAATAATAACAGATAAAGATTCAATTAAGAAAATAAAACCAATAAAGGGCAGAATTAAAACATTATTAGTTAAAAGGGCTATAACTCCCAAGCTAACACCCAAGCTCATAGAACCGGTATCGCCCATATAAAAACGAGCAGGTGGAATATTAAACCATAAAAATGCTAATAATGCTCCCAATATTACAGCACAAAATGTAGCTAGGTCATATCTTCCCATGTAAAAAGCTATTATTCCGTAAGAAGCAAAAGCGACTAATAAGGTTCCTCCGGCTAGACCATCCAATCCATCGGTTTCATTAACAGAAAAAGAAGTAGCAACAATTACAAAAATAAAAACTGGAATATACCACCAAGAAATTTCAAAATATCCTAAAAAAGGCACATGAATAGTAGTCCAATCTAATTTAAAGTAAAACCATAAAGCACCAATAATAGCTATAATAGTATAAATCAATAAACGATGTCTCATTTTTAAACCACCAGAAGATGAGTTCTTTCTACTTCTGATATCCATAAAATCATCGACTAGGCCTATTAATGCTGCCGCCATTAAAGCTCCTAGTGGAAGCAAGGTTTCCTTCTGTGATAAAAAATTCAAAGAAGAACTGAAGTTACTAGGAAAAAAAACATTTAAATAGTAAAAAAATATTATAAAAATAAATAATGTCCCCCAAATTAAAACACCCCCCATAGTTGGAGTTCCCTCTTTATGTGCATGTAATTTAGAAAATATAGGAGTGTTCCCTGAATTTCTAATAGTTTTTCCTAGCTTGTATTTATATAAATAATTAGTTAGCAGTGGTGTCCATAAAATAGTAAAAACAAAAGCTAATATTGATAAAAATAAAATTCTTATTACTTGAAAATCCATATAATTTTTAAAAATTAATTAAATAAATAGAAACCAAAAAAAAGGATAAAAGTATATTAAAAAATAAAAGAAATGATAATAAAAAATATGCTAAAAATTTAAAATCTTCCTTTTTAAATAATATTAAAAACGCTATATTGTTTATTAAAATAAAAAATAAGCTTAATAATGGAATTATAAAAAAATAACTTTTATTACCAACCTGATCTATACCAAATTCAACATTATAATGAAGAACTGCTATATCTTGGCTAATATTTTTATATATATACCAAGTAAAATACCAAAGGAATAAATTAATTAGGATGGATATAGCTGAAAAAATTCTTACAAAAGTTAAAGAATACAAATCTAAAAAAGATGATTTAGCCCTATTAATAAATATAGAAAATTGATCGTATAATTTTATTAAAAAATTCATTTTATTTAATTATATTAAAAATTAATTAAACAACTCAAGTTTATTGTTTTTATTTTAGCATATTTAAATATAATATAAAATATGTTATTATTCTAATGAAATAAAAAATTATGAAAATATTTTGTATTATACCTGCCTATAATGAGGAGAAAAATATCAAAAAAACTCTTTTAAATGCTTTGGATTATAGTGATTTTTTTGTAGTAGTCGATGATTGCTCTCAAGATGGAACAATATCAGAGGTTTTAAGTATAAAAAATGAAAAAATAAAATTAATAAAACATCCCATAAATCTAGGCCAGGGAGCTGCATTGCAAACGGGAAATGAGTATGCATTAAAAAATGGCGCAGATATTATAGTTCATTTTGATGCTGATGGTCAGTTTTTATCAGAAGATATACCTAGAGTGGTCGAGGATATTAAAAATAATAATGCGGATATAGTTTTTGGATCAAGATTTTTGGAAATAAAATCGGAAATTCCAGCTTTTAAAAAAAATATTATTATGCCCATAGCCAAAATATTTAATTTTGTATTTTTTGGAATAAAAACTAGTGATCCCCAGAGCGGATTTAGAGCTATGAAAAAAAATATAGCTGAGATAATTAAAATAGAAAATAATAGAATGGCTCATTGTACTGAAATATTGGCCAAGGCTCATAAAAAAAAACTAATAATTAAAGAGGTTCCCATAACTGTTTTATATGAAGAATTTGGGCAAAAATTTTCTGGTGGAATTAAAATAATTAAAGATTTATTTTTTAAAAAAATTAGCGGATAATAAATAATTATAAAAATATGATACAACAAATAATTGCTATTTTAATTTTAGTTTTTTTTATTTTTAAATTGGGTCGAGAATGGAAAAAAAAATCCATTACTATTAATGAATTTATTTTTTGGTTATTTTTTTGGGTAGTTGGAGTTTTAGTAATTGCCTTTATTAAACCAATTGATAAATTGGTTATGAACTTAGGATTTTCATCATCAGGTATAAATTTAGTTTTCTATGTAGCAGTATTACTATTGTTTTATTTAATATTTAGAATGAGATTAAGAATGGTAAAGATGGAAAAAGATATTACGGAGCTGAGCAGAAAAATTAGTTTAAAATAAAATTAAAATTATTTTTTACAATAATAAGTCCGACTTTGGACATGAGGCCCACAATAAGTATCTTCTTTTATTGCTAAAACCTCAAAACCATTATCTCTCAAAAATTTATTCATATCTATCTCGGAAATAAAACTCATTTTAATAGGGTAAAGCCCTATTTTTTGATATAAAAATTTTTCTGAAAATCCAATTAACTTTAAAAAATTATATAGACGCCTTACTGGTTGAAAACGAAAGGTCCAGGGAATCTTGCTCGGTAATTGAAAAACCAAAATCCCCTCATTTTTCAAAATTCGCTTAAATTCTATAATATATTTTTTTATTAATTCCCTGCTAGGTAGATGCTGTAAAACAATGCCTGAATAAACAAAATCAAATTTATTATCAGAAAAAATTTTTAAGTCAGCCTCATTAATAAAAAACTCAGCTTGTAATCCATTATTTATTTTTCTGGCTTTTTCTATCATTGGACGAGAAATATCGGTGCCATTATATTTGGAAAAATATTTTAAAAAATGACGAGCTAGGCGCCCTACCCCACAACCAAAATCTAGCATCTCGTTTTTTACTGGAGCGATATTAAGATTTCTTAATTCCGAAAAAATATTTTCCACTTCTTTTTCTCCAGTTTTTAAAAATTCTTCTAAGTCCCAATTATTAAATCTCTTGGAGTTGTCAGACAAAACCGCCCAAAGAGGATCCATCTCTCCCAGCTTTTCCCAGTTTTTTTTATGTTGTTCAATTTGGTTCATATAATTTTACTTATTTTTATTCTTAGAAAATTTAAATCTTTTTGGAGCATTTCTTGATCCAGTATTAAAACCTCCTCTTGTTTTATTGCTAAAAAAATTTTTATCTTCTGTTTTTTTAGTAGTATTACTTGATTTAGATTTATTCTGTTTATTCTTATTATTGCTAATAAAATTACTATTACTCTTATTGCTATTTCTCTGATAATTTCCAGCCCCAGCCATTCCCCTGTCTAGATCAATCTTACGAATTGGTAAATTCTTTTTTATTAATCTCTCTATCTTCTGAATACTTCTAATCTGATTACTTAAACAAAAAGTTATAGCCTTGCCACCCTTCCCAGCCCTAGCCGTTCTACCAATACGATGAACATAGTCCTCAGAATTATCAGGCAAATCATAATTTAAAACCAATTGAATATCATTAATATCCAATCCTCTCGCAGCAACGTCAGTGGCAACCATAACCCTACTAGAAGCATCTTTAAAATCCTGAAGAGACTTCCTTCTTTGATTAAAAGATAAATTAGAGTGAATTTCTACTGCCTTATAACCATTTTCATTTAATCTCTTGCACAAAGAACTAGCGCCATATCTTGTTCTAACAAAAATTAAAACAAGATTTTTATAATTATTTAATATTTTTGTTAAATTTTTAAATTTTTCTTCTGATTTGATTATATAAATTTCTTGATCAATTAGATCGGCTGTGCTACCTGATGGGGCTACTTGTATTTGTAGTGGAGATTTTAAATATTTTTCGGCTAACTTTATTATAGCTGCTGGCATAGTTGCTGAAAATAATAAAGTCTGTCTACTAACTGGAGTTAATTTTATTAATTCTTCAATTTGTGGAGCAAAGCCCATATCAAACATCATATCAGCCTCATCTAAAACTAAAACTGAGACATCGTCAATTCTTATTGTTCTTCTTCTAATATGATCCAATAATCTTCCCGGGGTGGCAACTATAATATTTGGATTTCTTTTTAAAGCAAACAATTGCTTATTAAAAGCCTCTCCTCCAATAATTGAAATAGTTTTCATTCCCAAGGTCCAGGCAATTTTTTTTAGATTTTCCTCAACTTGACTAGCTAATTCTCTAGTAGGAAGTAAGACCAAGGCCTTGCCCTTAGATTTTAATAAATTTTGAACAAGAGGAATGCCAAAAGCAAAAGTTTTACCTGTTCCTGTTTGAGCAACACCCATTAAATCATGCCCATTGATAGCGGAAGGAATTGATTTTTGCTGTATTAAGGTTGGCTCTGTTATTCCATCTTTTTCTAAAATAGCTAAAATTCTACTATCAATACCAAGACCATTAAAGCCCTTGGATATTGAACTCTTTTCATTATTTTTTTGCATAAAATATAAGTTAAAATTTAAAATAAAAAATTATGACCCTGTCATTGTCCACACTATAAACTAGGTCAGCTTCTACTCTAGCCTCTTCTGCTATTTTAGTAAAGCCCCACCAATAATCATTGATTACAAAATAAGCACCATCAGCTCCAAGTTTGGTCATCAATTCTAGAGCTAATTCACGTTTAGGATCATCAAGCATCTTTAAATAGTAATCATATAATAAACCACCTGTCTGAACTGAATAATAAAACCAACTGTCGTAATATCTTTTAAAGCCATATTCTTTTATGGCGCTTGCTCCAACTTGTTGATTGGCTAAAACAATATAATTGTCATTCTCCTTAATGCTTTCAATAAATCTTACAGTATTAAAATCAGAAGATGAAACTGAAAAGGAGCGTGAATTAAAATAATTATCTTTACGAGGATAATTTAAATATAAAGAAATTAAGAGTAAGGCAGATAAAAATATTAAAATAATAATTTTAAAAAATATTTTCTCTGATTTTATTTTTTTAATTAAACAAATAAAAATTTCATAAAAAACTGGAATTAGAAATAAAATAGAAAGAATTAAAATTCTATTAGCATAACTACCCTTATCTATTTGACTTAAAAATAGAAAATCTATAAATAAGCTCAAAAAATATGAAAATATTAAGGCAATAGCATTAAAGTAAAAAATTTTTAAATCTTGGCGCTTGTATTTAAAAACAAAAATTGTAGCTAAAATAAAAAGAAGTGATAACCATAAATTTTTATTGAAGCCAAAAAAATAAATAAAATTTAAAATAACATTCTCTTGGCCAAGTAATTTTATAGACCAATTAGAAAAATTAATATTAGGCAGTGAAAATTGACCACCGGAAAATAGTAGAAGTATTGGTAGAATTATAATTTGGTCCAAATAAGCTAAATATTTTAAAGCATTTAGCAATTTATAATTAACTTTTAAGCTCCACTTCCCTATTTTCAGTAAACCTCCATTATTTTTAATAATGTTGTCAATAAGTAAAATAAAGGTAAAAATAATTGCCGGAACTCCAGCTATGGGATGAATTAAAAATATAGAAAATGCTAAAGAAAATAAAAATAAAAAATTAAATTTATTTTGGATAAAATTCTTATTAAAGGAAAAAATTAGTAAAATAACTAAAAACAAAAAAGCCAAATTTTGTGGAACCGTATAAGTAAAAATTGAAAATGATAAAATTAAAAACAATAATAATGGCCAAATAATTTTATTAAAACCTCTTTTTTTAAAATTAAAAATAAGAGTTATTGGAATTAATAAAGCTGATAAAAATGGGACTATCAATTTATCTAGAATTTCTAAAGAAAAGGGCCAAATTTTTAAAATAAATAATTCCAAAATATATTGACCCAAGTAATAAATAGTTTTAGGCTCTATAAATCCAAACTGTGAAATATCGCCTAGGGCGCGTTGGTGAAGTAATTGATCATAACCAAAGGCAATTTTATAAATAAAAAATGAAATGGAAAAAAATAAAAAATACAACATGACTATAAATAAATATGACCATTTATTTTTTAAATAAAAATTTATAAATAGAGTTATTATTAAAAACCATAGAAAAATCCAAAAATAAATAGGTAAAAAGTGCCAAGGCGAGGCAACAGCCGAGAGACTTCCGGATCTAAATAATATTTGAAATATAATGAAAAATAATGTTAGGGTTATTAGAGGTAAAATCACCTTTAATAATATCTTGGGGAATTTACCATTAACGACAGAATCCACTCCCTCTCTATGTATTAAACCTTGTTGATTGCCTTTAGAAATGCTAAAATATATAAAGATATAGGTTAAAAATAGTGCTAAAATCGAGGTAATTATTAGAATTAGGTTATTAAACTTATAAAAATAATAACAAACCGAACCGATGTTGATAATCAGTGATAAAAATAAAAGAAAAATCAAAAGAAAATTTTTCCTAAAATAATTTAAAAAAGTAATAAAACTCATATCTATAATATAGCAAAAAATACAAATATATGAAAATTGCCCAAGTAGTTTGTGTCTATCCGCCCTATGCAGGAGGTATTGGCACCTCTGCCTTCAAATTACAAAAAACTTTATCAATTAAATACGATAGTCATGTTTTTACAACTAGAGACAAGCATGGAATAGTAGAAGATGATAATAAAAATAATATAATTAGATTAAGGCCATTTCTAAAATTAGGTCATGGGTCAATTTTGGTCTCCCTGCTAAAAAAATTGAAAGGCTTTGATGTTATTTATTTTCATTACCCCTTTTTTGGAACTGGAATAATAATTTGGTTATTTAAAATTTTACACCCGAAAATAAGATTAATAATTCATTATCATATGGATGTTCATCATAAAAATATTTTATTTAAAATATTAAGCTGGCCCGAAGAAATTATTAAAAAATCATTATTTAGAAAAAGTGAGATTATTATTAGCGCTTCATTAGACTATATCAAGAATAGTCAAATAAAAAATATCTATAATAAATATCCAAATAAATTTAAAGAAATCCCTTTTTCAGTTGATACCAATGAATTCAAACCGCTAAAAATAGATAAAAAAGAAAATATAATATTATTTGTTGGAGGACTAGATAGGGCTCATTATTTTAAGGGAGTTGATATTTTAATTAAAGCAATAAAAGAAATAAAGGATATTGAGTTAGAATTAAGAATTATTGGTGAGGGTGAATTAAAAAATGAATTTAAAAATTTAAGTCGAGATTTGGGTATTCAAAATAAAATAAAATTTCTAGGCCGACCAGATAGAGAAAGTTTTATAAAAAATTTTCAACAAGCCAAGGTTTTAATTTTGCCATCCATTAATAGCAATGAAGCTTTTGGTATTGTGTTAATAGAAGCTATGGCCTGCGGAACTCCAGTTATTGCCTCTGATTTACCTGGGGTTAGATCTGTTTTTGAAAATGAAAAGTCAGGATTATTGGTAGAGCCAAAAAATATAGAGGATTTAAAAAATAAAATTAAGTTAATTTTACAAGACAAAGAAAAGCAAAAAAATATGAGCACTGAGGCTCATAAATTAGTATTAGAAAAATACAGTGAAGAAATAATAGATGAAAAGGTTTTAGAGATATTTTAAAAAAATAAAATAAAAAAACCTAGCAAAATAATTTTTTATATTAATCATTTTTATAACACTTTTTTCAACCCTCCTACGTCGCAGATAACCTACGGCATGCGACTATGGCGGGCACGCAAAAAAAGTGGCACAATGAAATTATGAAAATTGGAATAATCAACAATCTATATAAACCATACAATAAAGGTGGGGCCGAAAAGGTCTGTGAAAACATTATAAACCAACTAGAAAAGGATGGTAATTTTTGCTTTGTTATTACTACAAAACCAAAAAATGAAACTAAAATTAATAAAAATCCAAAAACATATTATCTAAATTCTAATTATTACAATCTGGGTCAGAAATCAATCCTCTGCAGATTTTTCTGGCAAATAGGAAATATTTTTAACTTTGGACGAGGTCGTCAACTCAAAAAAATATTAGAAATAGAAAAGCCGGATTTAATTATTTCTAATAATTTAATGGGTATCGGTCTTAAAACTTTTAAAATTATTAAAAAAATGAGTATCAAGCATACGCATGTTTTGCATGATATTCAATTAATTCATCCCTCTGGATTAATAATATTTGGCCAAGAAAAAATTATCGAAACTCTTATAGCTAAAATTTATCAAAAAATTAGTCGCCACCTTTCCGGATCGCCTGATAAAATTATCTCCCCTTCTAATTGGTTGCTACAAGAACATATTAAAAAGAGATTTTTTCAAAATAGTGAAAAAATAATTCAAGCTAACCCTCAGCCATTTGGAGAGAAAAAAAAAGTTATTAGAAATGAAAATAAAGAGATAAAAGATTTTCTATTTATCGGGCAACTCGAAGAACATAAAGGAGTAATTTTTTTAATAGAAAGTTTTAAAAAAATTAAAAATGAAAAAATTAATCTCAAAATCATAGGTACTGGTAAATTAATAGAGAAGTTAAAATTAATAAGCAAAAATGATGAACGTATTAAAATTTTAGGCCTAAAAAATAAAGAAGAAATAGCACAAGAACTGGCCAATGCTGATTGCTTGATAGTTCCATCACTTTGTTATGAAAATTCTCCCACCGTGATTTACGAGGCGAAATATTTTGACCTACCTATAATTGCCTCTAATATAGGGGGTATTCCCGAGCTTTTAACAAAAGAGCAAGAAATTTTATTTGAAGCTAAAAACGAAAAAGATCTTATTGAAAAAATAAAATTAATTACAGAAAATTTAACAGCTATTGACAAAATTAAATAATTATTATAGAATTTATTAAATAATAAAAAAATATGAATAATTTTGAAAATAATTTTATTACAAAAACTTTTGATGAAAGTACTGGAAAATTAATGGAAAAAAACTTTCTATCAAAGATTGATGATAAAAAATACGTAAAAAATCTAGAAGAAAAGCTAGCAGATTTATTTATTATTAAAAAGTATCCCGAATTTAGGCAAAAAAAGGATGCTATTGGATTGCTTTTGGAATACAAAAGAAGAAGCCCTGAAAGATATGAAGAGTTAAGAGAAGAACAGGTTGGGGATATCAAAAAATTTATAGAAGAAAGGATTTTAAAAAATAGGCATAAATTTTTGAATGAATTAGATGTCGAGGAGCAATTTAAAATAATTGAGAAGAGTCAACCCAAAAACTCCGACCCTAATGAGCCAGTAACAAATTTTGCCGATGACCTTCATGCAACAATAGTTAGAGAAATGGGCATAAGCTACGAAGACTTAGAATATTATACAGCAGTTGATTCTCATTTAGATTTTAAGGGTGTTGATGCTTTTTTTAATTTTAGATACAAAGATGAAAAAGGTAGAAATAAAAAAATTAGAATATGTATTGATGTAACAAGAAATTCTAGGGAGGGAAAAATGAAACAAGAAGAAGATAGACATTTAGCAGGTGGAAGCTCGCTAACTGATTTGGTTATATATTCAGAAACTGAAAAATACAATAGATCAGAAAAAAATAATAAAGATTTAATAAATGATTCAGCTATAAAAATAATTAATTTAATAAAGGAAAAAATAAAAAATAACAAAAACTAAAAAAGGAGATACGTAATGGAAGAAAAAAGTTATCTAACAAAGGAAATCATTAAAAAATTAAATGAAAGGGTTCCCGAAGAAGGTTCGAATTATTCAGTTTGTACTTGCGGACAAATTACCATTGTAGATTTTGAAACAACTTGCTCAATGATGCTTTTATTAAGCGAGGAGGAGCTAGAAAAAAATAGACATAAAAGTGGTAAATGGGATAAATACTACATCGAAACCGAATTCTGCCCATCATGTAAAAATGATTCTAGCAAAGTTAGGATTAAGGAAATTCCAATCGAAAATTAACAAAAAAAGGACCTATTAAAGGTCCTTTTAAAATATAGACTTTATATTAACTGAAATAAATTCTCCTCACCACTAAGCATATCCTTAATTTTATATTGCTTATTTTTAAATTCTTCTTCAGCAAAAATAACAACATAAGAAAAACCATTTTTATTAGCGTAATCTAGGGATTTTGAAATTTTTTGAACATTAAAAGATAGTTCAACTTTTTTCCCTTCTTTTCTTAATTTATTTGCTAATATTAAGCTTTCTTTTTTCAAAGACTCATCTAATATTGGGAAAAAATAAAAATCTTTTTTAATATTAAATTTTGGTAAAATTTTCCAAGACTCTAAAAATAATTTAAAAGTTTCATCACCGGGAGCAAAACCGATTGCTGGAAAACTTTCTGATCCAAAAATATTAGCTAGGCCATTATATCTTCCACCACCAAACATAGCCCTATTATTATCAGGATGTTTATCAAATAATTCAAAAACTAAAGCATCATAATAATCAAAACCCCTTATAATATCTGGAGAAAACTCAATATATTGACCATAGCCTAAGGAATTTAAATTATCAAAAATTTCTGACAAGAACTCAAATGATTGAGATTTTTCAATTCCTGGAATATTTTCCGTTAAAGACTTTAAACTATTAGAATTAATATACTTTAAAATAATTTCAATTTGATTATCTTTTAGAGAAATTTCTTTTAACTTATTAATAAAATCTTTTTTAGCTATTTTATTATATTTGTCCATTAATCGCATACATAGCAAGGACTGATCCTTATTTAGTTTTGCCCAAGAAAAAATATAATCAATTAACTCTCGGTGATTTATTTTTAAAATAAAAGAATCTTTGGGAGGATTAAAGGCCAGCATTATATCAATACTCATCTGTAAAATCTCTAAATCTGAAAAATTATTTTTATCTCCAAAAACATCACAGTTTAATTGCCAAAACTCTCTGTTTCTACCTCTTTGAGGTTTTTCATTTCTAATAAAATTAGCAATTGAAAACAGCTTTAATGGTTTTACTGAGGATTGATAAATTTTAGAAACCATTCTAACAACACTTGGGGTCATTTCCGGCCTTATTGCTAGTTCTCTAGATCCCTGATCAACAAAAACCATTAACTCTTTTCCACCTATATCTTCTCCTGACTTAGCTCTATAAATATTAGCATTTTCTAACAAAGGACCTAAATACTCAGAAAAACCATAAGACAAGCAAACCTCTCTCCACTTACTAAATATATAAGATCTAAGTAGCATTTCCTCTGGATACCAATCCTTAAATCCTTTTAACTCTTGATTTGATATTTTAATATTTTTCATAAATTTATTAAATAACCATTTTACTTTGAAGTTTTTCCTTGGCCAATATTTGCGCCTCTAGTAAACTATCAAAAGTTCCAGCATCAACCCAAGCCCCATTAACCATAGCAACATCTAGTTCTCCTTGCTCTAGATAAACTCTATTAACATCTGTTATTTCAAGTTCTCCTCTAGAAGATGGTTTCAAATTTTGGGCAATATCAACAACCTTATTATCATAAACATATAAGCCAGTAACACAATAATTTGATTTAGGCTTCTCTGGTTTCTCTTCAATAGAGATAGCTCTATTATTTTCATCAAACTCTACAACTCCAAATCTTTCTGGATCTGGAACCTCTTTAGCAAAAACTTTAGCTCCACCAGAAAAATTTTTAATATCAACAGAAAAATCATCTTCAAAAATATTATCACCCAAAATCATGCAAACACTATCTTTATCAATAAAGTTTTTTCCAATAATAAAAGATTGAGCTAGTCCCTCTGGCTTATCTTGTATTTCATAAGTAAATTTAACACCAAAATCTCTTCCGCTTCCTAATAAATTTAAATAATGACCGGCTTGTTCTGGTGATACTATAATTAAAATATCTTTAATGCCTGCCTTTATTAAAGTATTTAATGGATAATAAATCATTGGCCTGTTATATACCGGCAATAATTGCTTTGAGGTTACCTTGGTACAAGGTCTTAACCTAGTAGCACTACCTCCAGATAAAATAATTCCTTTCATAATATTTTAATTAAAAATAATTTATTTATAATTTTTTAGATATTCTTTTAGGGCCTCTCGCCAACTTCTCAATGGTTTTAATTTTGAATTAGCTAAAACGGAATACTTAGGTCTCTTGGCTGGTCTAGGAAATTTTTCTGAAGAAACTGGATTTATTTTTATCATATAATTTTTGAGTCTAAATAATTCTCTAGCGGCATCATACCAAATTGCCGGCTCACTATTTCTAATATGATAAAAACCAAAATCTTTTCTATCTTGAAGTAATTCCCTGCTTTGTCTGGCTAAATCTTCAGTATAAGTAAAGCAACTAAGTTCTTCGCTAACAACATTAAGTTCATTTTTTTCATTAGCCATTTTCAACATTATATCAAAAAAGTTTTCTTTTGAGTTTTGGGAGCTGCCCCTTGGTCCAAATAATTTTGAAGTTCTGACTATATAATATTTTAATTTTTGACTAGCTAATCTTTGTAATTCTATTTCTCCTAAAACCTTTGATAATCCATATTTATTAATTGGACATGGATCATTATCTTCTAGGAATCCTCCCTTTTCCTTAAAAGAAAGAAGGCATTCATCGCTACAATCATTTTCCTGACAAATATTTCCGCCAAACACATAATCAGTAGAATAATGAAGTAAAATAGAATTATTTTTTATAGCCGTTTTTCCTAAATATTTTAAAGCTTCTCCATTTATTTTTTTAGCTAATTTAAATTCATCGTCAAACTCTTCACATTTATCAACAGCATTATAAGCAACTGTATTAATAATTATATCTGGCTTTAATTGTGATATTTTAAAATTCATTAAATCATAATCTAAAATATCCAGGTCTTTTCTTGTAAAAGAAATAACTTTTGAATTAGAAAAATTAGAAAAATCTTTTACTAATTGACTTCCTAAATTACCATCAGATCCCAGAATCAATACTTTATTCATAATTTATTTTTTAATTTTTAATTTTTTCCACCAATCTTGATTTTCTATATACCAATTAATAGTTTCTTTTATCCCCCTAGAAAAGCTATATTCAGGCTCCCATGATAATTCATTTTTAGCCTTAGAAAAATCAATAGCATATCGCAAATCATGTCCAGGCCTATCTTGAACATATTCTATAGAATCTTTATTTTTATTCATTAATTTTAGTATTTCCAATGTTATATCTATATTTTTTATTTCATTATCACCACCTAAACAATATGTTTCGCCTATTTTTCCTTTTTTTATTATACAGTCAACACCCCTATTATGATCTTCTACATGAATCCAGTCTCTAATATTTTGACCACTACCATACACTGGAACATTTTTTCCCTCAATTATATTAGTAATAAAAAGTGGTATTAATTTTTCTGGAAATTGAAAGGGTCCATAATTATTAGAGCAGTTGGAGATCGTAATTGGCAGTTTATATGTATGAAAATAAGCCCTAACTAGATGATCAGAAGCGGCCTTGGATGAACTATATGGTGACCTTGGATCATAGGGTGTTTTTTCATTAAATTTTGGGCTATCAAAATCTAGAGAACCAAAAACTTCATCAGTCGAAACATGGTGAAATCTAATTAACCCATTATTTTTTGCAACATCCAAAAGAGTTCTAGTGCCTTCAACATTTGTTCTAATAAAATCAGCGCTATTAATTATAGATCTATCAACATGACTTTCTGCAGCAAAGTGAACAATTAAATCAATGTTTTTACAAATATTATTAACTAAGGAAAAGTCACAAATATCTCCCTTAATAAACTCATAATTACTATTTTTAGAAAGATCAAGTAAATTTTCTAGATTTCCAGCATAAGTTAATTTATCCAAGTTTACTATACTATCTTGCGGATATTTATTAAGCCAATATCTTATAAAATTTGATCCTATAAATCCAGCTCCACCAGTTACTAATATTTTTGACATATTAAAAAATATTTAATTATAAAATTTTATATGGAGAATTTTTATCCTCTTCCCATCTGATTTCATCAACCTCTTCCTGCTTGCCATCTCCTCGGTATAATTTATCTGGAAAATTAAGACAATAGGCATCAACATTGCTAATACATTTATAGCCATGGACAACTCCTGGAGGGACAATAACTAAACCTGGACTATCTTCACCTAAGTCTATATTTAAATACTCCCCATTACTTTCACTATTTTCTCTTCTATCCCAAAGATGTAAAGAAAAGGTACCCGGACCACAAAAAACAAAACAATCAGATTGAAATTTATGCTCATGAGGACCGCGAACAACTCCTGGCTTGGTTACACTTATATATGCCATTTCTGGTTTATATTTAAGCTCATCTGAGCGATAAATTTCACTCAAAAAACCTCTTTCATCATTATATTTATTAAGTTTTTTAATGATAACATCTTTAATCATATTTTTATAAAAAATTAATATTTAATTCAAATAAATATTAACATTTTAGAACTTAATAATCAACAGTCAAAAAACCTTGATTTATTTTAAATACTATGATATTATTAGTTTTAGCCATTAATTTTGATGGTTTTGTTATTGTTTTATGTGTTATATTAATTATTTATTTACAATACTTATATGAAAAAAGACATTCATCCTAAATACAATGAAAAAATTAAAGCAACTTGTCCTTGTGGATTTGTTCTTGAAACTGGCTCAGTTGAATCAGAAATAAAAACAGAGCTTTGTTCAAATTGTCACCCTTTTTATACTGGAAAACAAAAATTAGTTGATACAGCTAATCGTGTCGGTAAGTTTAAAGCTAAATTAGAGAAAAAAGATGATAATAGAAAAAGTAAAACTATTAAAAGAGCTGAGAAAACAAAAAAGCAAGCAGAAAAAAATAAATAACAAATAAAAATAAAAGATAGAAGCGCCATTTTGGGGCTTTTATTTTACTCAAAAATATGGATAAGTTCCAGGAATTAAAAAATAAATTTATAGAGCTCGAAAAAAAGCTAATAAGCCCAGAAATTATTTCTGATAATAAGGAATTAAGCAAAGTAGCAAAAGAACATTCAGCTCTAAAGAGAATTTATGATCTTATTGTTGATTTAGAAAAAATAAACAAGAATATAGATGAAAATAAAGAAATTATAAAAAGTGAGGAATCACCTGAATTAAGCAAAATAGCTCAGGAAGATTTAGATTTACTTGATGAAAAAAAAATATTAACTGAAAAAAGTCTTCAAGAAGAATTATATCCTGCCGATCCAAATGATAAAAAAGATATTATCATTGAAATAAGGGCTGGCGCTGGTGGTGATGAGGGTGCTTTATTTACAGCAGAATTATTTAGAATGTATTCCAAGTTTGCAGAAAAAAAATCTTGGAAATTTGAAATTTTAAATTCTAGCTCTATTGGAATTGGCGGATATAAAGAAATAATTTTTTCAATAAAAGGAAATAATGTTTATGGCCATTTAAAATATGAAGCTGGGACCCATAGGGTTCAAAGAGTGCCAGAAACAGAAAAACAAGGAAGGGTTCATACATCAACATCGACTGTAATAATACTACCAGAGGCGGAAGAGGTGGACCTAAAAATAGAGGCCAATGAAATAAGAATAGATACTTTTTGTTCATCTGGGCCAGGAGGTCAAAGTGTAAATACAACACACTCTGCCATAAGAGTTACTCATTTACCAACAGGAATGATTGTTAGTTGCCAAGATCAAAAATCTCAACATCAAAATAAAGAAAAAGCTTTACAAATTTTAAGATCAAGATTATTAGCAAAAATTGAAGAGGAAAAATTAATTAAAGAATCCATAGAAAGAAAGGATCAGGTTGGAAAAGGTGATAGAAGTGACAAAATAAGAACATATAATTTTCCTCAAAGCAGAATAACCGATCATAGAATTAATAAATCATGGCATAATATTAATGAAATAATGGAAGGTAATATAGAGGAAATAATAGAAGACCTTAAAAAGGATTTAAATAATTAAATGAAAATAGAAGATTTTTTAAAAGAAAATATCATAAAACTTGAGCAAAAAAAAATAAAAGAAGCTCGATTAGAACTAGAATTAATAATTTCTTTTGTTTTAAAAAAAAGAAGAGAGGAATTAATTTTAGATTTAAAAAAAGAATTAAATGATATTGATTTAAAAAAAATAAATTTAATACTTAAAAAAAGACTACAAAACTGGCCACTGCCCTATCTGTTAAAAAATAAAGCTTTCTATAATTTAGATTTTGTAGTTAATAAAAACACTTTAATTCCCAGGCCGGAAAGCGAAATAATAGTTGATGAACTAATTAAAAGATTAAATAAAAATAAAAAAAATCTAATAATCGATATAGGAACCGGATCGGCTTGTATTATCGTAAGCGTTGCTGATCTATTAAAAAATAATAAAAATATTAGCTTTTATGGTCTCGATATAAGTGAAAAAGCATTATTTATTGCTAAAAAAAATTCCAAAATAAATAATTGTGAAAAAAAGATAAAATTTTTCAAAAGTGATCTATTAAAAGATTTTTTAGAAAAAAATAAAATAGATAAATTTGAAGAACTACACTTAATAGCCAATTTACCATACTTAACAAGAAAAGAAATAAAAGAATCTCCAAGCATTCAACTTGAACCAGAAATAGCTTTATATGGAGGGAGGGATGGTTTATCTTTATATAAAAAACTTATCAAACAAATTAAAAATATTAAAAAAGAAGATAATAAAATCTTCTTATATCAAGAAATAAGTCCTTGGCAAAAAAAATATTTAATAGAAATAAATAAAAAAGCGATAAATAAAAAATCCTTAAAATTAGAAATAATTAAGGATCTCAGAAAAAAAGAAAGAATAATTATAAGCTCATTTTAAATTAAGATTTTTTATTTTTAAACTATTTTTCTCTTAAATCAAAATTTTCTATTTTTAAACTACTTCCCTCATCTATAAAATGAATCCAAGTATTTCCTGGAGTAAAGATAACCTCGGAATCATCATCATAATAATAAATTGTTCTAGAGTTATAATCATTTTTCTGAAAATAGGCATTATTGCAAAAACCATTCATACAGACAACAGCATAACCCCTGCCCAATAAATCAATTTTTAAACGCAACTCATTATCTAGAATCTTAGTATCAACAAATTGAAAAATTAAATTTTTAGCATAAATCTGCTCATTAAGATTATCAACATGCTTATTTCCTGCTAAATTTTTTAGGTAAAGACTTCTATCAAGATCATAAGACCAGGAAGTGTTATAAATTTGCTGGCCTTTTTTAATCTCAATTACTTCATTAAAATTAATATTATCTAATTTTAAACTCTTTTCTTTGTCGAAGATCCAATTATTAAAATTAGAGTTATTAAAATTTTTTTCATTTAAATAATTTTTTATTTTATCAAAATCAGCAACTACATTATGGGGGGCTTGATAATTTTTATCTCTAAAAAAATATTTTTCATTATAAAATTCATTAATTGTTAACAATCTCTCCTTGCTTATTCTGGCTAAGGCCTCGGGACTACCCCCGCAATGTAGCATAATGCTATTATACTCTCTAGCAATATCTAAAAAATATGGACGAGCACTTCTAATTGGTCCAATATTAGAAATATTTTGCTCATCAGATAAAAAAAATGCTAAGTATCTATTAATTCCGCCCTCAGCAGGAATATCATAAACAATCTTAGCTAAACTTAAGGAAAGTTGGGGTCTAGCATCAGAATGATTATCAATAACTGCAGAAATAATAAATGGATTAATTTTATCAGAATCAACAAGCTCACCATCTATGAGTCTATAAGAGCAATCATCTGAACACAGAGAATCATCTATTGCTATATTATTTTTTTCAGAAAAAGAAAAGATGCTTTCGCTATTTTTTTTAACTAAAAAAACAAAAAAGAAAACTATAAAAAAACAAAAAAATAAAATATAAATTAATTTTTTATTTATTTTTTTCATAAACTATTAATCTCTTTTAATGTTTCTTGGGCACATTTTTCCCAGCTAAATAATTTTGATCTGATTAATGATTTTTCAATTAATAATTCTCTTAAATCTTTGTCATTAAAAATTTGTTTCATTTTTAAAGACAAATCATTGGAACTTAAATGATTAAAAAATAAAGCGCAATCCCCGGCAACTTCATGAAGCGCATCTATATTAGATGCTATTACTGGAGTTCCACAGGCCATTGATTGCAATACTGGAATACCAAAGCCTTCAAAAAAAGAAGGAAAAATAAAACATAGAGCTTTATTAAAAATAAATGGTAAATCATTTTCCTCAACCCAGCCCAGAATAATTACTTCGTTCTCTATTCCAAATTCTTCGATCATATACTTAATCTCATCATAACCAAAGCCAGCGCTACCAACTAATACTAATTTTTCTAAACAAGGATTATTTTCTTTAAAAATAGCAAAAGCCTCAATTAACCGATATATATTTTTTTTTCTTTCTAGTCTCCCAACATAAAGAAAAAATGGAAAATCTATACCATATTTATTTAAAACTATTTTTATACCCTCTTGGTCTTTAATTAATTTATATTTTTCATTATCAAAGCCATTATGAACAACTCTAATTTTGTCTTCTTTTATTTTTTTATAATTAGTAACAATATCTTTTTTGCTTGCATTAGAAACAGTAATAATTTTTTTTGCTCGCTTTAATGCAAATTTTGTTGACCAATTTAAGTAGTCAATTGAACTTAGACAATATTTACCAAAAGTAAGAGTTTTAATAAAAAAATTAAATGTTTTTTTATTTATATTATGATCGCCCGAAGAAATCTCTTTACTATAAAGACATTCATTTTTAATAAAAGCTATATCATGAATTGTATTGATAGTTTTTCTAGGAAAAAACAAGGGAATACCATGAGCCGGAACAAATAAAACATCTGGAGATTTAAATAACATTTCTAAACTTAAACGACCCAATGTCCAAAAATAACTAAATGGCCAATTTAAAACCTTTATTTTAAAATTTTGCAAATTAAGGGAATTTAAATCATCTAAAAAAGCCTTACTAAAAGGCTTGTCTGTATAAAGTATATAATTATTTTGTTTATCTATCTTGATTAAATTTTTAATCAAATGATAAGAATACCACTCAGTTCCCGTTTTAAAATCACGATTTGCCCTTGATGCATCTATGCCTATGGTCATATTATTATTTTAAAAAATTATTTTGTTGCTAGAATACTTCTTTTGTAAGAATCTAGATTATCCAAAGCAATTCCGGTTCCCTTCGCTACACAAAGCAATGGATCATCGGCAACATAAGCAGAAACTCCTAATGCTTGAGAAAAAAATTGATCAATATTTCTCAATAAAGAAGTTCCTCCAGTTAAAACTATACCTTTATCTATAATATCGGCAACTAATTCTGGCGGAGTTTGTTGAAGTATTTTCTTGGCTGTATTTAGAATTATTTCTAATTCATTAGAAATTGCTGATGTTACATCATTGCTATTTACCTCAATAGTTCTTGGTAATCCACTAAGACCATCTCGACCATTTATCTCCATTAATAGTTTATTATTATCATCTAAAAAAAGTGCTGAGCCAACTTTTAATTTCATTTCTTCAGCTGTTCTCTCTCCGATAACTAGGCCATATTTTTTTCTTACATACTCCAGTATTGCTAAATCTAATTTATTACCACCAACACGAACAGAGGTAGAAGAAACAACCCCGCCCAATGATATAACTGCCATTTCAGAGGTTCCTCCACCAATATCAACAACCATGTGACCAGTTGCTGAACTAATTGGAATATTTGCACCAATAGCAGCTGCGACTGGCTCCTTAATAATATAAGCAGCCTTAGCTCCTGCGGCAATAGTGGCTTCAATTACAGCCCTTCTCTCTGTAGATGATATGCCAGCAGGAACAGCAACCATCACTTCTGGTCTAAATATTCTAATTTTACCCAATGTTTTATTAATAAAATAACGTATCATAGCTTCGGTTGTTCTATAATCAGCTATAACACCATCTTTTAAAGGTTTAAGGGCAATAATAGTATCTGGAGTCCTACCTAACATATCCTTGGCATCATTTCCAACGGCTAAAATTTTATTATCATCAATAGAAACAGCCACAACACTAGGCTCATTAATAACTACTCCCCTTTTAGGAAGATAAACCAAAGTATAAGTTGTGCCTAAATCAATACTAATTCTTTTTACTATCATATTTTAAAAACTATATTAAAATAATATAATTATATTAACTTTTTATTATCTTTTAGTCAATTAAATTATTCTTTTCTTAAGGCTTCCACTGGATCAAGTTTGCCAGCTTTTCTAGCAGGAAAAATACCAAATAAAACTCCAAAAAAGAAAGCAAATAAAAATGATACAACAAATGCTTTCAAGGGAACAACAAATTTCCATTCTAAACCAAAATAATTAGCACCTAGGCAAATAAAAAAAGAAAAAATAACACCGAGTATTGCTCCGAAAAAAGCACCTATAGTAGTTATCAAGATTGACTCAATTAAAAATTGCTTCATTATATCAGAAAATTTAGCTCCGACAGCTTTTCTTAATCCTATTTCTGGCGTTCTTTCTGATACAATAACATACATAACATTTAATATTCCAACACCACCAACTATTAAAGAAATTACTACTATTAATAATAATAAAATTGTAATACTGTTTGTTATGTCTTGAGAAGTTTTTAACATTTCCTTCATAGTAGTAACCCTAAAATCATCTCTATCGGGATTAGATATTCCATGATTTTCTCTAAGAATTTCTCTCATTGTTTCAGCATTTTCTTCGGCTAATTCCGGATCTGAAACTTGATGAACTATATATATAAAATGATCAATTCCCATTATTTTTTTCTGCAAAGTTTTTACTGGTAAAATAACCATGGAGTCAAAATCAAAACCAATAGTAGATCCCCGCTCTTTTAAAACACCAATAACCTGATAACGACTTCTTTTGATCACCACGGTTTTATCTATTGGATTTTCTCCTTTAAATATATCCTGAGATGCCTTGTGCCCCAAAACTACAACCTGAGACAATGATCTATTATCAGCTTCACTAAAAAAATAACCACTTTCTATTTCTGATTTATCAATATTAATATAAGAAGACCCAACTCCAAATAAAAATGCTTTTTTTGTTTCATTGGCATAACTAACAGTTTCCTGAGTCAAAACAGCTCCATAACCATCTATAATATTTGGTATTTTTTTTATGTCTTCTAAATCTTTTTCTTTTAAACTTGTAACTTGAACACCACTAGCAATAGCATTAGCGCTATCAGATTCGGCTTGTATGCCCTTTTTAGTGCTGGGAACTCTTACCTCAGTTTGAATAATATTAGTACCGAAGGCCTCTATCTGGCCAACAATTAAACTTCTAATTCCCTCGCCAGAAGAGTAAACAATAATTATACTTGCAATGCCAATAACCATACCCAAAACAGTTAAAGAGGTTCTCATTTTATTCTTTAACATTGAGATTAGAGACATTTTTATAATATCAACAGTTTTCATAAAAAATTATTCATAACTAAGAGCTTGAACTGGCTCCAACTTGCTAGCCTTCTTGGCTGGATAAAGACCAAAAACTAAACCAACTAAAGCTGAAACAAAAACGGCAATAAAGACAGAAAATAGACTGACAATAAAAGACCAGTCGTAATTTAAATAATTCATAATCAAAGAAATAAACCAAGAAATTATAATTCCCACAACTATACCAATTATTCCTCCAATTAAAGTTAAAAATATTGATTCTAATAAAAATTGACTAATTATATTTTTATTAGAAGCGCCTATAGCCTTTCGAACTCCTATTTCCCTGGTCCTTTCATTAACACTAATAAGCATAATATTCATAATACCAATACCACCAACAATAAGCGATAAACCAGCCATTAATGCCAAAAAATATCTCAAAGCATCTGTTATAGTTTTTATTAAATTAAGTAGTTCCGTTAAACTTCTAACTGAAAAATCATCACTATCACCACTTTGATCTTTTATTCCATGATTCTCTCTTAAAATATTTTCTATATCACTAATGGCATTTGATAAAATGGTACCTTCACTAAGTTTAATATTTATACTATTTAAATAGTTTATACCAGCTATATTTTTTTGCATGGTTTTAATAGGAATCAAAACCTTATTATCATAATCTCTAAAAGCAACTTGTCCCCTCTCCTCTAAAACTCCAATTACTTCGAAAATTTGTTTTTTTATTTTAACCCTCTGACCTACTGGATTTGAATCACCAAATAACTCATTTTTAACAGTATTTCCAAGAACGACAACCCTTCCTAGAGAGTCATTTTCTTCCTTGCTAAAAAACCTACCATTACTTAATTCCCCTCCCTCTGTTTCAATATAAGTTTCAGTAACACCCTCAACACTAGAATCATATGAATTATTTTTAAAAGAAATAGTCGCCAAGCCCTCTACATAGGCAACCAGAGAATCAATGCCAATTAAATTTTTAGAATTTTCTATAGACTTGAAATCATCTAAGGTAAGTGATGTCACTACTATCCCCAAAACAGATGTTGGTGGACCCTTATCATCTAATTTACCGGGAGTAATTGATACCAAATTAGAACCTAGTCCCTCTATTTGACCTAATATCAAACTTTGAGCCCCTGAACCAACTGACATAATAATAATAACAGAGGCAACTCCAATAATTATACCAAGCATAGTTAAAAAACTCCTAGCCTTATTGGCCTTAAGAGCTTTAATTGAAGTATTAAAAGCTTGTTTGAGAGATAAAAAATTCATTTATTTCAAAGTTAGACCATCCTTAGCAAATCTACGATTCAAGACTGGTTCATCACTAATAATTAAACCATCTCTAACTTTTATTATTCTTTTTGCATGCTCCGCTGTATAGGTTTCATGGGTTACTAAAATAATTGTATTACCTTGATCATTTAATTTCTGTAAAATATCCATAATTTGAATGCCAGATTTAGAATCAAGATTTCCAGTTGGCTCATCAGCAAAAATAACTGAGGGATTATTTACTAAAGCTCTAGCAATTGCAACTCTTTGTTTTTCACCACCAGATATTTGATTAGTGTAATAATTAAAACGATGAGACAGCCCAACACTTGTTAAAACCTCCTTTGCTCTAGTGCTCATATTTTTTTTATCACTAGAATAGGTTAGCGGTAATATAACATTATCTAAAACAGATGTTTTTGATAATAAATTAAAAGATTGAAAAACAAAACCAATTTTTTCATTTCTAAAAGCTGCTAATTGATCATCATCCATTTTACTAACATCCTCCCCTTCAAAATAATAAGAGCCGGAGCTAAGTCTATCAAGTAACCCTAAAATATGCATTAAGGTTGATTTTCCTGATCCAGATGGACCCATAATAGATACAAACTCTCCATGATCAATATTAAAAGAAAGACCGTGTAATACCTTGGTTATAATATCTTCAGATTTATATTCTTTTACTAAATTATCAATATTTATTAACATAAACTAATCTTTATTTCTAATAGAAGTAACTATTAAATCCCCTTCTTTTAAATCCTCAGATAAAACTTCAGTCATAGTTTGATCACCACTTAAACCAATTTCAACTAAAACTTCTTTAATATTATTATTTTCTAAAAGTCTAACATAACGAAGTCCATCACTATTAGTCAAAATCGCTCTAGATGGCAAAGTCAAAACATTTTTCTTGAAATTAGCAACAATATTAACATTTGCAGTCATCCCTGATTTAATAACAAAACTATTTGAATCAATTTGATCCTCTGAAAAAATAAGTTTTGTTTTATAATATATAACATCTGAAATAGAGGTAGCAGCTGGTTCAATAAAATAAACCTGAGCATCAATTTTATAATCATCTCCAAAAGCATCAAAACTAATTTCTGCTTTATTACCAATTTTAATTTTACTAATATCTGATTCAGAAATTAAAACCTCAATTTCAAAATTATTTTCAGTTAATAAACTAATAACTGACTTAGAATTATTAACTTGTTCTCCAACTTCATAATTCATTTTTACTATTTTTCCATTAATAGGTGCTTTAATTAAATTATCTTCAATTTGTTTTTCTATTAAACTTAAGCTAGCATTAGCTTGGTCTACCTGAGCTTGTGCTAATTTTAAATCATTTGAACTAGCTGAAGTTTTAAGTTTTGATAATTGTAATTTAGCAACTTCATAAGATTTTTTAGCAGAATCAAGTCTAGACTCTGATGATAAAATTTGTTGACCAGAGCTAATTTTAACTATGCTTAAATTATTTTCAGCAGCAGAAATAGCATCACTTAAAGCAGCCTCTGCTTTTCCTAGGTTATCTTGAGCACTGGAAACATTTGTTTCATAACTTAAGACTGAATTATTAAAAGCGAAATAAGTTCCCTGTAAATCAGACAATGATCTATTAATATTAGTTTTATTTGTATTAACTAAATTTTTAAAATTATCTAAAGATGCTTGCGAAAAAGAGGATGATGTAATAGTACTCTCTAGAGCACTAAAACAATTATTTAAAGTTAAAAAAACTTGATTCAAAAAAGAAACTAATTCATCTGATGTTTTTTTTAAATTTTCTTTATTACTATCAAGCTTTGCTATTTTAATTTGAGCCTCTATTTTTGGTAAAAACTCCATTGACTGATTATAAGATTTTTCACTTTCTATTTTATAAAAATAGTTTTTAACACTAAAAACATTTTTTATATCTTCATCATTTAAAATTCTATTAATAGAGTCCAAGGAGGCTCTAGCAACTGAAAAATTATAATCAATAGAAGAAAGCATTGACTGTCTACTATTTTCCATAATTTGTTTTGATGTTTTTTCAGTATTAGACAAGGCAAGTTTAGCTGATTCAACTGATTGTTTGACTGACATTTTTAATTGAGAATTTGGTAGCAACAAATCACTTAAATTTCTTTCAGCTTGATAAATATTTTCAGAGCTCATTTTTTTTACTTGCTCTAAATCTTTTTTAGCTGACTCATAAGAACTTTCTGATTGCCTAACTTGTGCCTCTAAAACAGCAATATCTTCATAAGAAGCCCCTTTTATTAACTTATCTTGATTAGTTTGAGCAATTTTCAAAGAAGCTAAAACCTCATCTTTTCTTATTAATAATGAAGAGTAATCAAGCTCAGCCAAAACATCTCCCTCGTTAACCTGATCACCAACCTTAAAATTAAGAGATTTTAATTTTCCAGCTTGTAAAAAATTTAAACCTAATTCTTGATTAGCTTTAACGGTTCCTATTTCACTAACAGTTTGAATTAAATTTTGTTTTTTTAATTCAACGCTAACATATTCAACCTTATCTTTTTTAAAAAAGGATAAAAATATAATAAAAACAATAAATAAAATTATAGAAATAACTATAATCAATCTTTTTCTTTTAAATTTCATAAAAATTAAATTAAATTAAATAACTAATCCATGACTATATCCTCTGAGTCCTCTAGATTATCTTCGTCAACAAAATCATTAGAAGATCTGTCCATGATACGCATTATTTTATTAGCAAAAGCATAAATATCAAACTCATTTTTCATAAAATAATAATTAGCCCCGAGTCCAACACTTCTACTCTTACCATCTTCATCGCTCAAATCCGTAAAGATAAATATCTCTATATCCTTAAGATCATCATTAGATTTTATTGTTTTAATAACTTCTAGTCCATCTAATTTTGGTAAAACTAAATCCAAAACAACTATATTTGTTTTAAATTTTTTGATTCTTTTGATCAAATCATCTAGCTCCTCATTTGAATCACTAGTTTCAACCTCATAATCATTTGAAGAAAAAATATCCTTTAAGCCATATAAAATATTTAGATCATCTTCGATTATAAAAATATTTTTCATATTTTTTTATTCTAATCTTAAAAAATTTTAGATAAAATTAGATTTTTATTAATTTATAAATATATATTAACTTTTTAACAAATCTTTCAAATTTAAAAGCCCATTTTGAGCTCCAGGCATAGATACAACTGATGAAGCATTTTTAACAGCTAAAAACATAGATTTTTTATAATCCCCATTAAGCCTCTCAAAAAATGCTACAAAGGTAGAGGCAAAGGTATCGCCAACTCCAGTTGAATCAATTTTTTTTGAATTTTTAATTATTTTTTGATAATAAAAATTATTTCCATCAAAAAAATAAGCTCCGTTCTCTCCGTCAGTTAAGATGATAATATTTGAGAGACTTTCTGTTTTTAATAATTTAATTAGATTTTTAGAATTAATCAAAAAACTATCTTTAATATTTTCTAGGTGCTTAGTTTTTTTAATTAACTCTAGGGCCTCATCTTTATTTAATATTAAAATATCAGTTTTTTTTAAAAACCCAGATATTCCACTGATACCCTTGGAAAGTTGCTGTATTCCGGGATTCCATGCTATTTTATTTTTATTTTTAAAAATATTTTTTAAACTTTCACTGCAATTACTTGGTAATGAGCTTAGATAAACCCACCTTGAATGACTTAAAAAACTTAAATCTTTTTTGCCTAAATCTAAATAATCATTAGCGCCTCGATAAGTAAAAATAATTCTATCTTTTTTATTATTTAAAATAAAAGAAAATCCAGAATCATGCTTCCTATCAAATTCTATATTTTTACTATCTATTTTTTTATTTTTTAAAACTTTTAAAAATCTAGAGGATCTCTCATCTTTGCCAACCCTAGAAACACAAGAACTTTTAAATCCTAGATTACTAAAGTTAACCGCTGTATTAAGAGCTCCACCGCCAAAATAATGACCGTATTCTTTTATATTGATTTTAGAACCATATTCAAAACCTAATATTTTTTGCATTAAAATATTTTCCTTATTTTGAATTAAAAGACCCTGGTCTGTAAAAAAGACTATATCTTCAGTAATTCCACCAATTGTAATAAAATCAAATTTCATTCTCAAATAATTAAAAACAATAATATAATAGCATTAATTTGCTTTTTTATCAAAAAAATTAACTTAAAAACTTTTTATTATTTGTTTGCATTAAATAAAAAGAAATTAATACCCCTAAATTAAGCCAGAAAAACTCCCAAAATAAATTAATCCAGAATATTTTACCAAAATAAAAAAAATCTAAGTAAAAACTATCAAAATAATAAATAATAGAATAAAGAACTATATTATAAAAAAATAACAAAAAAGAACTTAGAGCTAAAAATGAATAAACAGACTTATTTGTAAAGAATTTGTCCCAAAAAAAATTAGCTAGAGATAACACTACTAAAAATGATACTAGATAAACCCCAAAAGGATAAAAAGAAAATATATCTAATAAAAATCCTAGAAAAACTGAAAAATAAAGAGATGCTTGAAAATTATAAAAAATAAATAAAAAAATAATTAAAAATGGAAATAAATTTATCCTTGATAAAATTCCTGGCATTGAATTTATTAGCCCATTTTGTAGCAAAAATATAAAAAGAGCTAAAACAAAAAATTTAAAAAAATTTATAAATTTTATCATTTTAATTATTTAGGAATAATTATTGAGACTATCCCTAACTTATTAGTATTAAAAAGAGGCTCTATGCTTATATTTTGCCATATATCACTAACATCTTGATTAATGTAATTAACCTTGCCGACTGCTAAACCTCTAGGAACATCACTCTCTAATCCGGAGCTAATTATCATATCCCCAATATTAATTACTTCATTTTGAGGAACAAAATTTAATTTTATAGATAGGCCAAGATTACCTTCAGCTAAACCGATACTCCTGTCATTATTATTAACAGATACTGCCATTTTACAAAAATTATTATTCATTAAACAAACTCTGGATTGCTTCTCTTGAACGTCTATTATTCTACCTACAACGATGCCAAATTCATTTAAAACAGCTAAGCCAGGGCGTAAATTATTGTCAGATCCTTTATTTATTATAATATTTTGATTATAGTGAGAAAAATTTAAAAAATTTTCCTGCCAAAGAACATTAGCTAAAACATAATCAAAAGATTTATCATTAAAAAAACTAAGATGATTTCTTAGCGAATTATTTTCATCTTCTAGAGAATAAAGCCTGGCCATTTCAACATCTGTAGATTGAATTTTTTCTTCTAAAATTAAAATCTTATCCTCAAGTTCTTTTTTATTTTTTTTATTAACAAATAATTTTTCAGATAAATTCTTAGAATAACTTGTACCTGGCTCAACTACTATAGAAAATATTCTTCTACCAAAAGAAGAAAAATTAATAAAATTTAAAAAAACAAGCAGTAAGAAAACTGCTATAATAATTTTATAAAATTTATTTCTCTTAAAAAAAATCATAATAATAAAGCTATAAATCCAAAACTGATGTTATTTTTTTTAATAATTCTTCGTCTGCAAATAAAGCACCAGAACCCCTAACCATAGCTGAAAGTGGATCATCAACAACTAAAACTGGTATCTTAGTGGCCTTGGCAACTAGCTTATCCAAACCATAAAGAAGTGCTCCACCACCACTTAAATAAAGTCCGTGCTCATAAATATCTGAAACTAATTCTGGCGGAGTTTCTTCTAGGGTTAATTTTATATTTTCTACTATTTTTATAATTGTTTTTTTTATCGCTTCTCTAACTTGAGAATCAGAAATAGTAATAGAAGTTGGAAGACCGTTTACCAGATCCCTACCTCTTATTTCCATAGTTCTTTCTTCATCAAATGGTATAACTGATGCTAGATTTATTTTTATTTTTTCTGATAATTGCTCACCAATTAAAACATTAAAATTATCTCTAATATAATCAGAAATATTATTATCCAATTCATTTCCTGCTAATCTTAAAGATTTCCAAGAAACTACTCCAGATAAAGAAATAACTGCTATGTCAGTTGTACCTCCACCGATATCAACAATCATATTAGCTCTAGGACTATCCACTGGAAGACCGGCTCCTAAAGCAGCGGCCATAACTTCCTCTATTAAATAAACCTTCCTGGCGCCAGCTGACTTGGCGGCATCCTCTACGGCTTTTTTTTCTACCTCTGTAATATCTAAAGGAATTCCGATGATAACACGAGGGCGAGGTAAAAAAGAAAAACCCTCTCCATGAACTTTATTAATAAAATGTTTTAACATTTTTTCAGTAATTTCAAAATCAGAAATAACACCATCAACCAAAGGTTTAATTGCCTGAATATGAGCTGGAGTTTTTCCAACCATTTTTTTAGCCTCATGCCCAATTTCTAAAATTTCAGTTGTTTTAGTATTAATAGCTACAACACTAGGTTCGTTAATGATAATACCTTTTTTATCAACATAAACTAGGGTATTTTTAGTACCTAAATCAATAGCGATATCATGACCAAGTCTTCCTATTCTTTTAAAAAATTCAAACATAATTTTAATTTAAAAATTTTAATAAATCATCAATATTTATTAGCTCTAAATTATTATTTTTCCTAGCTTTAAATTCAATTTTATTATCTGTTAATGTTTTAGAACTTAAAACTAATCTAACTGGACAACCAATTAAATCAGCATCGGCAAATTTCTCTCCAGCCGAAATCTCATCACGATCATCATACAAAACATCAAAACCGGCAGATATTAATTTTTGATAAATTTTTTCGGCTTCTTCATTTTGTTTTAAGGATATTAAGTGAATAGAAAAAGGAGCTATATTATCTGGCCAAATAATCCCTTTATCATCATGGTAGACCTCTACAATAGTTCCCAATATTCTACTAGGTCCCATACCATAACAACCCATAATGATATCGCCAATATCATCAGATTGATTTTTATACTGAAAACCAAAAGACTTGGAAAATTTAGTTCCTAATTTAAAAATATTTCCCACTTCAATAGCCTTTTCTTCTTTAAAATCATTACTACCACATTCAGGGCAATCTTTTTGCTCTTCTATTATTTCTCGATTAATAGCAGTTTTACATTTTTGGCAAATATAAATAATATCTTCTCCGGCTGAACAAATAGTTTGAAATTCATGAGAATATTTAGAAAAAGCTCCTCCAGAAGCATAGGTCAAATATGTGATATCCCCTAATCCTAGTCTTTTATAAATATTAAAATAAACCTGTTTAACTTTTTCATAATAAATATCAAGATCTTCTTGGGAAACATGAAAAGAATATAAATCTTTCATTGAAAATTCTCGACCCCGAAGTAAGCCTGCCTTAGCTCTTTTTTCATTGCGAAATTTAGTTTGAATTTGATAAATAGAGAAAGGTAAATCTCGATAAGATAAGGTAAATTTTTGTGCCAATGGTGTAACAATTTCTTCGTGGGTAGCACCTAAGGCATATTCCTTATCATCTGAGCCAAAAAGTTTAAATAGGGCATCAAAGTTTTCCCAGCGATCCGTTGTTTGCCAAATCTCTTTAGGAGTAAGCGCAGGCATTAAAACCTCTTGCCCACCAACAGAATTAATTTCCTCTCTGATGATATTATTTATTTTATTTAAAACCCTTAAACCCAAGGGTAAAAATGTATAAATACCAGCACCAAGCTTATCAATAAAGCCTGCCCTTATTAAAGTTTGAGCATTATAAGAAGTTTCATCTTTAGGGATCTCCTTAATTGTTTTAGTGAATAGAAATGATTGTTTCATATATATTTTTCAACAAAAAAATTTGTTTTTATTATCTAAAAACAAGAAAATTTGATATTATTACTATAACTAAAAAAAATGCTTTTGTAAATACTAAGCATTTTTCAAAAAATATATTATTTTTTTTATTTTGACATCTTCTTCAGGGCTTGACGAATTCTTTCAGCACTATCTAAAATATCATTATCAACCTGTTTTAAGGCCTCTCGAGCCTTAGGCATCGAATAACCTAGGGCCATTAAAGCATCAATTTCATCTCCAGAAAAACTGCTTTCTGACAAATCATAATCCCCTCCCATTTTAAATAATTTATCCTTTAATTCTAAAACCACTCTTTCAGCTGTTTTTTTACCAATACCAGAAACTTTAGTTAAAAGATGAGAATCTTCTCGAACAATAGAATCTTTAATATCAGATAAATTAGCTATAGCTAAAACTGATAAGGCCGACTTTGGGCCAACACCAGAAATGGAAATAAGTAACTTAAAAAACTCTAATTCTTCTAAGCTTTTAAAGCCGTATAAATCTAGGGCATCCTCTTTGACATGCTGATGAGTAAAAACTTCTACTATTTGGTCAACTTTTAATTCATTTAAAAAATTATCACTAACAAAAACAGTATATCCTACATTGTTTATCTCTAGAACAATATTATTTTTTAACTTATAAATAATCCTCCCCTTTAAATATGAAATCATAATTTTATAACTTTCTTCTTAAAACCGATAACTCGGGTATTTTAATAATACTAATAACCTTTAATAACACCTCTTGACTGCCACCACCACCATGAGCTTCTTGAATATTTTGACTACTCTGAAAATCAATTATTTCTTTTAAGTCTAGTTTTATTATATCATAATTTGGCATAATTATCTCAATTTTATCTCCGAGCTTAATAGTATTATGAACTTTAATTTTAATAATATTAATATATTTATTTTTTTCTTTTTTGCTTTTATTTTCAAGAACTTGGCCGCAAAACTCCCAATCTGATAAAAAATGAGAATTAATAGTATTCTGCTCCCCTTTTTTATTTAATAAAAATCCAGTAGTATAACCTCTATGAGTTACTTTGCTTATTAATTCTTTATATAAAAAATTAATCTTTTTTGAGTCTAATAAAGCTTTTTTATAAATTCCAACAATATTTGCTAAATAATAAACACTCTTGGCTCTTCCCTCAATTTTAAAGCTAGTAATACCAGCTTTTATTAATTCTGGGAGATTTTTTATTAAACATAAATCCTTGGAATTAAGCAAATAAGAGCCATGATTTTCTTGTACCAACTCTAACTCCTGCTCATGACCCTTGGCTTTGATAAAAACATCGTACTCCCATCGACAAGGCTGAGAGCAATCACCTAAATTAGCGCTACGATTAACAAAATCTTTTGACAAAAAACATCTACCGGAATAAGACATACACATTGCCCCATGAACAAAATATTCCAGCTCTATCTTAGGACATTTTTGATGAATTTTTTTTATCTCTTCCAGGGTGGTTTCTCGTCCCAAGATTATTCTCTTGACCCCTTGTTTCTGCCAAAATTTAACTGCCTCATAATTAGTACAATTAGCTTGAGTTGATAAATGAACATCAATTTGGGGACAATATTTTTTTACTAATGATAATATCCCTGGATCAGAAATTATTAAAGCATCTGGTAATAATTTATTTAATAATTTTAAATATTTTGGTAGTTTGTCAATATGATGGTTGTGAGCAAAAATATTTATAGTAACATAAACTTTTTTATTTTTAGAATGAGCATAGGAAATAGCTCTAGCCAAAGAATTTAAATCAAAATCATTAATTCTAACTCTTAGTGAAAAATCTGGGATACCTAAATAAATTGCATCAGCCCCATGAGTTATAGCTGTTTGCATTTTTAAAAAATTACCCGCTGGCGCTAATAATTCTAATTTTTTCATTTTAAAAAATTATTTTTTATAAATTATACTTGAATTGTCAAAATAATTTCTATGACTAAAATATTGATCAGTTCTTTTTATGATTCTGTTCATAATACTAACAGTTTCAGTAGGGTAAGCCCCAACAGCAGTTTCATCAGAAAGCATTAAAGCATCAGCACCATCAAAAATGGCATTAGCAACATCGCTAGCCTCTGCTCGAGTTGGACGATAATGGTCTATCATAGAGGCCATCATTTGAGTTGCTACAATAGTCGCCTTATCGTGCCAATGTGCATGTCTAATTAAATTTTTTTGGACTATAGGTAAATCTTCTATTGGTATTTCTATACCTAAATCACCTCTAGCAATCATTATACAATCAGAATTTCTTATAATTCCATCGATATTTTCCAGAGCGATACCTCTTTCAATTTTTGATATTATTTTAATATCTTCATTATTGATAAATTTTTTAACCTCTAAAACATTTTCCGCACTTTGAACAAAAGAAATAGCAACAAAATCTGGTTTAACTTTTTTGGCAAATTCAATATCTAACAAATCCTTAGGTGTTAATATGTCTCTATTTAATATTGTCTTTGGAACATTTATACCCTTACGAGATAAAAGTAGTCCACCTCTTTCTGCTACTGCTTTAAATTTACCCTTGATTAAATCAATATCAACAACTTTTAATTCAATCAAGCCATTATCTAAATAAACTGGATCGCCAATTTTTAAATCATTGATCAACTCACCATCATCAATTGGTATTTCAAAATTATCAATATTGCCCTTATTATGTAAAAATGAATAAGTTTCACCTTCTAAAATTTGGGTTTCATGTTTTAATTTTCCAACTCTAATTCTTGGACCCTGTAAATCAAAAATAATTTTAATTTTTAAATTTAATTCTTGATTAATTTTATCGATATTTTCTTTTATTTTATGATACTGATCATAATTAGCATGAGAAAAATTTAAACGAATCATTGCCATTCCATTTACAGCCAATGATTTTAAAACACTATAATCTTCAGATTTTGGCCCAATTGTTGCTATTATTTTAGCATTCATAAGTTTTTATTTTAATTTTTTATAATTTTATTTTAAATCTAAACTCCTTAAAGCTTTAATTCTCTCCTCTACTGGAGGATGAGTCATAAAAGCCTTGCTCAAAAAAGATCTTTTATTTTTACTTTTTAATGGTGAGCTTATATATAAGTGCGCAGTTGCTCTATTAGCAAACTTCAAATCGTTGGGATCTGAAGATATTTTTTCTAAAGCATTTGCCAATCCTTCCGGATATCTAGTTATTAAAGCACCATCAGCATCGGCCAAAAACTCTCTTTTTCTAGAAATAGCAAACTGCATCATGTAAGCAAAAATTGGAGCTAAAATTGATAAAATTATTGCAACAACTATTATAATTAATTGTAGTTGCCCTTTATTATTTTCACTATTTGAATTCCTGTTAGAAAAAAAGGCCCAATGTCTAAACCAATCGGCTAAAAGAACTATTATTCCAACCATTATTGTAGTGAGAGTAGCAATTAAGATGTCATAATTTTTGATATGTGATAACTCATGTGCTATAACACCTTCAATCTCAGACTTATCAAGCTTATTTAAGAGCCCAGAGGTTAAAGCAATTACTCCATTTTTTGGATTTCTTCCGGTAGCAAAAGCGTTGGGAGCTGGATCATTAATTAAATATATCTTTGGTAAAGGTAATCCGATAGAGATGCATAAATTTTCAACTAAACGATAAATTTCTTTATTATCCTCAAATTTTAATTCATGAGCCCCACTCATACTTAAAACTATTTTATCACTAAACCAGTAAGAAATTAAAGCGGATATTATACTAAAAAAAACAAAAAAATATAAAACAACAGAATCATTAAAAGCTAAAGAAAAAAAATATCCTATTAAGATAGTAAAAACAAAAAAGCCACTAAATAAAAACCAAGTTTTTCTTTTATTTTTATCACTATTATTATATAGAGTCATAGACACATTAAATCACCTTAACTTTAGCAAGGTGATTGTAGTTAAAATTTATTAAATTTTATTCAAGAAAATTTTTGTAAACAATAAAGGCAATTAGTCCAGCAATTAAAACTATAGCAACAACTGGCCAAAAAACAGAAGATGTCTCAGCTCCAGAAACATTATTTGCTTGCGGAGCAAAGTCCATGCCTAAAACATTCGCACTTCCCATAAATTTATATTTAAAAATAAACTAAAAACCAAGTTTGATATTCTCTCTTTGAGAAACATCCTCTAATTCAAAAAAGTTTCTGGAAGAAAATCCTAATTGTTTAGATATTATATTTGTTGGGAAAACTTGAATCTTGGTATTAAAATCTCGAACATTAGAATTATAAAAACGACGAGAGGCTTGAATTTTATTCTCAGTATCAGATAATTCCCTTTGTAATTCTAGGAAATTTTGGTTTGCCTTTAAATCTGGGTAACTTTCGCTAAGAGCAAATATTGACTTTAGGGTTCCTGAAAGCTCGTTTTCAGCCTTTAACTTAGCGTCAACATCTGAGCTATTTTGCATTAACATTGCATCGTTTCTAGCTTTTATAACTTTCTCTAAAGTTTCCTTTTCATGAGAAGCATAAGCTTTGACAGTTTCAACTAAATTAGGAATCAAATCATATCTCCTTTTTAATTGAACATCTATGTCACTCCAAGCTTCATCTACCCTATTTTTTAAGCGAATAAGACCATTATACATTGAAATAATGGTGATAACCAAAATAAGCAAGATAATTAAAACAATCCAAAGTGTTGTAGACATTTTTTTAAAATTAATTATAAACTTTATTAATTATAACTAAAAAAGACAAAAAATACAATTAGTCATAAAAATACAAAAAAATTAATATGTTGCAAAGAATAAATTAAGGCTGTTTTTTTATTTTTGGAAAAAATAATTTAAATTTAGTCCCCTCTCCCAAAGAACTACTTAGATGAACCCTTCCGGAGAAATCTTCCTCTACTATTTTTTTAATCAATGTCAAACCGACCCCACAATGACAAGAACTAGAATCTTTTTTGGAGGAAAAAAATGGTTCAAAAACATTTTTTAAATAATCTTCGCAAATCCCCCTCCCGGAATCCCTAAAAAATAATTCTAAATCACAAAGGCTCAAATCATCTAAGGGGCCTAAAGCTTTAAAAGAAATAAAAATATTTCTATTCCTTTGATTACAATCAAAAGAATCAATTGAGTTATCAAGTAAATTAATAATTATTTGAGAAAATTTTACAGGGTCACCAAAAATTAAAATTTTTTTATTTAAATTAGTTTTAACATTTATTTTATTTTTAATAAAATAAAAATTAAAAATATTTAAACAAGCCTTTATTTCAGAGGCTGGGGAAAAATAAGAATAAAAACCCTCTTGATTAAATTGTCTCTTAAAAGAGCCAATTAAGTAATTGGCCCTTTCGTTAATATTACTAATTCTCTTCAGAAAAATACTGAGCCCCTTATTCTCTGCTGATTCAGAAATAGCATTGTTTATAGCAAAATTAGATGCTGTTAAAATATTGGCCAAATCATGATAAACACCAAGAGAAGCTTTAGCTGCCTTAACTAATTTATTTTTTTCAGATAAATTGTCTAGATAACTACTAATCTCGAGATCGCATTTAGATTTAATTTTTTTACTTTTATTATTATAATCTATAAGTTTTGCCCAAAAATAAACTAATAAAAAATTTATTGAAAAAAAGCAAATCAATAAAATAAGAACTAGAAGATAGAAGCCCTGCCTACTTTCATTTTTATAAAAAATACAAAAAAATAAACTAGAAAAAATAATAAAATTAATCAGGGATAGAGCAAGAAAAAATCTAAAATAATTACAAGTACTCATAATAACCAATAATTAAATAAATTATTAAAAAAATTTAATTAATTATAGAAAAATGATCTATGTGAAAAAATAAAAAATATATAAAATTATAATAAAATAATTTAAATTTTATAATCAATAATTTTCCCAAGTAGTAAATCTTTTTTAACTTTTCGGCAATCACAAAATTTTTTTAAAAACTTCTCTTTATCTAAAATAATGTCAAAATAATACTCACTCTTGAGTTTAATATTTTTTTCATTAAACGACTCTATTAAAACTTTTAAATTTTTATTATTCTTTAAGGTCGCATTTTTAAATTTTTTTTCCAAAACAGAAGAAAGTTCTCTAAGTCTTGACGATCTTTGCTTTATTTTTAAAGAATCAACCTTGTCAGGAAAATGAAAAGCCGCTGCTTTTTCATGAGCAGAAAAAGAAAAAACATGGATCTTGGAAAACTCTAAATATTTACAAAAATCATATGTCTCCTGAAAATCATAATCACTTTCCCCTGGAAAACCAACAATAACATCAGTGCTTATAGCTATTCCTGAATTTTCTTTTCTGATTTTTTTTAACCTCTCAATAAAATACTTTTTATTGTAAGGTCTATTCATTAATTTTAAAACCTTATCGCTTGCTGATTGTAGCGGGATGTGTAAATGACGACACATTTTTTCATTAGTAGAAATTAATCTGATAATATCATCACTAATCTCATTTAATTCGATAGAGCTAAGTCTAATCCTGCCCAACTTTTCAATTTTTAAAAGCTTTAAAAGTAATTGATATAAATTATTTTTTTTATTCAAAAAATCTTGACCATACAAACCTAAATGAATGCCAGATAAAACAATCTCTTCAAAGCCATTTTCTAAAGCATCTTTAATCTCATTAATAAGCTCTTTTTCAGGGCGACTTTTAAGTGGGCCCCTGGCCAATGGTATTACACAATAAGAACAAAACTGCTGACAACCATCTTGAATTTTAATAAAATATCTACTCCTGTCCTCGATTGGATTAAGGCAGTTAATTTTTTTGTTTTTTATTATATTTTTTTCTAAAAAAAATTTAGGGAAAACTGATTTAATATCAGAAACTATTTCTGAATATTTTTTAGAAAAGGACACTAAGTCGGTATTTTCAATATTTTTCATCTTATACACCTTTGGCCAACAACCAATTAAAACAATCTTGGCAGAGGGCTTAGCTCTTTTTAGAGAAGCTATCATTCTCTTGGCCTTTGTTATCGCTATTTTAGTTACCGAGCAAGAATTTATAATTATTAAATCCAAATTCTTCTCTGATAATGACAAGCCAGACTCTATTAATAAACTACTTATAGCCGCTGAATCGTATTGATTAACCTTACAGCCTAAGGTATAAATTTTAAACTTTATTTTTTTATTTTTTAACATATTAAATTAAAAATATTTTACTATAATTATAACAACAATAATTAAAATCTTCAAACAAAAAAAACGTTTTAAAAAACGTTTTTTTCTGAGCCGCCTGTCGGGTTCGAACCGACGACCTACTGTTTACAAGACAGTCGC
>CAZSRC010000001.1:0-59609 GCA_964609365.1 uncultured Gammaproteobacteria bacterium | reverse complement strand
CTCAAAATCCATTTAATCCAAATTATTTTCGAGCGGTTGATTTATCAAACTCTTATCAAGAATTTATAATGCCGGCCGTAATTGGTAATGGTAGTGTTGTTAGCCTTATGATTGTTAGTCAAAATGATACTTCTTTTGTAGATAATATTTCTTTGAGACTAAATGATGCTGGTTCAAATTTAATTTTAAACCATTCCTTTGAGACTAATACCATTTTTCCGCTTAACTATTATAGTTATAGTGGCCAGGATGATGGTATTTTACAAATAGAAACAAATCCATCTCATGTTTACCAAGGAACAAAATCTTTTAAAATAGGTAATGGAGACTCCTCTCAAGAAGGCAGTATGGAAATAGGCATTCCAATAAATGATGCTACACAAGCTATATCAAGCTTATCTTTTTTTGCTAAAGCTGATGTTAATTCTCCCGTTAAAGCCTTGGAAGTATGGATAGAGGACTCAGCAGGTTGGTGGTATGATGCAAGCACATCTTCATGGGTTGATGATTGGATTGGAAATAATTTTAATATAGGTACAACTTTTAGTGAATATACCTTGAGTAATATACCAGGATCACCAAATGAAGGACCCGCTAGATTACTTTTTGTTCCAGCAACATGGGGAAATAATACGATAGTGTGGATAGATAATGTTTGTATTAATTAGTTTTTATATTTTTTTGAGAAAAGGGAGCAAAACTAAGTCGATGAATTGGAGATGGTCCATATAGACTTATCATTTTCATATGCTCCTTAGTTCCATATCCTTTATGTTTTTTAAAATTATATAAAGGAAATTCTTGATCATATTTTTCCATTATATAATCCCTACTAACCTTAGCAATTATTGAAGCCATGGCAATTGAAAAAACTAAATTATCTCCAGATATAATAGCCTCTTGCTTTATTTGAATTTTTGGAATTTCAAATTTTCCATCCAATAAAACTATATCAGCATTAATTTGTGTTTTTTCTAAAGATTTTTTCATTGATAGAAAGGTTGCTTGAAGAATATTGACCCTATCAATTATTTCGTGATCACAAACACCTATAGCAACAGCTTTGACATTTTTTTTAATAATTGAAAATAATTCTTGTCTTTTTTTGGGACTTAGTTTTTTTGAATCTTTTACCATTTCTAGTTCGGGAGTTATTTTAAAATTTTTATCTATTATTACACAAGCACTAACAACAGGACCTGCTAATGGACCTCTGCCAGCTTCATCAATAGCAGCAATAAATTTTACTCCACCTTGAAATAACTTTGTCTCTTTTTCTAAATTCATATTAATTAAAATTATAATAATATTTTAACATATTTTCAGTTATAACCCAATTTATGAAATTCAATAATGAACAACAAGAAATTATCAATAATATTTTTGGAGCATATCTAGTTAATGCTCCAGTTGGTACTGGAAAAACAACAGTTTTAACAGAGAGAATTATTAAGGCTATTGAGCAGGGCATAAAGCCAAGTGAAATCTTGGCCCTTACTTTTACCAATAGAGCTTCAGAGGAAATGAAAAGTAGAATTAAAGAAAGAATTAATGATAAAAATGATTATGATGCTTTAAATATTAATACCTTCCATGGTTTTTGCGCTTATTTTATTAAAGCCGAATCTAAGAGTATTAATATAAACTCAGACTTTATAATTCTAGACGAAGATGACCAACTTGATTTAGTAAGAAATATTTTAAGCAAAGAAAAAAAAATATTTATTGAAAATAAAAATGATATTTATAATATTTTAGAAAGTATTTATAAATACAGAGTTTCACTGATGCAATTAGAGATGGGTCACAACATTAAGCTAAAAGAGCTTGAACCGGAATTAATTAATTTTAGTCAAAAATATTTAGAAGAATTGTCAAAGCAAAATGCCCTAGATTTTAATGAGCTTGTTTTATTAACTTTAAAAACTCTAATCAATAATCGCGAAATAAATGAAAAATGGTCAAATCGTTTTCGTTTTATTCAACTAGACGAATTTCAAGATACACACTTATCAGAGTATTTAGTTATTAAGGAGTTAGCTAAAAAACATAAAAATATCTCATTTATCGGTGATATTGATCAAACTATTTATAGTTTTAGGGACTCTCAGCCAGTTTTCATAGCACAATTATTTAAAAATCATTTTAATCCCGTTAAGGAAATGTCTTTGAGAATAAATTATCGCTCTAATCCAGAGTTAATTAAAGTTTTTCTT
Organism: uncultured Gammaproteobacteria bacterium; assembly: GCA_964609365.1. Lineage (GTDB taxonomy): Bacteria > Patescibacteriota > Patescibacteriia > Patescibacteriales > UBA12465. The sequence goes on along the minus strand of CAZSRC010000001.1, from coordinate 57,393 downwards.
TCGGTTTTGAATAATATGGAGAAGCCTCAAACTAAGGAGTTAAGTGATTATGGGCAATCTCATGATAGTGAAGGACAAAAATATGTCCACTTATTCAGAGCTTATAATTTTTCCGAAGAGGTGCTTTGGTCCATTGATAATATAAAGAAAATTAAAGATAAGGATCCTGATGCAAAAATAGCCGTTTTAAATAGGACTAATAAAGCTATAAAGGATATAGCTGAAATATTTTCTCAAAATAAAATCTCCTTTCTTACAGTTGATCAATATGATTTTTTTAAACGCAAAGAAATTAAGGATATTTTGGCTTATTTAAAAATATTAATAAATAAAAATGATTTATTTTCAGCCAAGAGATTAATCGAAAGGCCAGCAAAAAACATTGGAGAGGAAAGCTTAAATAAGATTAATGATAATGGTAGAGATTGTGGTTTAAATATTTCAGATTTTTTAAGTTTTAAAAATTACAATTTTGTAGAACCATATCAACAACTAATATCTCAACATGATAATGGTAGAATTATTGTTTTGGATACGGAGACAACCGGAGTAAATCCTAGTTCCGATGAAATAGTCCAGGTTTATGCTAGGGAATTAGTGAATGGCAAACTTGGCAAAGAATTTCATCATTATTTAAAAAATAAAAAATCAGTTGGATCGGCATATTTTGTTCATAAAATTAGTGATGAGTTTTTGAAAGAAAAAGGAGAGGACCCTAAAAAAATATTAAAAAATCTCAAAGATTTTATAGGAGACTCTATTGTTTGCGGTCATAATATAATCTTTGATTTAAATATGATCAAGGAAAACTCTAAGAGACATAATATCAATATTGATTTTAAAAATTATTATGATACTCTAGATTTATCAAGAAGATTTTTGAATCTCGACTCCTATAAACTTAGTAATATAGCTAAATATTTAAATTTTAAAAACGCTACTCATAGTGCTGATGATGATGTTGCTGCTACTATTGATTTATTGTTATATTTAATAAAAATATTAAAGAATAAATTAGAAGAAAGAACCAATCTTTGGAATAAATTTAAAAATAAGTTTATAAATATTAGTTCTAGTATATATAATTGGGAAAAAGAATTAGACAAAAAAAGACCAGATGAATTACTGGATTTTATATGGGTAGAGTCAGGTTTAAAAGATTATTATCAAGATAAAAATTTTAAGCAAAGAGAGAGATCTTTTCAGACTTTAAAAAAATTTTTTGAAACCAGGGATGACTTATCCTTAACAAGTAGGAGTTCCTTACATAATTTGCTTCATTTTTCTGGTTTGCTAAAAAATATTGATTTTTTAGGACTAGAACAAGGAAAAATACCAATAGTAACAATTCATCAGGTTAAAGGACTGGAATTTGATTATATTTTTATTCTGGGTTTAAATGAGGGTTCTTTTCCTATATTTAAAAGTGATAATCTAGAAGAGGAAAAGCGTTTATTTTATGTAGCGCTTACTAGAGCGAGAAAAGAAATTTTTCTTTCTTATAGCAATTTTAATCAAAATAATTATCCTGCCAGTAAAAGTCGTCTAATAAACTTAATAAAAAAAGATTATTTAGAGGATTTATAGTTATTGCCTTTTTTATCAAAATATGATATAAATAAATTATGATTAAGAAAAAAAATAAAATATTTATAATTATTTTTTCATTTTATTTAATTTTGGGTATTTTTTTATCCCAATCTAATTTTGCTATTGGTCAATACAATTCTATTGATGATGAGGTTCAAGATTTAAACAATAAAATTCAAAACCAAAGAAAACAATTAGAGAATATTCAAAAAAAACAACAAGAATATTCTAAATTAATAAAATCAAAAGAACAGGAGCAGGATACTCTACAAAATCAACTTGAAATATTAGATACTCGTTTAATGAAATCAGAGCTAGAAATAGAAGAGGCTACTTTAGAGATTAGTAAAAATAATTTAGAAATAAAAAAAATAGAAATAGATATTGATAATAAATTAGAGCAAATTGAGAAAAAAAAGAATCATATTGCTACTTTATTAAAAATGCTTCATAAACAAGGTCAGGTTAGCCCTTTGGAGATAATATTATTAAATAACTCCTTGGCTGATTTTATAAATCAATTAACCTATTTAGAAAATGCCAATAAAGAACTTGCTACTAGTTTAGCATCTCTAAGAATTTCAAAAGATGAAATGGATAGCCAAAAAAAGATATTAGAAGAAAAAAAACTTACATTAGATGTTTTAAAAAAAGAATTAGAAAATAAGAAAAATATTTTAGAAGGGGAGATAAGTAATAAAGAATTCATACTAACTGAAACTAAAAAATCTGAAAAAGAATATAAAAAATTATTAGATTTAGCTAAAAGGGAAAATGACCAAGCGATGGCAGAGATATCTTCACTTGAAAAAACAGTTAGAGAAAAGTTGGCTCAAAAAAAAGATAATGGCCTAGGTGAAACATTAAGTGGTTGGTCTTGGCCAGTTACAAAGAATACAATTACAGCAACTTTTCGCGATCCATCTTATCCTTTTAGAAAATCTATAGGCGAACATTCTGGTGTTGATATTAGAGCTGCTCAGGGAACAACCCTTAAGGCTGCTGCCTCTGGTTATGTTGCTAGAGTTAAATTTGATGGTAGTACCGCCTATTCTTATATTATGATAATCCATGCTGATAATTTTTCAACTGTCTACGGACATGTTTCAGGGGTTAGTGTTAGAGCTGATGAGTATGTTAGTCAGGGTCAAGTTATTGGAAAAACCGGAGGAGCTCCTCGAACAACTGGTGCTGGGCCATTTTCAACTGGACCTCATCTTCATTTTGAAATAAGAAAAAATGGTATTCCAGTTAATCCATTGAATTATTTACCCTAGTCAATAATAAAAAAAATAAAAAAAGTATAACAAAAAAACTAGTCATTCGACTAGTTTTTTTATCTTTTATTATGTATTTTTTTATGGACATCCCTTAGTTGTTTGCTCGTTACATGAGTGTATATTTGGGTTGTTGCAATGTTCTTGTGGCCCAAAAACTCTTGGACAAGCCTTAAATCAACTCCTTGAGATAATAAATCAGTTGCAAAACTATGTCTAAGAGTATGAGGAGTAGCCATTATTGGTAATCCTGCTATTTTTATATATTTTTTTACTATATCCTCGATACTTTTAGCAGTTAATCTTCTTGATTTATCAGTTTTTTCTATCCCTGGTTTAAAATTTATAAATAGGGAAGGGTCAAGATCAAACCTTTTATCTAGATATTTTTTTAAAGCACTTATAGCCCTCTTGGAAAAATAAACCGTTCTTACTTTTTGACCCTTTCCAACTATTGTTATTTCTAAGTAGTCAGAATCATTTTTTATTTTTATTTGATCTCTATTTAGGTTTATTAATTCAGAAACTCGAAGTCCGGTAGAGAATAGGCTCTCTAAAATAGATTTATCTCTTAGACCAATAATTGTAGATTGCTCTGGCGAATCCAGAAGTCTTTCTAGTTGATCTAAATTTAAAAATTTAATTTCTCTTTCTGATCTATCTCTGGCCAGTTTTATTTTACTAGGAGCCAAAGAATTAATATTTTTTTCTACAAAAAATTCTAAAAGACTTCTCAATGCTATTAAATAATAATTTTGAGTAGATTTTTTAAGACTCTTCTTGGTTCTTGCATCTATATGCCTGGATAGAAAAAGTCGATATCGCCAAATAAGCTCATCATTTAATGATCCTGGTTTTAATTGATCCAGTTTATTATCTTTTAACCAATTAAAAAACTTATTTAAGAATCTAGAATAATTTTCCTGAGTTTTAATTGATAAACCTTTTTCAATTTCACAATAATCCAAAAAGTCTCTAAGATATTTAATAATTGCCTTATTTTCCATTACTTGGTTCTTTAGTTTATTATTTTAGGGGAATGAGTATTTTTATTACTATATAGTAATAAATGTTTTATATAATACTTCGCATAATGTATATTAATTAACCTATACTATATAGTAACATATAAAATACGATAATAAAAGAATAATAATATTAATAAATAGTTAAGCCCATTAGGCTTATTTGTGGCGTAAATAATAACATTATTTTTAAAATTATTAAAAATATTCCTATTGTTACTAAACAAAAAACAAAAATAGCCAAAGAAAAAATAAATTTAAATGCACCTTCTCCCATAATATTTAAAAATTAATAATAATATATTTTGTCTCCATATCTAAAATCTATATATTTTTTACCCTTTAGATCGTTAATTCTCTCTCTTTTTAATGTAAAAAATCTAGAAATCTGGTCTAAATAGTCGTTTTTAAAGCTAAAATAAAGCTCTAGATCATTATTTAGCCTAACTTTTACAGTGTTATACTCTTCATCTAGTATTATATTTTTAAAGCCGAAATCACTGTTTTCGCTTAAATCATTGTATAATTTTAATGAAAAATCAATATATCCAGGTTCTAATTTTATTATTTTTTTATTTGAATCAAGTCTATTCTTGCCATTATTCTCAATTAAAGGTAGTAAATTATTAGATTTAAATTCTTGGTCTATTTTTAGGCATTCTTCTTGCTCTAAGCTCTGTTCTTGCTCTAAATCCTGCTCCGACTCTATATTTAGACCTTGAGCATCCTCTTGTACAGAATTATTACTACTAGTAGCACTAGAGGCTTCTTGTTCTTTTATTTTTTCTAGATACTCACAGCTTTTAATTGATTCAATTATATTAGCATCTTTATCTATGAAAAAATAATCCGAAGATTCTAAAAATATAATAGATTTTTCCCTTTCTTTTATGTTGATTGTTATTTTTCTAGAAAAATAGTCTTTTTTAACCTTTACTTCATGAAAATTAAAGCTATTTAATGAATTTATAAGGTCTGATTGATTGAAAAATATTAAATTTTCCTGTTTAAACAACATTTTTCTAGTATTTTTTTGATTTTCCACCATAGATTCAATTTCGAACATTTTTTCATTATTTAATCCTTTTATTTCAGTATTTTTTATTTTTAAAAAACTAGAAAGGACTAAAAATAAGATAATTGATATAACTATGATAGATAAAATTACTAATATTATTAATGATTTGTAATTTTTTTCTTTTTTTGGTGCTCTAAATGAACTCGAGAAGCTTTTTTTGTTCCTTTCTAGTTTATTATGATGTCCTATTTTTCTTTGCATATTATATTTTGAATTATTTTTGACAAATAAGTCTTTTTATGTTGCTATTCAGGGATACTAAGGTTTCGTAATTTATTTTATTACTATTTTTACTAATATTTTCTAATGAATTAGGAAAACCATTTATCTCCGAAATTAGATTAACTCTCTTCCCTAGTATAATTTCATTGTTCAAAAAATTTAAACAGGTTAAATTCATACAGACTTTTCCGGCTATTTTAACCCAAAAAATATCATTATTATTGCTGAATAAAAATTTTGCACAATTGGATAATGACCTATCTAGACCCTCATAATAACCAAATGGGATTAATGCTATATTACTATCATCTTCTAGTTCTAGGCTGTTATCATAGGAAATTCTCTCCCCCTTTAATACTCGATGCTTGGCTATTATAGTTGAGAAAACCCTCAAAGCTGGTTTAAGCTGGCTAGCATTTTTATAATTCTTATCAGATTCTTTAAAGGGATTGTAACCATAAAAAGATATTCCTGGTCTAAATGCGTTCAATCTTTGATCATTAAGGTTGAATATTCCAGCAGAATTACCTAAATGTATCCATTTTGGATATATTTTATATTTATTTAAAGTATTTAATTTTTTAAAAAATATTTTTTCCTGCTTTTTATTATATAAGCTATCTGAATTATCAGCCTCGGCTAAATGTGAGCAAAAACCACAAATATCCAATCTGTCTAAGTATTTTTTATTATTTTCTATAAAACTTTCGATATCATCTATCCCCTCTCTATTCATTCCAGTGTTTACAAATAAATGAATTTTTATTTTTTTGTTAAGCTTGCTTAAATATCTAAGTGTTTCTTGATTATAAACAGTAAATTCTGTTCTTTTTATATTGCAATATTTATAAACCTTGAGAGGCATTTCACTCATAATAAGAACTCTTAGGTTGGATTTTTTATAAATTATTTGAGCTTCTGGAAAAGAATCAACGGCAACCATTTTAAGTTGAGTATCTTTTAGAATTTTACAAATCTCTTTCAATCCATGACCATAAGCATTGCTTTTTAAAACTGGAAACATCTCCGCTTGATTTTGTAGTGAATAAAGATAGTTTAAATTAGAAATAATATTATCTTTTATTATTTCTATTGTATTAAGTGGTATATATTTTGCCTTTATTATGTTTCTTAATTTTTCGATCATAGTTTAATTAATTTTATCTTAGATTAATAACCTTACCCTTGCCACTAGAAAATTTATCATTTTTTAGATCAGTGTTAATATTTCCAATTGAAGTAGATATTTCCTGATTTGTAAAATTATCAATAGCACTAATTTTTATATTTTTAAGTAATTCTAAGGTCTTGCCCAGGTCATCACTTTCCGGAATTAAGGTTATTTCAAAGTTTGCCCTTTGTTTACTATTCCCGCTACTTATTTCTGATATTTGCCAAATTAATCTTTTACCAATTTCTGCATAATTTAATGCTCCATCAAGAACTCTTTTATTATCACTAAAATAAACATTTTCTGCTAATTCAGCACTCAAAACAAGATCTCTCAAACTATTCCCCTCGTTATCAAACTCTAAAAAAATCCAGTAATTAGTGGCCATATTAATAGCTGGTGGAAGTGGCCCAACCCCAAGTTGATCACCTTGTGGACTATAATAATAAGCAGATGCAGTAGCTCTAAAAATAGAATTAAGCTTGGTTTCCTTTGAATTGCTTTTATATTTTATTATATGATTATCAATTTCATATTCTGTTTCAGCCCTAATTGCTAATTCTTGATTGGCTATGATTTTTCTTCCACTAAAAGATGCTGTTATATTTATTATTAACTCTTCATCAGCCAATAAATCATTTATAGAGATTGTTTTATCTAGTAATCTGGCATTTTTTAAGTTACCTATTAATTTTACCGCATTTAAGGAAAAATTATTATTAGCTGAAAATAAGTTAATTTTTATATTTTTTAAAGAAACTTTTTCTTCATTTTTTATTTTTATCGTATAAGATATTTCTTCATTATGATTAGCTATTTTTTTATCAGTATCTATAACAAGATTAAAACTTGGCTTTTTAACATTCAATGAAAAACTTTTTTCACTGAATTGAAACTTTTCATCCAAGATACTCAACTCAATTATTGGCTTTATATTAATAACAGCCTCTTTGTTAACTTCTGCAGTAAATTCTATTTTTTTATTTTCCAAGCTAGATAATTTATCTATAATAATATAAGAATGCTCAAATTTAAAATCAGAATCCCTAATCACAATATCACTGCCTAGCTGTATTTTTATATTATTAATATCCTGATTACTATTATTTTTTATATTTATAAAGGAATCAAACTCACTATTTGTATGGGCTATTTCCGGGAGAGATAAATCCATGTCTATAATAGATTTTTCAATATTATAAAAAAGAGACTTAGTGAAACCCTTCCTTCCGCATTGCTCGCAATTAAAAGTAAATCCTATTTTTTGTTGAGCATCTTTTTTTCCAAAAATAAAGGCATTTATTTTTATTTTACCGCTAGAACCAGCATCAAGCAATCCTAGATCAAAACTATTTGTCTCCTTACTAAACAAATTACTAGGAGAAACTGACTCAATTATTATATTTTCAGGCAAGGAAAGATGAACCTTACTTTTTGTAGTCTTAATTTCTGATTTATAAGTAAGCTCAAAAGAATTTAATGAGCCGGATACTATTTCTTGGTTGTTATTTTGAATATTTAATTGAATTTTTTCATCATTTCTCCAATTATTTATATAAAATAAAGAAAAAACTAAAGTTAAAATTAATAAAACTAAAAATAGATCAGCTATAATATGCCAAAAATTATTTTTATAATATCTCTCATTTCTTCGCCTAATTGGATCAAGTGCTAAATTCAAACTTCCTATAACTAAATTACCACTTTTTTTAACTTGAATTTTTTCTTTGCTTATATTTATAGAATCATTATCATTATCATTTTCAATTATTAATTGAGATGATGATAAGTTTTCCATGGGACTTATTACTTCCAATCCTCCATTTTCTTGACTAACAAAGGGAGATTTTTTTTTGTTTTTTTTGTTTTCCATATATTTATTATAGTTACATTATAATTAATTTATTAATAAAAATCAATTTAAAAACTAATAGCTCCAACTAAAATATCGGCTATTTTATTATTATCAATATCATCAGCCATAACTCTTATACCAGAATTAAAACTACTTTCATAAGCTAAAAATGAATTCATAAATCTGCCATCCTTATCAAATATTTTTACCTCTGCTTGAGATCCGGGCCCAGGTCCAGTAATAATTTCTTTTTGTCCATTGCCATTTACATCCCCAATAGCTATACTAACACCACCCCTAAACTTTTGATCATAAGCAAAAAAACCACCAATTAAAGGTTTTCCGTCTTTAGTAAATACTCTAATATGGGGTCCACCACCTATCCCGGCAGCTGTTATTATTTCTTGCGTCCCATCTCCATCTAAGTCCATAACTGCAACTCTAACACCTCCTCTGAACTTTTGATCATAAGCAAAGAAACCGCCAATTAAAGGTTTACCATCTTTATTAAAAACCCTGACATGAGGACCACCACCTTGACCGGCTCCAGTAATTATCTCTTTACTGCCATCACCATCTAAATCAGCAACTGCAAAAGATATTTCACCAACAAATTTACCGTCATATGGTTTGAATTCCCTTATTTTGATATTATTTTTATAAATAGAAATAATTCCTCGACTATTAACTAGAGTTTCATTATTACCATCATTATCTATATCACTTATTAATATTTGTGAATTAGCTGGATAGGCATCTATATAAGAGAAGAAACCGGCCCTGCTTTGTCTTCCATCTTTATCAAATACTCTAATAAAATCACCGTTATTAAAACTATTATTTTTTACAGACGAGGTACTTGAATTTCTTTTTATTAAAACCACCCCATCATTAGATTTTATTTTTATAAAGTTTATAATACTGCCATTATTAACACTACGATCCTGACTTCCATTTATTTTCTGGAATTCCTCTTGATTAAATACATAAAGCTGTTCTTTTTCAGTTGAATTTATAATAACACTACCCTGCTCAAAATCTCTTCTCCATAAGCCCTTTTTATAAGTGTTATTATTCTTATCGAGCAAGTTGTAGGGCGCTGAAACTGCCTTTCCTAGGTTTACATCATATTCATCATACCACCAAACTTGACCATGATCAGAGTTACTAAAATCAAAACTAAAATAACCATGATTTTCCATTAAGGTACTTGCTAAAGCAAATCGCATTAATTGATAATTTTGCCTATTACTATTATAGGAATTAATTACTGAAACTTGTGGAGAATTATTGTTATTTTTAACTGATGAGTATGTTTTTAAAATCCCACCCCAATCACCACTACTTTCCCATGATGGTGGAAAGCCCTCCATCATTATTCCATTTAAAAAAACCTGGTAACCATCAAAAACTTTACCATTTCCTAATATTAAATAGTTATTACCAATTAAATCTCTAGTTTTTTTAAGCATTTTTTTCACCCCATCTGACCAAGCATTGTTTACATCCCTTATTGATCTTGCGCTTCCTTCATTATATATATCAAGATCAGACCTGGTCCAGGCAACATCACCCCAGATATTATCATAAAAAATACCATCCCAAAGTTTAGTGGAAAGTATTTCCCTGGAAACAAATTCAGGTAAGTAATCATTCCATCTTTGACCTTTAGAATTAGTTTTAGCACCATCACTTAAATTAAGCATAAAGGTTCCTGGCCAAAAACTAACTCGATTAGAATTTTTATCTTTTAACCACCAAGAAGAATCAATATTGTTAACTAATTTTTTTCTTAAACTGGCATTTTGACTCCATGGACTAGAATAAATATCAGCATTAGCCTCTTGAGATGTTATATAAGCTAATATAATAATATTTGGATTTAGTTCTCTTATTTTTCTTAAATTAGATCTACTATTTTCCTGCACCTCCATATCAAGTATCAAAAGGTCCCATTTTGCTAATTCGCTAACTTCATAATCTGCTATGGTCCATTTTAGAAAATAATTAGCTATTTTTGGATAAGTATTTTTAATTGTAATTGCTGAGCTTTTTTCAGGTAACAAAAAAAATATTAAAAAAAATAGAAATAAAATAATTTTTCTGAAGTTTTTATTCATCTCTTAATATTAATTATAACCTTTGATTATAACATAAAAATGCTATTTTGGCAATACTTTAGTACTTTATATCAATTACACTTATTTCAGGAAAATTAAATAATCTCATTGGAAGTACAACATTTCCTATACCTGGAGTTATAAATAGATCAATATCCTTAATATTATAAAAATATTTATCAAATTTATACTCACTAGGTATTACATGTTTATATATTTTTGGTATTCTTATCTGTCCAGCATGTGTATGCCCAGAAACCATTAGGTCTATTCTTTTATTACTTTCCTTAATTTTTTCACTTATTTCGTAGATTGTATCCGGATTATGTGTTAATAATATAGATAAATCAATTTGATCTTCAAATCCACTTAAATTTAAACCATTATAATTAGGAGCGCCAACCCAAAGATCTGCTATGCCTATAATTTCTATGAGAGAATTATTGATATTAATAGTTTTTATTTTATTATCAACCATTAAGACTCCAGCCGATTCTAAGGCCGAGTTTATATAAGAAGAGTAATTATTGCTTTTTTTACCGTAGTCATGATTACCTAGAACTGCTATTTTGGGAGCCTTGATATTTTTTAATCCAGAAATATTTGAATTAATATTTTCCTTATTTATAGCATAAATAAAATCTCCTGGTATTAAAACTAAGTCAGGATTTATCTGGTTTGTTTTTTTAACTAATTTTTCAACAATTAGTTGATTATTAAAAGCACCTAGGTGAATATCAGAAAAAATAGCTATTTTTATTAATTTTTCCTCAGTACTAATATTTTTTTTTGAAAAATTATGTTTTTTTATTTTAATATAACTCGGTTCTATAAACCTAGCCCAAATAATTATTATTACTATTATTATTAGAATAACAATTTCTATTGGTCTTTTATTTTTCTTCAGTAGTTCCCAAATTAAAAAAGCCAAAAATGGAAATAGTAAATAAAAGCTATAAAAAAATGCACTTAAAAGTATTTTTAAAATCATTATTGTTTATTAATTTTAGAAATATTATTTGGAAAATACTTTCTTAAAACCTCTGGTATTATAACACTTCCATCTTCTTCTTGATTTTGCTCTAATATAGCAGGTATTAAGCGAGATGTTGCCAATCCAGATCCATTTAAGGTATGAGGGAAAGAATTTGAATTATCTGATGATTTTACCCTAACATTACCTCTTCTACATTGATAATCTAGCGAGTTAGATATTGAGCTAACCTCTTTATATATTGACATACTAGGAATCCAAACCTCTAGATCGACGGTTTTTGCCATTGCAGATGAGCAATCTCCAGCAGCTAATTTACTGACTTGAAAATGCAACCCAAGACTCTCCAATAGTGATACTAACTGTTCTTGCATTTGGTTAAAAGCTTCCCAAGATTTATCAGCTTTGGTATATTGAAATAATTCTATTTTGTTAAATTGATGACCACGAATCATTCCCCTTTCCTCCTGTCTATAGCTTCCAGCTTCTCTTCTAAAGCAAGGTGAGTAGGCAGTATATTTCAAAGGTAAATCTTCTTCTTTTAATATCTCATCTCTATGATAATTACCAAGCATCATTTCTGAAGTAGCATTTAGACACAACCTATCTTCTGTCCAAAATAAATCATCTCTAAACTTTGGTAAGTGACCAGAGGAATAAGCTGAATTTTCATTTAATAAGAATGGAGGAATCATGAATATATAAGAATTTTTTGAATGATATTCAATAAAATAACTAAGAAGCGCCCACTCCAAGATAGCCCCTAAACCTTTATATACCCAAAATCCAGAACCAGACATTTTAACACCCCTTTTATAGTCAATAATATCAAGTGATTCAGCTAATTCGACATGATCCTTTTTTTTGAAATTAAAACTTGGCTTTTCCTTAAATGTATAAATAACTTGATTATTCTCCTTTCCTCCAGCAGGAACATCATCGGCAACTATATTTGGTAAAGATGATAATTTTTCTTTTAAATCTTGTTCTATAGAATCTAGTTTTTCTTCTAGTTTTTTTATATTAATATTATTATCTTTAATTTTTTCGATAGTTTCCTGATCAGGTTTTGTTTTTGAAAGCTTATTTTTTTCAGCTTTTAAATTTTCTAATTCAGTAATAACATTCTTTCTATTATCATCAAGGGAAATTATTTCATCTAAAAATAAATTATCATCACCAACTCTTTTTCTTAGTGATCCCTCTATTAAATCTTTATTCTCTTTTATTTTTTTTATATCTAGCATATTTTTAAAATTATTTATATATTAATTTATAATTTGACCACCAAATGTTTTTAATAAAGTGTCAATTGCATTATTATCTATTTTTTCACTTTCCTTGATTGTGGATGCCTGACTTTCAATAATTGATTCAATCTTTAAATCCATTTTATAGATATCTTTCAATAAATCTTCCATGGTTTTCTTTATAACGGGATCCTCTATTCTGTCTTTATGAAATTTATACTTAAAAGAGAGACATATTTTATTATTATTAAAGTCACTAACCTTGCAAGACTGCATAACGAAGGACAATGAATTGTTTATGGGCTTTAGTTTTGTTAAAAACTCTGACCATTTTTCATCAAAACCCGGAAAAATATCGGAAGTGATTATTTTTTCTAAATTATTTTTATCAACAACCTCTTCTTCATTTATTTTATTATTACCATCTTCCATTATCTTTGAATTATTAATTATGTTTTCTGATAATTCATTATTTTTAACATAATAATTATTAGTCCTACTCTGACAAAGATTTATTATCGCCAATTCTAAAGGCATTTGGGTTATCAAGGCAAATTTTAATTCCTTACTAGCTAAAATAAATTCCTCGCTAATTTTTATTAAATCATCCAGGGAAAAATTTTTATTTAATTCACTTATTTTTATTTCTAACTTCTCACTTAGATCCAATCCTAGGCTACTGGCCAGAGAATCATTTATTTTATTTAAAATCATTTTTCTTAATAGTTCGACAAAATCATTAATAAAATTCTTTAAGTTTATATTATTAGTCATTAATGAATTTATCATTTTTATAGATGAGATCATATCTTTTCTACTTAAACTCTCTAGCAGACTCAAACTCTCTTCTATATTGTTGTGAGGTATTATTAATTTAGCTGTAGACATATCTATCTTGTTTCCGCTTATAGCTATAATTTGACTTAAAATACTCTCCGCGTCGCGAAGATGACCATCAGCCTTTAAAGAAATCAACTCTAAAACATCTCTGCTTATATCAATTTTTTCATTTTTTACAATAGTTTCTAATTTCATTATCATATCAGCGACACTTATCTTTTTAAAATCAAATCTTTCACATCTAGATATGATAGTTAGTGGAACTTTATATATCTCAGTTGTACATAAGATAAAAATAACATTAGCCGGAGGCTCTTCTAGGGTTTTAAGTAAGGCATTAAAAGCGGAAATAGATAGCATGTGAACCTCATCAATTATGAAAACTTTAAACTTATTATTTGATGAACTAATTTTACTAATAGAAATAATATTTTCCCTAACATTATCAACTCCAGTATTACTAGCAGCGTCAATTTCTATAACATCCATATTGCTAAAATTATTGATACTCTGACATGTAAGGCATTTATTGCATGGTTCAAATTCAGAATCTTTTTTTTCTCTACAATTTATGGCTTTAGAAAAAACCCTGGCCAAGGTTGTTTTACCAACAGCTCTTGGACCACAAAACAAATAAGCATGAGCTATTTTATTGCTAGTTATTTCATTTTGCAAGGTTACCTTAATATGATTTTGACCAAAAATTTCTGAAAAATTTTGTGGACGATATTTTTGATATAAAACTGCCATAATTTATTTTATTTTAAACTATATTTTTAAATTAACTATATAATTATATTATAATATTTATAATTTTATTTTTTATATAAATAATTTTTTTATAGTCACTTGATAAATATGATTTTAATTTTTCATCAGAATAAATTTCTTTAAGTACATCACCCTCCTCTATATCTCTATCAATATTTACAGACCCCCTAGTCTTACCATTGAATTGAACTGCTATAGTAATTTTTTCTTTTGTCAGTAATTCATTGTTATAACTTGGCCAAGATTGTTGATGAATTGAAAATTTATTAGAAATTTTAGACCAAAGATCCTCACTAGTAAAAGGGGCAAATGGTGCGAGTATTAATAGTAATTTTTCAAAATATTTTTTTGGAACCTTATCAAAAGACTGAAAGCAGTTTACCAAAATCATTAATTGAGATATTGCTGTATTGAATTTAAAGTTTTCTATATCTTCTCCAACTTTTTTTATAGATTTATTTAATTCTAATTCTAGCTTATCAAAATCCTCGTTATTTAAATCTTCTGAGCTAATTTTTTCGGATATTAATTCTATTTTTTCTAAAAATCTTTTAACGCCACTTATATTTTTTGTATTCCATGGCTTGGAGTCCTCAAAAGCACCCATAAACATTTCATAGAGTCTCAAAGAGTCTGCGCCATATTCATCAATAATATCTTCGGGGCTAGTAACGTTACCCTTTGACTTGCTCATTTTATTATTATCCTCTGCTAGGATAATCCCCTGATGACGTAAATTTTTAAAAGGTTCATTAATGTTTATGAAATTATATTTTTGTAAAATCTTTGTGAAAAAGCGAGAATAAAGTAAATGCATAACAGAATGCTCTGCTCCACCAATATAAACATCAACTGGCATTAGTTTGTTTATCTTATCACTATTGGCAAACTCTTTATCATTTTTAGAATCTAGGTATCTAAAAAAATACCAAGAAGAACAAACAAAAGTATCCATTGTATCACTTTCCCTTCTAGCATTTTCACCACATTTTGGGCACTTAATATCATGAAATTTAGTTGATTTTTTTAAAGGTGATTCGCCAGTAGCCTCAAAGCTAACATCATCAGCTAATATAACTGGCAAATCTTTTTCTGGAACTGGAATCTCTCCACATTTTGGACAATAAATTATAGGAATTGGAGCCCCCCAATATCTCTGTCTAGATATCAACCAATCTCTTAATTTATAATTTACTGATTTTTCTCCAATTAAATTATCCTCTAAATATTTGATAATTTTTGTTTTAGCATCTTCTGTATTTAAATTATTTAAAAAATCGGAATTAATCATGATGCCATCACCAGTATAAGCTTCAATATTTATATCCCCACCTTTGACAACTTCTGTTATTTCTAGATTATATTTTTTAGCAAATTCATAATCTCTTTCATCATGAGCCGGAACTGCCATAACTGCTCCAGATCCATAAGTTGATAAAACATAATCAGCTATAAAAATTTTTAATTCTTTTCCATTAACTGGATTAATAACATTTAGTCCTTCAATTTCAATACCTGTTTTATTCTTGTTTAAACTAGTTCTTTCTATTTCTGTTTTATCCCTAACACTATCTGTATATTTTTTTATTTCTGATAAATTTTTTATTTCACTAGAAAATTTATCAATTATTTGATGTTCGGGATTAACAGCTAGATAAGTGCAAGCAAATAAAGTTTCCGGTCTAGTTGTAAAAACCTCAATACTTTCCTCGCTATTTTTTATTTTAAATCTAATTTTAGCCCCAATACTTTTCCCTATCCAATTTTTCTGGGCTAATTTAGTTGATTCTGGCCAGTTTATATCATCTAGGCCACTTAAAAGTCCTTTGATTTTCCTACCTTCAAATTCTTGATCTTCTATAAAATCAGTAATTTTGAAAAACCACTGTTCTAAATATTTTTGAATAACCAAATTACCACATCTCTCACAAGAACCACCATTAGCCTGTTCGTTAGCTAGAACAGTAGCACAATTTTCACACCAATTAACTTTTGCCTTTTTTTTATAAGCTAAATTATTTTTATATAGCAAAAGAAAAAACCATTGAGTCCATTTATAATACTCACTTTTACTTGTTTGTATTTCTAGGTCCCAATCATAAGAAAGACCAATAGAGTTTATTTGTTTTATAAAATTTATTATCGCATTATTAGTTGTTTTTTCTGGGTGAATACCGGTTTTTATAGCATAATTTTCCGCAGGTAAACCAAAAGAATCCCAGCCCATAGGATGAATTACTTTAAAACCATTCATTCTTTTGTATCTACTTAATATGTCCGATGCTGTATAACCCTCAACATGGCCGACATGAAGCCCTGATCCAGATGGATAAGGAAACATATCCAAGCAATAAAATTTATTATCTCCATCATTTATTTCTGGGGTTTTATAAAGATTTGAATCTTTCCATTCTTTTATCCATTTTTTCTCATTTATCATATTTATAATATTTATTACTTTAATTTCCTTGTTATTATACTTTATTTTAATGAAAAATAAAACCCCTTTATTAATAATAAATAAAGGGGTTTTAGAATATTCTTTTATTTTTTTGCTAAATTAAAAGATATTGCTAGGATGTAGATTGCTGAAATTCCTACTAGTGTATAAACAATTCTAGATAAAACTGACATATCACCAAAGATGAAAGCAACTAAATCAAAACCGAATAATCCTACCAAGGCCCAATTTAGACCTCCGACTATCACTAATACTAAAGCAATCCAATCAAAACTTGTTAAATTTTTCATATTTTAAAAATTAAATAAGATTTATAATTTTTTTTCAACCTTTAGTCTAAGAATGAACTATTTATATATTAGCAAATTTTTTAATTTTAGTAAAACTAAGATAAATCAGCATACTTTTTTGCCTCCTCAATATCTTTAATTATTTCAGGGTCTATATATTTTTTCTCTAAGTTAAGATATTCATCCTTGCTTAATTTTTTACCAGTAAATCTTTCTAACACCTTTAACCATTTTGATAAAGGCTCTAGATATAAAATAGAATGAACAGCTTCATAAGAATATTTATCATCTAATAACTTAGCAAAGGCAATTATTCCGTTTTCAACTAATTTCATATATTTATAAGTAAAATCACCTGATTCATCTTCTCCTGGTGCAATATCATAAAACAATCCATAATTATAAATACTATATTTTTCTAGCAATCTTTTACTTAACTCAAAGGAGCTACTACCATCTTTTAAATAGGCGGTTATTTCCCCTCTTATTTTCTCCTCTATTGCTGGATTTTCCACTATTAAAATAGAAAAATCCTCTAACAATTCAGAAGGAATTCCAGCACCTTCATTGCTTTTAACTTCGGACTCCAAAGACTCTTCTTTTGTATTGTTTCTTTCATAAATCTTTTTCAGTTCATCAAATTTTCTATAACCAAAAATATGATCAACACCACTTATATTATCTATTAAGCTATTTAAAGAATGTTGATTTTCGTGAGATCTAGTCTTAAAACTAAGATCATCATCATTAAAGAAAGCTGGATTTTCAATTAATATAGCCCCTCTTAACTTTTTTTGAGGATAATCAAGAAGACACATGCCGCCACAAGAAGCACTATCCTCTATATCATCTTCATTTACCTCTCTTTTCTTTTTATAGGCACCACTACAAACATAAACAAAGTCATCTCCATCCTCCATTCTAATATAAATATTGATTGGACTTTTTTCAATCTTAATATTACCCCTTGCCTCTTTGTAGAATAATTTTTCAAAAATTTTATTAGCGTCCATATTGCCTTGATTATCTAAACAATCAGAAACAAGAGAAGTAAGAGCATCCTCTCTTTTTTTAATATTTTTAATAAATTCTCGATAAGACTTAATAAAATCAGACCCCTCAGAAATTTTAAAATTAACAATATTTCTTTTAGGAATGTCTTCCAAATGTTTATAGTCTATCTCTTTGACCTCCTCTAAATATTTAAAAACCTCAGTGCCCATACTCGCTATAACCTCTTTATATTTTCTCAAATTATCCTTAAACTCCTTTATTTTCTCAGAAGCATCATCTTTGTTAATATTTTTTAATTTTAAGAAGTCCTTCTCTGGATCAAATCCTGAGTTTTCTGGGTTATTATTTTCATTAAAATTGAATGATTCTTGTGGATTTTTCATATTTTTAAATTATCTTTTTATAATATTTACCAAATTCATTTTTAATATTAATCAAAAAAGCAATAAAAAACAAACTAGCCCCTATTTTTTCAGAAGCCTCTTCGAGAATAATCATAATATTATAAAAACCTTTATTGGAATAAATAATCATACCACCCAAAAATTCAAATGATATAACCAAAATAAAAGAAATAATTCCGAGTAAGATAAATATAAAGGATTTTTTGTTTTTTTGCCTTATTAAAAAATAAATTAACAAAGAAAAAACTCCTAATATTATTGGGCTTAAATATATCAACCACATAAAACTATCCTGCTGAAATATGTTGAAATTATTATTTTTAACCAATAAATACTCCCCTAAGTTTTCATGCAATTCTGAAATCTCATCAAATGATAATGAAATGAAAAATAAAGAAATAATTAGATACAAATAATAGTCTATTTTATTTTTTGTATTATTTTTTAAAATTAAAAAAATTAAAAAAGAAAAACAAGAAATAAAAACTAATTTTAAGCCACTATAATAAGAAGGAATCGTTCTTTCATTATCAAGATTTAAAATATAAAAAATATCACCCCAAAAAATATGTGCTAAAACTAATGAAATATCTATTAATAGTAAAACTATAAAAAAATTTTTAATTTTTTTCATTTTTATTTAAAGTTAATAATTCTTCCAGATATTCTCTACTATTAGATAGTCTGGGAACCTTATTCTGACCACCTAATTTATTTTTATTCTTCAACCAATCATAAAAAAGATTTTTTCTAGCTATATTTATCTGAGGTAAAGATAAAATCATGTCGGAATGTCTCTTAGCTTCATAGTCAGAATTTAACGATTTTAGAGAGTCGTCTAGATCCTTGGTAAATTTTTCAATATCTTTGGGTTTTTGACTAAATTCAATAATCCATTGATGAGCTCCAGATTTTTGATTATTCATAAAAATTGGAGCAAGGCTATAATCAGAGACTATAGCTAAATTTTTTTCAGAAGCAATAGCTATTGCTTCATCTGTGTTTGAAATCATTAACTCTTCTCCAAAAACATTAATAAAATGTTTAGTTCTTCCAGCAACCTTGATTCTTATTGGTTTCAAGGAGCTTATTTTAACAGTATCACCAATTAAATATCTCCATAAACCACCATTAGTGGAAATTATTACAGCATAGGTCTTGCCTAGCTCCAAATCATCTACACCTAAAACCCTAGGCTTATCCTTTAAAAGCTCATCTAATTCTACAAATTCATAAAAAATACCGCAATCAAGAATTAATAACATATCATCTCTACTCAAATCATCATTTATAGCGAAAAATCCCTCAGAAGCATTATATGTCTCTAGATAGTTCATTTTATCACTAGGTATTATTGATTTAAATTGACTCTTATAAGGAAGAAAGCTAATTCCACCATGAACAAAAAGTTCTAAATTTGGCCAAACCTCTAAAATATTATTTTTTTTACTTATCTCTAAAACTTTATTTAACACTAATAATGTCCAAGAAGGAACTCCGGCCAATGCTACAATATTTTGCTGTATTGCTGATTTGGCTATTAATTCAAGTTTTTCATCCCATTCATTTAACATGGCTATTTTTAATTTTGGTGATCTAAAAATTCTAGCCCATATTGGTAAATTTATCATTAAAATAGCTGATAAGTCACCTATTTTAATATTAAAATTACCCTTATCTAAAGAGAGAGAGCCACCAATACTTAGTGTTTTCCCTGAAAATAGTTTAGATTTTGGATTTTGCTTTAAGTAAAAAGAAAAAACATCTTGCCCGCCCTTGTAATGACATTTTTTTAAAGAATCACTTGTTATTGGTATTATTTTACTTTTACTGTTTGTAGTTCCTGATGACTTTGCTGCCCATTTAATTTTTTCTGGCCATAAAACATTTTTTTCACCACTACAAAATACCTCGATATATTCAAATAATTGTTCGTAATTAGAAATAGGAAGTCTTTCCTTGAAAGTACTATAAGCTTCTCTAAATTTTTTTGAAGATATTTCTTTGTAACCATATTTCAAGCCCCATTTGGTTTTTTGAGCTTTTGAAATTAGTTCAAAAAAAACCTTTTCCTGAGCTAATTGAGGATTTTTTTTAAAAAAATTAATCTCTTTAAATCTTGATCTAAATTTAACTTCTAATATTTTGCTTAAAAAGCTCATTTTTTTAACTTTTATTTTTTATAGAAATACTTAAATCATCTAATTGTTTTTTTTCAATTTCACAAGGAGAATTCGTCATTAAATCTTTACCCTGACTATCCTTTGGAAAAGCATAAACATCTCTAATAGAATTATAATTAAATAAGGCCATTATAATTCTATCTATACCAGGAGCATTACCGCCGTGCGGAGGTGCTCCAAAAGAAAAAGCATTAATCATTGCAGAAAATTTAGAATCAACCTCATTTTTTGTATATCCAGCTATTTCAAAAGCTTTATACATTATTTCCGGATCATGATTTCTAATAGCTCCAGAAGATGCCTCAAAACCATTAAAAACAAGATCATATTGATATGCCAATATTTCTAAGGGATTTTTATTAGACAAAGCATCCATACCGCCCTGAGGCATAGAGAAAGGATTATGAGCAAAGTCAATTCTACCCTCCTCTATCTCAGAATATTCATACATTGGAAAATCAACTATCCAGGCAAAAGCAGCTAAGCTATTATCTTTTAATTCAAATCTTTCAGCCATAGAAGATCTCAGATAACCCAAAAACTTACAAACTAAATCCCATTTATCAGCAGCTATAAAAATAATATCACCATTTTCAGCTAAACATCTCTCTTGTATAGATCTCAAAACATCCTGTTCAAAAAATTTAGACAGAGAGCTATTAATTTCATTATCTTTTATAGTTATATAAGATAAACCCTTTAAACCCCTTCTTTTCGCCTCTTCGATTATATTATCTATCTCCTTTCTGCTAAGATTGGCTCCATTTTTAACTGATAAAGCTTTAATACTAGAATTCTTTTGCTTTAACTGCTCATCAAAAATAGAAAAACCCTTATTTTCAACTAAATCAACTATATCACTTATTTCCATTGAAAACCTTAAATCTGGTTTATCTGAGCCATACCTATTCATAGCATCTGTCCAAGAAATTTGAACAAACCTGTTATCTTCTCTTAAGTTTATTATCTTTTTATCACTAAATTTATTAATTATATCTATAAATAATGGCTCCATTACTTTAAAAATATCATCTTGCTCAACAAAGCTCATCTCCATATCCAACTGATAAAACTCTCCATAATGCCTATCCATTCTAGGATCCTCATCTCTAAAACATGGAGCTATTTGAAAATACCTATCTAAGCCACCAACCATCAACAACTGTTTGAATTGTTGTGGGGCTTGTGGTAAGGCATAAAACTTACCTGGGTGAATTCTTGATGGTATTAAAAAATCTCTAGCACCTTCTGGTGAAGAATTTGCAATAATTGGAGTTTGAACTTCAATAAAATCAAATTTATGAAAATACTCTCTACAATAAGTAATAATTTGATCTCTTGTTTTTAGCATTTTCTGAACCTTTTCTCTTCTAAGATCAAGATATCTATATTGTAATCTGAGTGATTCATTTGCCTCTCCAGCCTTATCTTCATTTAACTCAAATGGTAAAGCTTTTGACTTGTTTAAAACTTTAACATTTTTTATTTCCAACTCTATCTCACCGGTTTTAATATTTGAGTTTTTCATATTATCTGGTCTGGCTAAAACTAAAGCTTCAACTTGTAAAACCCACTCATTTTTAACATCCTTTAAAATTTCAAAAATTTTATAATCACCATCATTAGAATCAAATCTTAATTGTGTTAGACCATACCTATCCCTTAAATCAATAAAAATAAGACTACCTAAGTTTCTATAACTATTAACCCAGCCAGAAATCAAAACCTCTTGATTTAAATTTTCTAAAGATAACTCCCCACAAGTATGTGTTCTAAGCATATTATTTAAAATAATTAATTAAAATAAACCATTTTTATTAAAAAATATTGAATACTCCTGATCAGCTCCCTGAACGTGATCAAACCACCAATTCTTTAAAAAATCCTTCAATTCTGACTCTTTTACATTATTTTTTTTAAAATTATTAATAGATTCAACATATTCTTGATGCAATCTTTTATGCTCCTCTTCTTTGGGATAATTAAATTGACTAAAATATTTCTCCTCTGTTTCAAAGTGATACAAAGAATAATCATCCAGTTCTTTCATAATATTACTTAAAAAAACATCTCCATCTAATTTCTCACTAAAAACCTTATTCAATATATCGAACATTTTTTTATGTTGCTCATCTATCTCACTGACATTAACAGAATAAATTGGTAACCACTCAAAAATCATATTTTTTTAATTTAATTTTAAAAAGGATACTATATAATAATATATAATATCCTAATAAAAAGCAATATTTAAAATGTTTTAACTCTTCAGGACTGCAAAAACTTTTCCAGCTACGGAATAATAATCTTGATCATCTTGATGTATGTAAATTGGCTCATAACTAGAGCTTGATTCTGAGAGTAGGCTAATCATAGACCTCTTATTATCTTTTTTAAATTTTTTAATATTAGCAGCTCCATCAATAATAGAGAGAATAATATCATTGTTTTCTGGATTTTTATTATCAGCATCTATTAAAACATAATCACCATCTTCAATGTTTTCATTGGCAATAAAAGCTTTATTCATAGAGTTGCCCTTTGCTTTAACAACAAAAATATTTTTCTTATTTTTTGTTATTTTTGGTGATACTTTTAAATACCCCTGAATACTATCATCAGCTATCGATATAGCCTCGCCACAATTTGCTAGTCCATAAATCGGCAAAGACAATAGATTACTTTTTTTATCCTCATTTTTAATATTAATTTTTGAATATTTTCCATCCTTATTTTTTAAAAATCCTCTTTTTACTAACTGCTGAAGATGATGTTTGGTTATCTGAGGCTTTTCCCTGCCCAATCCAACACCCTCTCCTATATCCCGAAGCGTCATTGTGGATAAGTCCTTTTCACTTGTCAATTTTATTATTTTTTTTTGAATATCATGCATACTTTTATTTTATTAATTTATATAATAATTATAGTTTAAATATTTTACTTTGTCAAGGTTTTTCGTCAATTCTTTTTATTATTATTGACAAGTTTTACTTCTTGACAAGATTTTCTTCTTTTGCTAAAATAAAAATATAATCTTTTATAATTTAATTTAAAAATATCTTAATTTTTACAAAACTAAGATATTTAAACAAAACTATGAACAAAGAAGTTATTTTTAAGGGAATTCCATTTAAAGGTCAATTTCCACTTGGTGCTAATTTTAAAAATGAGGCTGGTATTTATATTATAGCTGATCGTAAAAACAAGATAGCTGATATTGGAGAGACAGAGAACCTAAAAGAAAGGGTTTCTGGTAAAAAAAAGAAGGGCTGGTATTTATGGTTCTGCAAAGAGGAAAACCCAAGAAATAGAATTAGAATTAAAAAATTTATTAGCCAAAGCCTGCAAATGGCTTAAACAAAAAATAGTCACAAATAAAAGGACAGAATAAAAATTCTGTTTTTTTATTTGATTAAATTGATTAAATTGATTAAACTATTAGTATGATTAATAATAAATATCAACAAAAATGTTTAAATTAAGAAAATTAATAAAATTTAAAAGAAGTTGTAATGGAAATAAAGATTTTATATTTAATCTTATTGAATCAAGCGCACCTAAAACTGATTTTTATTTAATGGTTTTATTTTCATCTCTAATAACGACATTAGGTTTAATTTCCAATAACCTAGTATTGGTCATAGCCGGAATGATTGTTGCTCCCCTTTTATCACCAATACTAGCCATATCAATCGCATTAGTGGTTTTTAATTTTAAAATGATGATTAGATCTTTTTTAGTTTTAATTCCGGCTATTATAATAGCTATTTTAGCATCATTTTTATTGGGGGTTTTATTTGTAGTGGATATTAATAAAATTGAAATGATAAGTAGGGTAAACTTATCTTCAATTAATTTTTTAATTGCAGTAATTTCTGGTATTATAGCGAGTTATGCTTGGACTAGAAAAAATTCAAAAGATTACTTATCCGGAGTTGCTATCGCAGTAACAATAATGCCCCCTATATCTTTACTGGGATTAACCTTATTTTCACTAGATTTTGCTTTATCTAAAAAAATAATAATTTTTATATTAATGAATATTATTGGAATACTACTCGGATCTTTATTGGTTTTTATTTTTATTAATTTTAAAAAAGAGAAAAAAACAATAGAGAAAGAAATTGAAAAAGAAGACTTAGACATAAATATATAATTTTTTAAAAAACATATGGAAAATTTAATCTCAGTGCTAAAAGAAATAACAAAAGATCAGATAGATAAAATAAATGACTTGAATTATCTAGGAACATTAATTAAATCAATTCTAGTTCTTTTTATTCTTTATTTTGCTAGACTTGCAAATAATATTATCTTTAAAATTTGGTCTAATAATTTTAAAAATAAATATAAAAGTAAAACAATAGATTCTCTGGGTCCATTATTTAAAAAGGCTATCACGGTGGCCCTCGTAATAACTGCTTTTATATGGATTTTATATATTTGGGGTTTTAATATAGTGCCGTTATTAGCTGGTGTTGGTGTTTTTGGTTTAGTGATTGGTTTTGCAATGCAGGATACTTTAAAAAATATTTTTGGAGGAATATCTTTAATACTAGATAAAACTATAAGAGTTGGAGATAGAATAGCCTTAGATGGAAAAGCTCTAGGAATTGTTGATTCTATTAGTATCAGAAGCACAAAAATAATAACTTTTAATAATGATCTATTAACAATAGCAAATGGAAAACTATCAGAAATGAATATAGGCAACTTCAATCAGCCAAGTAGTAAATCTAGGGTGGTGATTAATTTTAATACTGCTTATGGAATTGATATAGAGGAGGTAAAAAATTATATATATAAAAAAATTAAAGAGAATATAAAAGATATAAGCAAGGATCATGAAATTGAAATAATTATGACTGAAATGTTGTTGAATAATTTAAATTGGGAGTTAAGATTTTGGGTAGATGATTATGCTCAAGTATTTGATAAAAAAATAGAAGCCACAGCTTTGATATATAATACATTAAAAGAAAATAAAATAGATACAGCATTTTCTAATACTAATATTTATATAAAAAAAGATGAGAGTTCCAACTAGAAAAAACGATAAAATACCAAGAGAAAAAATAGAACCAAAGATAACCATAGAGAAATATAAACAACTTCAAAGCAATTTAAATAAACTAAAAAAAGAAGTTTTACCAATTCAAATAGAAGAGGTAAAAGAATTATCAACCGGAGGAGATTACTCTGAAAATGCTGGTTACCAAGAATCTAAATATAGACTAAGAAGAACTAATAGTAAAATATTGAGTATTGAGAATCTCTTGTCTAGGGCAGAGATAATAGAAAATAATAAATATAGTAAAAAAATAGAAATTGGTAGTACTATTGAACTAGAGATAAATGGAAGTGTTAGAAATTTTCAAATTCTTGGTTCACTAGAAAGTAATCCTAGCAAAGGTTTCATTTCTTACAGCTCCCCACTAGGTAGTGCTTTACTAGGAAGATCAAGTGGAGAAAAATTCTCTCTAAATATAAATAATAAAAATATTGTCTATAAAATAAAAAAAATTAATTTTTAAAAATTAATTCTAATATATTTTAATTTTTTCCTGACTACTAGATAATTAGGAATTTTTTTTTCTAAAAGTTTCCAAAAATTTTTAGAATGATTGAACTCACCTAAATGACATATCTCATGAACAACTATATAATTAATTAAATCTTCGGGAAGAAAAATTATCTTATAATTAAAATTTAAATTTGCACTCCTAGAGCAACTAGCCCAGCGAGTTTTTTGATCCCTGATACTAATTTTGTTTATTTTATAATTATAAAATAAATTAAATTCCTCCACCTTCTTACTAATTAAACGACGAGCTGCTTCCTTGTATTTTAAATAAAAAAAGTTATTTTTTTTATTTTTTTTTATTATCTTTTTTTTTGTAAAAAAAACACCATTATTAGATATAAAAATTTTATCTATTTTTGTCCACAAGGATTTCATTTAGATTTATTTTGTTTTTTTTGATCTATTTCTCTCTACTTCTGTTAAGCATTTTTTTCTTAGTCTAATATTTTTTGGTGTTACTTCCAAGTATTCATCTTCGTTTATTATACTTAGACCAATTTCCAAGCTCAGCTCCACTGGTGGAGTCAACTTGATTGCATCATCTGATCCAGAGGCTCTAACATTAGTTAGTTGCTTTCCTTTAATAGGATTAACATTTAAATCATTGCCCTTAGAAACACTACCAATAACCATTCCCTCATAAACATCGACATTCGGAACAATATATAAAGACCCTCTTTCTTGTAAATTCCAAAGAGAATAAGCCAAAGCTTTTCCAGCTATCATGGAAATCATAGATCCTAGTTCATTTTTTTCTATTTTTCCAACATGAGGTTTAAAATCAAGAAAATGTGAACATAAAATTCCCTCTCCCTTAGTATCAACAACAAATTCATTTCTATAACCTAATATTCCTCTGGTAGGAATTTCAAATATTAATCTAGATTGGCCATTTTGATTTTTTATATTAGTTATCTGACCCTTCCTTTTTGATAAT
Organism: uncultured Gammaproteobacteria bacterium; assembly: GCA_964609365.1. Classification (GTDB taxonomy): domain Bacteria; phylum Patescibacteriota; class Patescibacteriia; order Patescibacteriales; family UBA12465. Next base: position 30,327 of record CAZSRC010000001.1, on the reverse strand, counting down.
TTTTCAATTACCACTCCGGACATTTCCTCTGGTACATCAATTGTGATCTCTTCAAAAGGCTCATAATCAACCCCATCAATATTTTTTATAATTACTTGAGGTTGAGAGACTTGTAATTCATAACCTTCTCTTCTTAGGTTTTCCAATAAAATTGCAATATGTAATTCGCCTCTTCCGTAAACTTTATAGAAACTCAAATCTGAAAAATCAATTCTTAAGCCAACATTGATCTCTAATTCCTTTTCCAGTCTTTCTTTTAACTGTCTATTAGTAACAAATTTTCCTTCACGTCCAGCAAAAGGAGAATTATTAATTAAAAAATCAAGAGATATAGTAGGTTCGTCAATTTTAATTGCTGGTAAAGCATCTTGATCCGCTTTTTCACAAATTGTTTCACCGATATAGATATTTGGTAAACCAGCTATCATAATAATATCACCAGCCCTGGCCTCATTAACTTCTTTTCTCTCTAATCCACTAAATGTAAAAAGTTTTGTTACTCTCCTAGATCTAGTTTCGTTTTCTAAAGTTTTTACAAATACTTCCTGTCCTGATTTTATTATTCCTCCATATATTCTGCAAATAGCTAAACGACCCAAAAAATTATCATAGGCCAAATTAAATGGCTGTACTGTTAAAATTTCTTTTTCCAATTCTGAGTTGGAAGCTGGTTTAACTTTTTCCAAAATTAAATCAAGCAAAGGATTCAAATTATCAGAATCATCTTCTAATTTTAATTTAGCAAAACCCTGTTTTGAGGCAGCAAAAACAACTGGAAATTCTAATTGCTGATCACTGGCTCCTAAGTCTAAAAATAATTCGTAAACCATTTCCTGAACCTCCTCTGGTCTAGCTGCTGGTTTATCAATTTTATTTATAACAACGATAGGATTAAGACCTAATTCTAAAGATTTTTTTAAAACAAATTTAGTTTGAGGCATTGGCCCTTCTTGTGCATCAACTAATAATAAAACACAATCAATTGATCTTAAAATTCTCTCTACTTCTGAGCTAAAATCAGCATGACCAGGTGTATCAACAATATTTATTTTTGTGTCTTTATAAAAAATTGATGTATTTTTTGAATAAATAGTTATACCTCTTTCTTTTTCTAGATCATTGCTGTCCATACTGGTTTCCGAAGAAGACATCCCAGTTTGACGCATTAAAGAATCTGTTAAAGTTGTTTTGCCATGATCAACGTGAGCTATAATGGCAATATTTCTTATTTCCATATTTTTTTATGTTAATTTATTTTAAAAAATAAAAAATTACGCAAAAAGCGTAATTGATATAAAGAAAACTCTATATCTACTAATATAAAAATAATACAACTTTATTTTTAATTAGTCAAATAAAAAGAGGACCTTTGGTCCTCTTTGAAGATTCTACATTCTTCTATGATCAAAATTTCTAAATACATTAGTCTTTTTGAATTTAATTTTTTCTTGTCTAATTTTTTTTCTTTTTACTATTATCCATCTTGGTGATGTATTAATAGTTCCATAATTAAAAAATTTTTCTTGTAATTTTCTTAAATAATTATTGATTTTTCTCATTTTAAAATTATATAGTGTAAATAAACTGCAAATTGAGAAATTAAAATTGATAGTGTTACCATTAATTTTATCAAAATATTTAATGATGGTCCGGCTGTGTCCTTAAATGGATCGCCTACCATATCTCCAGTTATTGCAGCCTTATGACTGCTAGAGTTTTTTCCACCACCAAAACCAGATTCAATTAACTTTTTTGCATTATCCCAAGCACCACCAGCATTTGACATAAAAACTGCCAAGGATAAACCCGATGATAGTGATCCAATTAAAAATGGTATTATCATTTCTGGACCGCCAAAAATAAAAACAGTTAAAGGAATAATAATAACGAGCAGTGCTGGTATTAAGGAATATTTTTGAGCAGCAGAGACACTAATATCAATACATTTCTGATAATCAGGCGGGTTTTTATTTTCCATAATACCCAATTCTCTAACTTGTCTCTTAATTTCCTCTATCATTACAAGCGTAGTATTACCAACAGCTCTTAAAAGCTTTGCTGAAAATAAAAATGGAACGGATACCCCTAACATTAATCCTGCTAAAACCCAAATATTAGTAATTTTTAAATTAATAATATCAGCAGAGAGATTAATTTTTAACATAGATGCGGATATAGTATTCCACAATGCATTAATTAAAGCTATTGCTGCAAAAGCCGCACTTCCAATGGCATAACCCTTACCGGTTGCTGCTGTAGTATTTCCAAGAGAATCTAAACTGTTTGCTATCTTTAATCTTTCGCCCTTAACTCCACTCATTTCTAATAGACCCTGAGCATTATCAGCTATTGGCCCAAAAGCATCAATAGTTAAAGTTATAGGTAGAGTTGATAACATTGCCACGGCAGCTAAACTTACTCCATAAATACCTAAATCATAATTTCCATGACCAGAAACATAGTAAGCAGAAAGCATTCCAATAACAAGTGCAAGGCAAGTAAATAAAGCACTTTCCTTCCCTATTGCTATACCTTCAATAATGACACTAGAATGACCACCTGAGGCCTTTTTAGCTAATTCCCTTACTGGCTTAAATGTTGCGCTAGTAAAATATTCTGAGATAAATGATATTAAATTTCCTGTTATTAAACCAATTATAACAGCATAAAAATAATTAAAATTACCAAAAGAATAATAAATAACTAAAGCAGATCCAATTGCTATTATTAAAGAGCTTACATAAACTCCCTTTCTAACGGCATTTAAAAGATCTTTCAAATCGGAGCTTTTTGCTCTAATAGATAAAAGACCAATTATAGAAGCTACTATACCAATAGCTGAAATAGATAGAGGTACCATAACCAATAAAGATACTGAAATAGCTACGCCAAAATAAACAGAAAAAGATGTGAAAGATTGAAAACCAGCTTCCATAGCAGCTGCATTTCCACCAACATAAGATTCATTTAAATCTTGGCCCATACCAGCTACATCAGAAGCATTATCACCAACATTATCGGCTATGACTGCAGGATTTCTAGGATCATCTTCATCCATTTCTAGCTCTCCTTTTCCAACTATATCAGCAGCGCAATCAGCTGATTTTGTGTAAATACCGCCAGCAACTCTAGCCATGAAAGCCATAAAACTAGCACCAAAGGAAAATGTTATAACAGTTGCCGTAATAATATGCATCATTTCTGCTTCTGATAAGGTTTGGTTGGTAAAATAAATCAAAGCATACCAAAGACCTAAATCAAATAAACCAAATCCGCAAACAGCAAAGCCCATAACTGATGCTCCTATTATACCAGCCTTAAAAGCCTTTCTAATCCCAGAAATTGTGTGAGACGCACATATAACATTAGCTTTTGTGGCTGCTATCATACCAAAATAGGCAGACAAGGCCGAGAAGAAAGCACCAGATATAACAGCAAATGGAGTATACCAACTCACAAAACCGTTATAAGCCAATACAATTAACACAATAAAGAAAAAAAGCATAATCTTTGCCGCTGTTGAGTACTGTCGCTTAAGAAAACTTATAGTCCCCTCTTTGATGTAATCAGAAATTTTGATCATAGCGTCTTCTCCTAATAACTGCGTTTTTTGAATATTAGTCCAACGATTAGCCCAAATAAAGGCTGCGATAGATAGCCCTGAGGCAATTAAAACAATAACTAAATTTTCCATTTTTATTTTTTTTGGTTAATATTTCATTTGTTAAAGATCTGAAAGGACTAAAAAGTCCTCATATCTATTTATAATAAAAAAAGCTAAAAGTCAAGCTGTTAGCTATTTTACTTATTAAATTTTTTAGTGTATATTAATGTTATTATTTAATAATTTTTTTTAAAAAAAATATGAAAAATATTCAAGAAATTTTTAACAAAATAAAAGAAAAACAAAAAGAACAAAAAACAATTAAACAAATATACAGAGATGTTCAAAATAACTCTCAGGAATATCAATTAATTTTAGAGAAATTTGAATCAATTAAAATTGAAAAAAAGAAAATAGAAGAAAGATTAAAAGATGAGCTAAAATCAGAGATAGAAAAACTTTATTCCATTAAAAGCGATATTGAGTCTGATAAAGAAATTTTAAATCAAGCAGCATTGACTAGTATTTTAAAAGGAGAGGCCCTGGAAATAAGTGATGAATACAATAATAGATATGAACCAATATTTAGTGTTAGATTTAAAAAAGCTTAATTTGAAAAAACTCACTTATTAAATCTTGTTTGGAGAGCTTCTGAAGTTCTCCATTTTTTTTCTCTAAAAATAAAATAAAAATAAAATTATTATTATCGATACTTTCTTTAAGTATGTAATACAGGGCATCATTGGGACTAATTAAATCCCTGCTTAAAAATGGACCTTCTTTTTCTATTATAAGGTTAATAGATTTTAATGAATGATAAATCAACTCCGAACAATATATATAAGTCTCATCCTCTGTATCAATATCATAATCATAGTCTTTGCCAACTTGCTCATATGCTTTTTTTAAAAATATTTCTATATCCGTTTTTTGTTTATTAATTCTAAAAAAGCTGATTGATTTTAAATAAGAGGTAGAGGATAAATTAGATATATCGGTTATTCTCCTAATTTTAACCCCCTCGGAACTACTATCAAGTAATAAAATATCATCAGGATTAGAATAATAAACAGAAAATGATTTATATATCTCAGATTTTTCTCCAAAAAATTCCAATAATTGATTTTTACTTCCGAGATAAATAGCAGCATGTTTCCATTTTCCTGGAATAAAAAAACTACTTAAATATTTTCCGCTATTTGTAAAAAAAATATCTCCCGGATTTAAATCCTTTATAACAAAAGATAAGTCATCCATGGATATATTATTTTTTTTATCAATTATTTCATATTCCCTTGTGATATAAGAAAAAAAATAATTATTATCAATTGTTTGATCACCAAGTGATTTCATTATTTTTTTCTGTATGGGCATTCTAATATTAGTAGTACCTAGACTTTTTTTAGGAAATACAAACGAGTAGATCATGATTGCCAAAAAAACAAATAAATAGGCGGTAACAATAATAAATATTAGTTTAAAAATTTTCTTCTTTCTCATTTTTAAAATTAATCTAAAATTTTATTAAATAACTCATCTATTCCTATATTATTTTTTGCCGAACAAAGAATAATAGGATGATCTCCTACCATTTCTTTTATTTTGCTGACCTGATTACCCTTTTGCGAACTTTTGAGTTTATCTATTTTATTAACAATTATAAACACATTTTTTTTATATGACTCTAGTGCTTCTAGTATCTCTAAGTCATCCTTAGTTGGACCAACTTTTGCATCTATTATTAAAAAAATCTTATCTAATTGAAAATCTGTAGTAAATAAAAACCAATTTATTAATTCTCTTATTTCCATTCTCATAGTCTCGGGAAGTTTAGCGTAACCATACCCAGGTAGATCAATTAAATAAAAAGATTCATTTATTAAAAAAAGATTTACCTCCCTAGTTCTTCCTGGTGTTGAACTAATTTTTGCTAATTTTTTTTGCTCAGTAATAAAATTTATAATACTAGACTTACCAACATTGGATCTACCAATAAAGGCTATTTTTTTTCTTGTATCCTGTAACACTTTATCTGGGCCGACTATTCCTTTTATAAATTCTGCTGATTTAATTTTTTTCATTTAATTTTATTTAATGCTTTTTTTATTTTATCTAAAGTTTTTTCCTTGCCATAAATATCGGCAATCTCTGTTGGGCCAGGGCTATTCTTTTCTCCACTTAAAGAAACTCTCATTGGCCATAAATAATCACCATTTTTTTTATTATTATTTTTTAAATAAGAAAAAATAATATTCTCCAAACCTTCTTTATTCCAATCATTTTCATTAATTTTTTTCAATAATAAATATAACTCTTCTAGATTATTTTTTATATTTTCTATTTTTAAATCCTTCCAAAGTAATAAATTAATATCATAATCTAAATCATCCTTAAAAAAGAAAGATGATAAAATTGATATATCAGAAATTTTTTTTAATCTCTCTTGGCTAATCTTTACAACCTTGGAAATATAACCAATATCAGTATTATCATCTATCAGGGAGTCCTTTTTTAAATAAAAAAGACAAGAATTTGTTAGCTCTTGCAATTCTTTTTTTCTAATATAAAAACCATTTAAATAGTCTAGTTTTTCTAAATCAAAGATGGCTGGAGATACGCCCATAGAATCTATTGAAAATTTTTCTATAATTTCTTTTAAAGATAAAATTTCTTGATCATCTTTTGGATGCCAACCAAGTAGGGCGCAAAAATTAATAATAGCCTCGGGTAAGTATCCATTATTCCTATAATCCTCAACAAAAACATCACCCTGTCTTTTGCTAAGTTTTCCACCTCCCTTATTTAAAATCAAAGGTAAGTGAATAAACTTTGGCATATTCCAATTAAATGCTTTATAAAGTAGAGCATTTTTTGGAAAACTAGCTAACCATTCATCACCCCTAGTAACGTGACTAATTTTCATTAGATGATCATCTACTATATTAGCAAATTGATAAGTTGGAATACCATTTGACTTTATTAAAACATGATCATCTAAATCTGCTGACTTAAAAATAATCTTTCCCCTAAGCTCATCAAAAACCTCAATACAACAACTTTGTGGAATTTTTTGCCTAATGACAAAAGATTCTCCATCTTTTATTTTTTTCTCGACCTCTTCTTTTTTTAAATGTCTACATTTTCCATCATATTTCGGAGCTTGTTTGTTTTTTTGTTGCTCATCTCTCATCTCCTCCAGTCTTTCACTGCTACAAAAACAATGATAAGCGCCATCTTTTTCAATTAATTCTTGTATATACTTCTGATAAATATCCAATCTTTGACTTTGAATATATGGAGCAAATTCTCCTCCTAGATGAGGCCCTTCATCAAATTTAACACCAATCCAATCTAAAATACTAATTAGACTATCAACAGCTCCATCTACCTCCCTTTTTTGGTCAGTATCTTCGATTCTTAAAATAAAAGAACCATTTAAATTTTTTGATAATAAATAAGCAAACAATGCTGTGCGTAAATTACCAATATGCAAAAAACCAGTTGGAGATGGTGCAAATCTTAATCTTATATTTTCATTCATAATTTATATAAATTAATTTTATTTTTTTCCTAAAATATACTCTTCAAATTTTTTATAAAAAATCTCAGCTCCTTTTTTTCTTAATAAATGAACCTCGAATACTAAATCAGTGGCCTTAACCCATTTCCAGTCTGAATGATCCCAATAATTTATTTTTATATCAGCATCGGAACCTTTAAATTCAGCTAGAAGTAGGCTTTGTTTTTGACCTTTGAAACCATAGCGCCCTTTTCTATTACTTTTATATTTGAAAATATTTTTAAATATCTTCTTAGGAACAAAATTGCTTATACCTAACTCCTCATACAATTCCCTACTTCCAGCAATTTTAATTGCTTGATTATCCAAGCCTCCTTGTGGTAATTGCCAATGACCTTTTTCCTCAGATCTCTCAACTAAAAGAATTTGATAGTGGTCCAAAGGATTTCTATTTTTATTTTCTAAAGCGATATAAGGTATTTCTTTTTTTCTATATAAAATACAGATAACATTTTTTCTATAAAACAATGGTGATAAAAATTTCCAATAAAAAAATTTACAAGGAAAAACAACAATCGCTTGATAAATTCTTTTATATCTCCAAGGCTGAGTAAGCAAGCGCCATAACCACTCTAAACCTAAGAAACGCATAAATTTAGGTGCTCTTTTGACTTTTCCACTCAAAAAATCCAAGGCCCCGCCAATCCCTATAGCAAGTCTAAGTGATGGAATTTTTTCCATATTATGTTTAATAAACTTTTCTTGATAAGGAGCTCCGAAGTTACAAATTAAAATATCCGCTTCAAAATCTAAAACACTGGTATTTAAAAACTCTAATTTTTTATTTATATTTTTTTCAATTTTTTTAAAAATTTTGGTAAATAAGTTATTTCTTTTAAATTTGAGATTAATAAAATCTTTTTTTTGATTATCAAGGTTATAAAAAATATCATGATCCTCAACTAAAAATTGCAAATTAGGAAAAGCTTTTTCAAGAGCTATAGAGATTTCAGAGGAGGATGATAGACCACTTTTATTATTAATAATTAAAACTTTTTTATTTCTATTTTCAGCAATTTTTAAAATATCTATTATTGTATCAGCGCCAGTAAACCTGTTTAATTTTTTTCCGGACAAAAAGGCTGCTATTTTTAAACCAAAACCATCAGCCAAAGATAAATCGGCCTTATTTAAAATATAAAAGAGCTCCTCATCTTTTTGAGCTCTTAGAATAATCTCCGGATTTGGAGTTACTATATAATTAACCTTATCTGAATCTAAAAAATTATTAATTTTATTGATTAGTTCAATTTTACTCAAATCGTTATCAATATCAACACCCAAGATATTAAACATACAAAATTTAATTTATATTAAATAAGTCTTTGTTATTATATAATATATAAAGACTTTAGTAAATATCAAAAAAATATAATTATCAAAAAAACTATTGACAAAAAGTTTTTTTTATATTAATCTAAACTTGCAAATTCGTTCTTTAAACAAATGAAACAAATTATAAACAAAATCAGTAAAAGATGAAAAAACAAGTTAGAATTTTAGTAATTTTAGTAATTTCAAGCTTAAGCTTGATATTTATTTCCTGTAAGAAAGACTTAATAAAAGAACCACCGAAAGAAAATACCTACAGAGTATTCATGTCTGTGGGCAATAATGGTTCTAACGGCAATTTAAATAAAGCCGCTGTAAACAATGGTCAAGTTATTTTCCTTCCCGACTCTCAGTTAACCGTTCTTTTTTGGACAGAACCATTAAGCTTGGTAAACTGGTCTATCAGTGGGCCCCAAGGTCAAACATGGACTAGTATGGATCAAATTTCTTTTAGATTTGACTATACTGGAACTTATGTATTAAATATAAGTAGCTTTGGGGTTAACTGGAATGTTACAATTATTGTTGGTGGAAATCCAGCAGATTCCCAGGTTTGGGTAAGATTTGTAGAGTCAACTTTTTCTAGCAATAATTTTCATTACAGATTTCGCATGAATAAACCAACCTTTGTAATGCCGGGAGATGTGCTATTTAGAATCACTGAGTTAGCATCAAATACTGGCGCTAGTTATGATCCTATATACAATAGCGTCAATATTAATGGAGACTCTATTGATATAATTATCTCCGTTCCTCCATCTGGATCATTAGCGGTTGGATACAAGTTTATTGCAGGAAAAGTTCAAGGAGTTGTGCCAGTTTGGTTTGACGCTAATCCATTAAACCCTTACAAATGCCAAGATGCTCCACCTCTTCAAAATAATATTTTTCATGCTAATTTTCGTAACGGAATTGTTATTCCTGGTAATGAGACTATGCCTGCATTAAGTGGACCATCTCCCGGCTCAGCAGATTACAGTGCAAATATTCCTGTAATACTAACTCATGTTAATCCGAGTTCTGGAACACTAAATATTTGGATGCTTTCATCTAGTAGCCCTGAAATAATTTTCAGATACAAAACAGATGAAACCAATCCAATATGGACAGAGCTTTTAGCAACAAATGTTGGAGGCGGATATTTTAATGTATCACTGCCCAATAATCCGGTAAATGGATATTATCTATTTGACTACGGAGTAGGTATTGGAGCAAATTTTGTAAGAGACCCGATGGTTACCTTATCAGGAACCTATCATCCAGCATCAAATGCTTTAAGACTTCACTTATAAAGTGCCTGTATAGAGTACCTGTTTCATAAAAATAAATGCAATTCTTTTTTTTCTTAGGAAAATAAAGAATAAAGCCCATCTTAAGGTGGGCTTTTTAATTTTAAAAAATTGGACTAAGTTCTTAAAATTTGATAAAATTTTAATATACAAAATTTATAAAAATTTTATGGAAAATAATTTTGAACAAATATCAAAAAAAATAAAATCAGTTATAATTGACAACCCTAGAGATGCTAAAAAAGTTAAATGGTATAATATTTTAAACCCAGAAAAAAAAGAAATAAATTTTTTAAAAAAAAATTTTGCTTTTGAAGATAAACACCTTAAGGCATCACTAAAAATAATATCAGCCCAAAGACCAATGATTTACCAGGGAAAAGATTATCTTTTTGTAATATTACACTTCCCTGTTTTAGAAAATAATAGAATAATCCCCGGAGAGATAGAATTTTTTGTTGGTCACGGATTTTTAATAACTCTTCATGATGGAAAAACCAAAGCCTTAAATAATTTTTTTGAGTATTGTGTTCAAGATTCTATATTTCTAGAATCATACAACTTAGAATCATCGGCAATACTTCTATATGAAATATTAGAAAAACTTATTCAAGACTCTTACTTACTTTTAGATAAAAATAATATTGAAATAAATGAAGTTGAGCAAAACATTTTTGCAGAAAAACAAAAAATAATTACCTCTCAACTTCTAACACTAAAAAGGAATATTATTAATATCAGAAGAATAATTCAAAATCATAAAAATATAATGAAAAAACTAACTGAAATGAAAAGCAGTTTAGTTCCCCAAAATCAAATAATAACTTACTATGAAAATTTAGCAGAACATAGTCAAAGAATTTGGGAGTTTTCAGAGATACAAAAAGAAATAATTGAATCACTTCATGATACCAGTGAGTCAATTATGAGTTATAAAATAAATAACATCATGAAAACCCTAACAGTTGTCTCGGTTGTTTTAATGCCCCTAAATTTAATTGCCTCCATGCTTGGTATGAATATAGAGCCAAACCCCCTTAAAACAATATCTGGTTTGAGTGATTTTTTACTCATAAGCTCTGTAATGCTATTTTTAGCAATAATTATGATAATATTCTTTAGAAAGAAAAAATGGTTATAAAGATATAATGTAAATATTTTAAAAAAGATCCTTTTTTGGGTCTTTTTTTGATTTTTTAATTGAATATATTGACATATTATAAAAAATATGATATAATATAATTATTAAATTAAACATATGAAAATATACATAATAGGACAAAAAGGAATACCAGCTGTTGGAGGCGGAGTGGAAACACACGTTGATAATTTAGCTGCTAAATTAGTGGAACTTGGCCATGATGTTTTTGCTTACACAAGAAGAAATTATACAGAAAAAACCCTAAAATCATACAAAGGAATAAAACTAATATCACTTCCAAGTATAAATACTAATCATTTGGATGCTATAAGTCATACTTTTTTAGCTTGTTTAGATTTTGTATTCAAAAGAAGAAAAGCTGATGTATTACATTTTCACTCAATAGGACCAGCTTCATTGATATGGTTAGTAAAATTATTTCGCCCAAAAACAAAAATAGTTTTTACTTTTCATAGTCAATGCTACTACAATACTAAATGGGGCAAATTAGCCAAAATATACTTATCATTCGGAGAAAGAGTTGGCTGCCTACTAGCTGATGAGGTTATAGTTGTTTCAAAAAGTTTAAAAAATTATGTAGAAAATAAATACCAAAGAAAGGTTAACTATATACCTAACGGTGTTAGCCTACCTAAAAAAGAAGATGCTAAATTAATAAAAGAAAAATGGAATCTAAAAAAAGACTCTTATGTTTTATCTGTTTCAAGAATAGTAAAAAATAAAGGATTAGAATATTTAGTAGAAGTTTTCAAAAATTTAAATACTAATAAAAAATTAGTTATAGTTGGTGATGGAAACTTTAAGGAAGAGTTAGAATTATTAGCTGATAATAAAGAAAATATAATATTCACAGGAAGACAAAGTGGATCAACTTTAAATGAATTATATTCAAATGCTGCTTTATTTGTACAACCATCTGAGGCAGAAGGTCTTTCTATATCACTACTAGAAGCTGCTTCATACCAATTAGCCATACTTATAAGTAATATAGAGGCAAATCTTGAGGTTATGGGGGAAGATTCTTTTAGCTTTGAAAATAAAAATGTAGAAGATTTAAAGAATAAAATAACAAGCTTCTTAAATAATGAAAACAGAGAAGGCCTTGACAAAAATTTAAAAATGGTGTATAATAAAATATTATCTGAATATAATTGGGATAATATAATAAAAGAAACTGTTAAGCTATATAAAGCTCTTTAAAATACTTGATTCTCCGACTTGGTTAATACTTAAAAGATTTTTTTAAAAAAGAAGTTTTTTAAGTATTAACCAAAAAAAATAAAAAAAGGAGAACCAAGATATGAAAACAACAAGATTCTTATTTATGGTGATTGCGGTTGTAGCTCTATTAAGCTCCTGCAAGAAATATGACATGGCAACACCAAACATACCTAGAAACCCTGGTAATGGTGGTGGCGACAATAACTATTCATATGTATGGACTGGTTGTAAGCCAAGTCCAGTTCAAGAAATTGGAAAAACGCCAGTTGGCACAAGTGTAAATGGCATCGCTATTTTTGACTATCAGTTCAGGATGAGCCTAGACGGATCTCAAATTGATCCTAATCCATTAAGATTGGAAAGATTTGAAATCCCCCACGTAGGACCTGGAGGAGTGACTATTTACGAGAATGTAGCAAATGACGCTACTTACACAATTACAAAAATCTCTGATGGCTACATTTACTACACTATTAGGTCGGAGATCGGCCATACATTGAAATACAATATCTCCGTGTTAAACGGTAGTCAGAGAATCTGGTTTTTGTGCTACGGCCTAGCAAATGATGATAATGTTAATAACATTATCACCTTTGTTAGCCATTAATGGCTCAACAAAAAAAATAAGGGCAATCCACTAAGGATGCCCTTTTTTATTTATTTAGAGAGTAATTATTATTATTTCAAAGAGTTAATAAATTCAACAAATAAAGGATGAGGATTTAAAGGCCTGGATATATACTCTGGGTGAAACTGAACTCCAACAAAGAAAGGATGATCTTTTATTTCAATTGCTTCAACTATTTGACCGTCAGGAGATGTGCCAGAAATGATTAAGCCCCTTTTTTCAAATAAGTCTCTGTAATCATTATTAAATTCATAACGATGTCTATGTCTTTCATTTATTATATCTTTATAGCCCATTTTCCTATAAGCATCCATAAGCCTTGTCCCCTTCTTCATCTTACAAGGCCAAGACCCTAGTCTAATTGTTCCGCCATAGCCCTTTTCCTTTATCAAGTTAGCCTGCTCTGGCATAATATGAATAACTTTGTTTTTACTATTTACATTTATCTCTTCAGAACTAGCATCTTTTATTTTACAAACATTTCTAGCAAATTCAATAACAGCCATTTGCATACCATAACATAGGCCAAGATAAGGAACTTTTTTTTCTCGACAATATTGAATTGTTTTTATTTTACCTTCCGAGCCACGATTACCCCAACCCTGAGGAACAATTATTCCATCTAAGCCCTTTAAACATTTAGTGCCATTTTTTTCTATTTCCTCTGTATTAATCCATTCTAATATTGGCTTTACTTTATTAAAAGCTCCGGCATGTTTAATAGCCTCTATTACAGAAATATATGAATCACCCAAAGAAAAATCTCCAGTTGTAAAATATTTTCCAACTATACCAATTTTAATTTGCTTTTTGGTATTTTTTATATTATTAATCATTTTCTGCCAATTTTTTTCAGCCTTTTCAGATTCCTTATTTTTCTTAGATTTTAGTTTTATTTTTTTTAATATTTTACTACTAAGGTTGTTTTTTTCAAAATTTATTGGAACATCATAAATAGAATCAATATCAGGGGCGGCAATAACATCATCTTTTGATATATTGCAATGAACAGCGATCTTTCCCCTTCTAATATCATCTATGTCTTTTTCTGATCTTGCTACTATAAAATTGGGTTGAATTCCGGCAGTATTTAAAGTTCTAACTGCATGTTGAGTTGGCTTTGTTTTCATTTCACCGACCTTACTAGGAATTGGTAGGTAGGAAACCATTACAAATAAAACATCATCTGGGTTTTTTAATTTCATCACTCTAGCTGCTTCTAAAAATAATAAATTTTCATATTCTCCAACAGTACCACCAATTTCAATAACCATAATTTCAGCTTTTGTCTTTTCAACGGCCTTATATATTCTTTCTCTAATTTCTCTTGGGATATGAGGAACAACTTGAACACATTTTCCCTCATATTCTAAATTTCTCTCCTTATTAATAACGGTTTGATAAACACGACCAGTTGTCATGTAATTTTCTTTATAAATATTTTTATTTAAAAATCTCTCATAGTTGCCAACATCCTGATCTGTTTCATCACCATCTTCAGTTACAAAAACCTCCCCGTGCTCAACCGGATTCATTGTTCCAGCATCAACATTAATATAGGGATCAATTTTAATAGCACTAACATTATAGCCCTGATGAGACAAAATCTGTCCTATAGATGCAGCAGTTATACCCTTACCAACACCAGACATAACACCACCAACTACAAAAATAAATTTAGGATTCTTTTTTGACATATATTGACAATTAATTATATTTATGATTAAATTATATATAATAATGTTTCACAAAAAAAAGGAGGTTAAGATGCTCTTACTATTTAGAGGGGAAAAAACTCGCCAAGTTGAAAAAATCTTTTTGTATAATACAGATTTTAAAACTTTAGAAAATTTCAAGGATGAAAATGCTTTGATTAATTTTTTAGCTGAAAATCATTTTTCTTATTTAGAGGATTTGAGTAATGAAATAGACTCAAAAACTAAAAAACAAATAGAAGGAATGGAAAAGGTTAAAATAAGCAAAGCACTACAAAACTCAGAAATAGATGAGATTATCAGAAGGATAAAAGAACTCGCGTATTAATGTACGTATTAACGTACTAAATAATAGAAAGGCTACTAAAAGTAGTCTTTTTTATTTTAAAATAAACTCTTTAGCGGAATTTAACTGTGGATCAATATTATTTAAATAATCATCATAACTCAACTCTACCTCAATATCTGGAACAATCCCCTCTTTATTTATATTTCTACCATTTGGGGTTAACCATTCAGCAACAGTAATTTTAATAGATGAGCCATCTTTTAAATTTCTAATCATTTGAACCGAACCCTTTCCATAACTCTTTTCGCCAATTATTGTAGCTTTATTGTAATCACTTAAAGCACCGGCCATAATTTCTGAGGCAGAGGCGCTTCCATTATTGATTAGCACAACAGTTTTAGTATTCGACAATCTATTCAAACCTTTAGCTGGATAATCTAAACTCCTGTTATCAGAAAACTTTTCAATAACGGCAACCTGGTCATTGATCCACTCACCTAAAAGCAAAGTTGATGTTTCTAGGTATCCACCGGGATTATTTCTTAGATCAAGAATCAACGCCTTATAATCTTTTTTTAAAAACTCAGTAACAGCTTCGGAGAATAAATAATCAGTGTCATTATTAAAAGCACTAATTTTTATTAGAAAAATATTTTCATCTACTTCTTGATATTTTACACTTTTAATAATAATTGTATCTCTGTTTATTTTGAACTCCTCTATCTCACCAGAAATCATTCTAAAAACACTTAGGACTACTTCACTACCCTTGCTTCCCCTAATTTTACTAACAGCCTCATTAATATTCATATTTTTTGTATCCTCTCCGTCTATTTCTAAAATTTTGTCTCCAGCCATTAAACCAGCTCTATGCGCAGGAGTGCCGTCTATTGGCGATATTATGGTTAAAATTCCATCTCTTATACCTATTTCAGCTCCTATTCCCTCAAAAGTTCCAGACATATCATCTTGAAAATCTTTGTTTTCTTTTGGGTCCATAAATTCTGTATAAGGATCGCCTAAAGATGAAACAAGCCCCTTTAATGATCCGTAAAACATTTTTTTATCAATTAACTGATCACTGCCCTTATAATCATTTTTTAACATATCCCAAACATCCCAATATAAATCAAAATTAACATTCTGAACCCAATTACCATCAACATTACTATATTTACCTTTAATTTTTCCTAGATATAAAACTTCTTTTTCAGCCAAAGACTTGACTACATCATTTTCCACGGCTAAATAAGCGCCACTAAAAAAAACAAATACTGTCAAAATAGCAATTACAAAAATTCTTAAAATTTTATCAAATACTTTTTTAAATTTAATATTCATATTTTAATTTCTTATATTTTTAACATTGTTAATATCCCTAATATCTACAAGTTTTGAGGCTTTTTTCTTGGGCCTTAAGTAAGGAGTTGAGATAATTAAATCTGGCCTATAGTTTCTTTTTTCAAAAAAATTTTTTATATCTTTTAAATTATTTAAAGATTTTTCTCCACTAATATTACAACTAGTTGAAATTATTGGCTCCTTTATCAACTTTATTATTTTAATTAAAAATTTACTTTTTGGCAACCTAACAGCAACACCATTCTTATAATTATTATCTAAAAAAAATAAAAGATCTTTTTTTGGTTTGAGAATAAAACTAATAGCTCTGCTATTTTTATCTGACAAACTCTTTTTTATAAAAAAATCTTGTTGACTAGAAACAAAAAAATATTTTTTTAACATTAATAAATCACTAACTAAAATAATAAACAACTTAGATTTATCTCTTTTTTTTATTTTATAAATATTTTTAATTGCCAAACTTCTTAAAGAGGAGCTAATTCCATAAACAGTATCACTGAGTAATACCATGGTCTTTGATTCCTTGAAGCTTTTTACTAAAAATTTTTCATCATTTTCATCTAAAATTCTTCTCAACTCCATAAAATTAATTAATAGCAGATTCTAAAATTCTTAGGGCGCTGGGAAATAATGGCTCTAACCAATTAACACTTCTGAGCAAGATTGGGGACAAATCTGAGCCTATAATTAAATGATTTAACAGGTTGTTGCTTATAGCATATCTGGACATAATAAAAATTACCACACCCAAAATAAATAAAGCTTGGGCAAATCCCAATAAAGATCCCATAACTCTATTAATAAAGGATATAAAAGGAAGTCCGGTAATAATTTTTAACACCTTAGCGATTATTGAAATAAGAAAACTTAAAACAAAGTTAATTAAAGTTAGAACAATAATAAAAGATAAAAACTTACCCAAGCTTTCAGATCCAAATCCTATAGATGGAAATATTTGATAAAAAGTCAAATAAGAGTTAATAGCAAAAATGATAGAAAGAATCGATGCTAATAATTTTAAAACCATCTTAACAAAACCCAAATAAAAACCATATAAAGCAAATCCACCCAAAAAAACTATTAAAATTAAATCTAGAATTGGCATAATTTTTTAATAAATAATTATAGTAAACTCTCCTTTTAAATTATTTTTATCTTGTTCAAATTTTTTATACAAAGAAACTAGATCATCATTATAAAAACTATGATGCATTTTAGTTAGCTCTCTGAAAATCATAATTTTCTTTTGCATATTAAGGTCTATTAATTCTTGTAATAACTTTTGAACCCTATGTTTTGACTCATAAAAAATAACAGGAAATTTAGAGTTTAAAATCTCTTTGATCATTGTAGATCTTCCCTTTTTATGAGGTAAAAAACCGAAAAAAGAAAATTTATCAGCCTTTATACCGGAAACTGATAAAGCAGTCGTTATAGCTGATGCTCCAGGTATTGGTTCAATATTAACATCTTCTAAATTTTCTCTAATAAATTGAACTAATTGACCGCCTGGATCAGATATATTTGGAGTTCCGGCATCGCTTAAAAGCGCTAATGATTTACCACTTTTAAGTAATTCTAAAACCTGCTTATATTTTCCAGGCCCAGAATGATGGTGAAATGATATTAAGCTCTTTTTTATCTTATAATGATTGAGAAGTTTTCCACTAACTCTAGTATCCTCACTTAAAATAACATCCACTTCTGATAAAATTCTAAGAGCTCTCAAGCTTATATCCTCTAGATTACCTATGGGGCTTGCTACTATATATAAATTCATATCATTAATTAACTAAATCCTCTTTTCTTTCCTTCATATATTTAATCCAATCATCAAATATTTCGATAAACACCTTAAATGGTGCTTCAATTATAAAGTCTAAAACAAAAACAAAAACATTAACCTTGGAAGCATTGTCTGATAAAAATTTACCCATAGCTATTATTGGGGTGTAAAAAAAATCAAACAAAAATGAAATAAATCCTTCACTTGGCTCAATAATAATAAACTTCTTAATATCGCGCTTAATTCTAAAACTAAAAAAACTGACAAAAGTTAGAAAAAATAAAAATATTACTATATTTACCCAGTTAAAATGAATCATTCCCAGCACTTCAATAATAAAATAAATTGTTATGGAAAAACCACTTAAATAAAGGATATTAAAAATAAAATCCATAACCAAACTTCTCCTTGCTGGTTTTCTTAAAAGAATTGAACTTTTTCTTCTTTTTTCACTAAAAACAACCTCCTCAACTCCTTCAATTATTTTCTTAGTATTTTCTTGTGCTGGGGCCCAGGTAAATAAAATCATTACAAATAATAAGAATGCAGGAAAAGAAACATTGATTGCTAGGGAGATAACATTTAGCTCTTCACCAAAATATCTAATTGCTGGAATTTCTAATAAAAAAACAAAAATTGATTTAGTTAAAAATATATAAATAATACTTCTAAAACCAGAATTCCAAAGTTTCTTTTTTATTTTTTTAAATCTTTTTTCGCAAGCTTCTTTAACTAAATTATTAAAAGATTTGTAATTATTAACCGCTTGATCATAAACCTTAATTGGATTTTCATTAATAACTTCTTTTAATATTGAATAATATAAAGAATATGATTTAATTATCTTATCTAATTGCTTTTTCAGAGGGTGATTTAATTGCTGAGATATGGCTAAGTGTAATATTTCAATTTTTTCAGAAAGATCTTCAATGCCAGCATCACTTATTTTCGCCCAATCTTTATTATAATATTTAAAAACTGTAAAACTGAGAAGGTCTTCGTCATAATTTAAAAAATTTCTAGCTATTCCTAAATAAATTTGAATATTTAAATCACTTTCAAAAGGAAGGTCTCTTGGCAACTTGATATTATCTTTTAAAATATCAAACATATCACTGACTATTTCTTGCTGAATATTATCTTTGGTTAAATTTTCCTCTATTTCGGCCGCAGCCATTGATAATATCCAATCGAGTAATACCTTTTCTTCGTTATTTTTTCTCTTTTTTTTATTTTTTTGATCTTTGTTTTTTTTATTAAAACCAGAAAAAAATCCTTGCTTTTTAAAACTAAACTCTTTTAATTTAATATATTTTTCTAGAATATCAGCTACCTCATAAATCTTTTTTTCTGGAATTGAATTATTCTCCAAGTAACCAGCCTGAATTAATTCTGTTAATAAATGTAAGGAGATCTCTTGACTCTTTGAATTTTTTATCATCCCCTCTATAACTATCTGTCTTTTAAAAATACGCTTAATTGCATTTTTTCTAAGTAAATGATCGTCCTCATAGTCAACAGCATTTCTAATTTTTTCATAAAAAAAAGACAAACGAGAAACCATTGTGGAAACCATTATTTTTGAAGAATCATCCGAAGGTGATGATAATTTATTTTTTTTTATATAAATTAACTGAAAAAGTTTTTTCGCATTAACATTCAAGCTAAAACGACCCTCTTTCTTTTTTATTAAATGAGGACTGACCATATAAAATTATTAAAAAAATTGAATAAATATTACCTTTTAATAATACAATAAAAAAAATAAAAAATCAAACAAGCACTTTTAGATTCCTTGACATATTAAGCTTAATTTATTATTATATATACATAGCCAAAAAAGGCTGTTTTTAATTTAAATAATATGGGAAAAATAACTAATTATGTTAAGGAGTCAGTAACAGAGATAAAAAAAGTTAGCTGGCCAAGCAAGAAAGAAACTTATAGATACACTGTTTTGGTTATAGGTTTAAGTTTAGCAGTAGCTATATTCTTAGGTGCTCTAGACTATATTTTTAATTTTGGATTAGAGTATTTAATTACAAAATAAAAAATTATAATTTTTTAAAATACTTATGGCTAAACAAAATTTAAATCAAGGAAGGCGCTGGTATGTTTTACATACTTATTCTGGTTATGAAGAGAATGTCGCTCATAATTTAAAAATGAGAATAGAAACTCTTGATGCTAGTGATAAAATATTTAACGTCCTGGTACCTATTGAAAAAAAAATAAAAATAAAAAATGGAAAAAGAAAAGTTGTAGAAGAGAAAATTTTTCCAGGTTATGTTTTAGTGGAGATGATAGTAACAGATGAATCTTGGTATATTGTAAGAAATACTCCAAATGTAACAGGATTTATTGGCGTAGGAACAGTTCCAACACCAATTAGCGATAAAGAAGTTCAATCATTAATGAAAAGAATGGGAGTAGAAGAGCCAAAATTCAAAATAGATATTGAAATAGGTGAAGTTGTTAAGATAAATGACGGCCCTTTCAAAAATTTTGAAGGAAAAATAACGAATATTGATGAAGCTAAAGGAAAGATAAAAGTAAACGTATCAATGTTTGGCAGAGAAACACCAGTAGAATTAGATTTTTTACAAATTAAAAAAATATAAATTAATATAATTTGATAAATCAATTAAAAATGATTTGCTTCTACAAATTATAAAAAAAAATATGGCAAGAAAAGTTTTAACAAAGATAAAATTACAAATAAAAGGAGGGCAAGCTAATCCCGCTCCACCAGTTGGACCAGCATTAGGTCAACATGGTTTAAACATCCAAGATTTTTGCTCAAAATTTAATGATGCTAGTAAGGATAAAATGGGAGAAGTTGTTCCAGTTGAAATAAGTGTGTATGAAGATAGAACTTTTGACTTCATAATGAAATCAGCTCCAGCATCAGAGCTAATAAAGAAATATGCAAAAATAACAAAGGGCTCTAGTAAACCTTTGAGTCAAAAAGTTGGCACAATTACTAGAGATCAATTAGCGGAAGCTGCAAAAGAAAAAATGAATGACCTAAATACCAATGATATAGAAATGGCTATAAAAATTCTATCTGGAACAGCTAGACAAATGGGGGTAGAAATAAAAGATTAATAATAAATAATAATTAATTAGGTGGGAGAAATTCATTTCGCTAAAACCACTAAAAAAATATGGAAAAAGAATTTGATAAAGAAAAGAGTTATTCTATTGCCGAAGCTATTGAATTAGCTAAAAAATTTAATAAAGTTAAATTTGAGGCTTCAGTTGAAGCACATTTTAGATTAGGAATAGATAATAAAAAAGGAGATCAACAAGTAAGATCTGCAGTTAGTCTTCCTCATGGAACAGGAAAAACAATCAGAGTAGCAGCATTTGTATCACCCGACAAAGAAAAGGCTGTTAAAGAGGCTGGGGCTGATTTAGTTGGAGGAGAAGATTTAATAGAAGAAATAAAAAGAACTGAAAAAACTGATTTTGAAGTTGCTATAGCAGATATGGAAACAATGAAAAGCTTAGCAAAAATAGCAAAAATCTTAGGAACAAGGGGTTTAATGCCTTCACCAAAAAATGAAACTGTAACAAATAATCCTGTTAAGGCCGTAGAAGAGCTAAAAAGGGGTAAAATTAGCTTTAAAAATGATGACACTGGTAATGTTCATGCAATTATTGGAAAAATTAGCTTTGACAACAATAAGCTAGAAGAAAATTTAAATACTTTAATTGATGCTATTAAAAAAGCTAAACCAGGATCTTCTAAGGGTGTTTATATTAAAAATTTAAGCATAAACTCTACTATGGGACCAGGAATAAAAATATCTTTATAACTAGTTGAGTATATATAAAAAACAGAAGCAAAAAATGCTTCTGTTTTTTTATATAGTATATTTTAATAAAAATTAACTATAAAGAAAGAAAAAAATTAAAGATCCGATTATTATTCTATACCAAGCAAAAATAACAAAGCTATTTTTCTTTATAAAATTCAATAAAAACTTAATACTAAACCAGGAAACAATAAAAGAGCTAATAAAGCCAAGGGTCAAAAAAATAAATTCTTGATGACTAAAGTTAAAACCACTTTTAATAATATCTAAAAATGAGGCCGCCGCCATTGTTGGTATGGCTAGCAAAAAAGAAAATTCAACAATAGCTAGCCTACTAATACCCAATGAAAGTCCGCCTAAAATAGTTGCAGCGGACCTAGAAACACCAGGTATCATTGCCAGTGATTGAAACACCCCAATAATAAAACAATTTTTATAACTAATATCTTCTATGCTTTCAATTTTTCCCTCTGATGATTTATTGTTTAATAAAAGTTGCTCTTCCCTTTTCTTATTCTTTTTTTCTAAAAATAACATGGCTAGACCACCTAAAAACAAGGCTAAACCAATAATTTCAATACTTTCTTGTAAAAAATTCTTAACAAATTTGTAAAAAACTAACCCCAAAATAGCCGTTGGAATAAAAGCAATTATTATTTTCTTAATATAAGATATATTTTTTATGATTTTATTAAAATAAAATAAAACAACTGCTAAAATTGAAGCTAATTGAATAATAATTATAAAACTTTTAATAAAATCATTAAACTCAATATTTAATAAATTTACGCTCAGGATTAAATGTGCTGTTGAAGATATTGGTAAAAATTCTGTAAATCCCTGAATAGCGCCAAGCAATAAAGACTTTAAAAATAAAATAATGTCCATAATTATTTATTAAAAATCACTTCTTAGTGAGATTTCTTTTAAAATAATATCTCTATCTTGACCATATTTATAACGACTTAATTCCCTGATATTCTTAGACATGCCTTCCCTGTTTTGACCCATTAAAGGCCAAATAGTTTGCAGAGAAAATGGTCTAACAGCCTGACCATCAACCAATAATTTAACAAAGCCACCTCTACCAACATTAACTAAATCATATTGATTAAATACTGGCCCATACTCTTTAACTAAAAATTCTGCATCTTCTGACCCGACTCTAAAACTAACCATAGTTCCAACGTTACCAAAAACGGCATCCTTAATTTGATTATCATTATTTTTACTAAGCTGACCGATGTATTGATGGGCAATATTCAAACATAAAGCATATTTTCTAGCCTCAGATAAAATTTGGCAAATAGAATTAGTAGTAAAATTTTGAAACTCATCGATATATAAATAAAAATCCTTTCTTTGTTCTTGTGGTATATCAGTTCTAGATAATGCTGCCATTAATATTTTTCCAACAATAATCATACCTAATAAATAGGCATTTGACTCTCCAATGGAACCCTTAGGAAGGTCAACCATTAATATTTTCTGACTATCCATCAAATCTCTAAAATTAAAAGCACTGTTTTGCTGACCAATGATAGGCATCATCATATCATTAGAGACAAATGGTGTTAATTTAGAGGTTATATAAGGGACCATATTAGCTAGAGCAGCCTCTCCACCAGCTTTTTCGGCTTCTTTTTGCCAAAAATCAACTACAGTTTTATTTTTACAAAGCTTTATTTTCATTCTTCTAAAATCTTCGTCAGCTAAAACTTTTGATATTTCCATTAAAGTTGAACCGGTTTCTGGACTATCCATGATAAGTAATAAGGCATTTCTCATATACTGCTCAAACATAGGTCCACCAGTTGCCTTTAGATCATATAATTTATCAAAGATTCCAATCATTTCATTAATAACAAAAGTTTTTTGCTCTGGATAACGAGGATCATATTCTAATAGATTTAAACCAATTGGCCTTTGGGTATCTGCGGGAGAAAAAACAACTACATCATCAGCTCTCTCTGGAGGAACTCTATTTAAAATATCCTCAATTAAATCACCGTTTGGATCCATAACACAAACTCCATGACCATTTTGAATATCTTGAATAGCTAAATTATTCAATAAAACAGATTTACCAGTACCAGATTTACCAATAATATACATATGGCGACGGCGATCAATCGATTTTATTTTAACATCAGTTTTCTGTCCTCTAAAAACATTAAAGCCCAATGTAACTCCCTCCTTGGGAATATTATTAGGAGCCGGAGCTGATTTTGCTGTGAGCCAATCAATATTTGGAGTTTCAGTATGAGGTAGTGGAAAATGAAACATACTAACTAATTCTTGTGTGCTCAATAAAAAACTTTGTGATTCAATAAACTGTCTATATATAAAACTACTAACTAGTCTTTCTTGCTTTAATTGCTTGTTAATACTTCTTTTTATTTTAGAATAAATAGAATTATCATATTGATAAAAAGAATTACCGTACTGATAATAAGTATATTCGCTAAAAGCGCTACTAATATTATCAAAATAAAGTTTAGTTTTTTCTTGAGTATTAGCACTAACAACAATTCTGAGATTTACATCTAGTCCTGATTTAGAATTTTTTTGCTCCATTTTTTTTAACATCTCTCTTTCTTTTTCTGTTAATTCTTTTTTGTTTGCAGAATCTTCTGGTTTTTTATCTGGTTGTCCAATATTTAAAGCTCCCAAAATAACATCATAAATAACAAAATTTATACTATTATGAAAAGCTGAGCCACTGGCTTTAAATATTTGACTAACATCATTATTTTTATAAGCATTCTGTACAGAGCTTTTTATTTTTGCATGCCAATCTTTCTTTGCACTTCTAACAACATATTGAATAGCAATACTTTCATTATTTTCTAACTTGGACATGACATTTATTAATGAATTCATTGGATCATGTTCCATGTCGGTATAATCAAGAAAAGGAAACACAAAACTCCTCTTAGCTTTAAAATAAGCTGCTAAAACTGATCCTTGGGAATTAAAAGCATTATAATCCTCAACAGCCTCAATTGAAGCCTCTGGATAATGAGCGTGTATTTGCTGCTCTAAATAAAGTGATTTACTTTTAGGGGCAGTTACATAAAAAGAAATTTTTCCCTTATTTGATACTATTTCAAAGGAAAAATTATCTTTTCTTCCAAAAAACCAAGACACAAAACCTCTTTCAGCTTTTAAACCACCAATACTAGAAAAAACAGTCTCCCCTTTAGCTATCTCCTCTCTCAATTGTTGTATGCTCAATTCCCTGTCCTGATCTTTTGGTTTTTCCTTTGGTAGGCGAACTGAAAAAATAATATTAGAATTATCTTTACTTCTAACTGAAAAATATTTTACAAAATATCTCAATAAATATAAAAGTAAAAAAACAAAAACAAAAAAAGCAATCCAATATAAATAATTTAGATTACTTTGAATAAGCACCTCTCCCTCAAGAGCAATTTGAGAACTAATATCATTATTCATATTTATTTCTTTAATTGAACTATTCTATCAGCTTTAATTTTAGCTTCCTGCTCTAAAAAATATTTATTAACACCAGGAATTAATTTAAGCCAAGCTCTAATTAAATTAATTATTTTACTAATTTTTATTTTTGTCCCCTCTAATAGTTTATTTATTTTTTTAACGGTTTCATCACCCCCTTCTTTAAATTTTTTTTGTTGAACAGGGCTCATCTTTAAAAAAACTTCATTTAAACCATCGGCTAAAATTTTATCAATTTCTTTTTTCCTCTCCTCTTCTGGGCTATTGATTTTTAAATTTTTTCTGACTGGAAGCTTAATAGAAAGTTTTTCCCCTGTTTTCTCCAATGGCTTTGAGTCTTCTCCAGTTTTTTCAAAATCAAAAGACTCTGACTCAAATAAGTCCTCCTTAGATAAATCTTGATTTTCCGGAGATGGTCCTGTCTCCACCTTACTATTTAAAATATCTTCAATTTTTTCAGAATCGAAGCCTTTATTCAAGTCTTGTGGCATATTAATTTACTATAATGGCTTCAACCGGACAACTATTAGCAGCATTTCTAGCACAATCAGAATCTTGCTGACTAATTACCTCTGATTTTCCAGATGAATTTATTTTAAAAACTTTTGGGCACATATTCACACACATACCACATCCTATACATTTATCTTGCTCTACTTTTATTGACATAGATATAAAATTTATAATTATTTATAATAATTATAAATACAAATTAATTAATTAAATCTATTAAAATTATACTATAATTATAAAATATTGACAAGCTAATAAACAATTGACAAGCTAATCTAATTTTGATATATTATACAAGTATAAATAATAAATATATAAATAATTAAAGAAAAATATGGCAACAAAGAAATCGGGTGGATCTACCACCCTGGGACGTGATTCCCATAGTAAAAGATTAGGAGTAAAGTTATCAGATGGCCAAGGTGCTAAAATTGGCTCTATTATTATTAGACAAAGAGGAACAAAGTATCATCCCGGGGAAAATGTAAAAAAAGGTAAAGATGATACACTTTTTGCTACAAGCAAGGGGGTTGTCAAATTTAAAAGTAAAAAGCTAATGAAATTTGATGGAAAATTAGTAAAAAGTAAAATAGTCAACGTAGTTAAGCAATAAATTTGAAAAAATAAAAAAGAGAATCTTTAAAAAGATTCTTTTTTTGTATTAAAAAAACCTTTGATTGCTCAAAGGTTTTATATTTTTAGGCAGAGGATGATAGAGCTATTCTACAAAGATGCTAATTAAAGCACCTAAGTCAACAGTAAGAGAAACTCCCTCTATTCCCTTGATACCGCTTCCAAAAACTTCATTAAAATAAGATATTTTTACAATATCCAATCTTCTCTGGTTTGAAGCTAGGACTAAGCCGTAACTCAAATTAGAAAAATGTTCATTTTTGGAAAAACCGAAGGTTGGTGAAAGGTAAAAATCGCCTGCAAGCAAGTCAACTCGGTAAACATTTGCCTCTAAAGAAAAATTAATTTTATTTTTCTCTTTATCAAACATTTTATCCGAAAATTTATCGGAAAAGGAAAAACTTGCATTAGCACTTCCCTTTAATTTAGGAAAAAGTTTAAACTCTTCCTGGCTAATAATAATATTAGCTGGAACCACTAGTCCATGAGAACTAATAGTGTCCCTGAAGACATTATAACTCTCGTTATAACCATAATCAACTAAACTGTTGCTAAAATATCCAAGACCCAAGACTAGATCACTTGAGCTGAGACTAATTCTGCTCAAAACTCCAGCGTTATAATCTCTGGAAATGTTAGCGTTAAATTCTTTAACTAATCCAGATCTTTCGGAAAAAGAAGCAAATGCTCCAATTTGAAAAATTGATTCGTTAAAAAACACCACTATACTTCCAGTATTTTCAGAAAATGATCCTGGTTTAACCAAGGTATCAATCCCTGCTACATACTGATCCCTAACTGATAAAACACCGTCATATTTCAAGGATACCATCTGAGGTTCTCCTTGTTGCCCAAAAATAAATAAGGGCACAAACAATAATAATACTGATAACTTTTTCATGATATATCCTCCGTTTTTTTATTTTTTACTATGATTAATACTAAGAAAAACTCCAAAAATAAAGATCT
This sequence comes from uncultured Gammaproteobacteria bacterium, assembly GCA_964609365.1. Lineage (GTDB taxonomy): Bacteria > Patescibacteriota > Patescibacteriia > Patescibacteriales > UBA12465. The sequence goes on along the minus strand of CAZSRC010000001.1, from coordinate 2,940 downwards.
TTTCAGTATTAATCATAATTTTGATTTTAATGAACTAATATAATATTATAACATAAATAAAAATTTATGTCAATAGTTAAGTTTACTCAAATAAATTGTTAATATTTCCAGAATTTTTAATCTCTTCATAATTATTTTTCTTACTTGGATTAACGGATTGTTCTGACCTATTAACATTTATATTAATTGGGTTATTGTTAATATCTCGATTTTGATTTATGGATGATTTTTTATTTTTTATTTTATTATTAGAAAAAAAATTTAAATCATATTTTTTTTCTGGAAAAAGATAAGCATATACTAAACCAAAAAATAAACTCAAGGCTATTATTAACAATAAACTAAAAATTAAATTTGGTTTAACGGGATAAGTTGATGCTAAAGGCTGATCAATGACACTTATCTTTACGGAGCTTCCTAGTCCATGAAAAGATTGGTGCTTATTAATCAAAACATGATTTACTGCAAGCGCTATTTGAGTAGCCTGATAATTATCTTTATGATACACGTTAATATTTATAATACCAGAATCATCAGAGCTTTTAGCGGAAACAGTCTTTCTCCAGATCTTCATCTGCTTAATGGAACTTTGACCAAAATAATCTTTATTAATATTAAAATCAGACTGCATTACAGACTCAAAAAAAGAATTAGATTGAATAACTCTAGTAAATAATCCAGATAAATACTCTACTGATCTAGAGACAGCAAAGGGGTCAACCCTACCAGCTCCCTCTTGAATAACTAATATCTTTGATTTACTTCCATACTTGAAATCTTGTGTTAAAACAACAAACAACCCAATAACAAAAAATATCAAAAAAATAGAAATCAAAGTTTGACGTTTTTGTCTAATTAAATTAACTAAGTCCATAATTTTTAAAAATTAATTTTATTTATTCTGTCTATTATTATAACATAATAGACAGAGAAATAAAACTATTTAAAAGTTATTAATTAACTATTACTAAATCCCTAATCTCTAAACTGGTGCTATAAGTAAATCCTGATTTTTCTCCATTAACTTTCACATCAGTTCTTTCTGATATGTTTTGAATTTGCATACCATTTTCATTTTGACTTTGAGAAAAAACTTTATTTCTAGAGTTGCTATTTGATAATTCTGGTGAGTTCAAAACTTTAGTAAACCTTCCTTCATTATCAGCTTTTATCTTGTGTTCTTGATTATAAAATTTTATAACTAAGTCTTCTTTTGGTAAAAAACCACCTCCACTAACTTGAAATTCACTTCCACTATCAATAAAGGAGGAGCTTAAATTTAAGAATAAATTTTCTTTAGCATAAACCTTATCATCTTGACCAGCGGCAAAATGACTTAAAACTCTTAAATCAGAGTTCAAGATCAAAATACTAGAATTATTAAAAACAACAACCCTTTCTGATCCTGGCATCGCCACAGCCTTAAGGCCCATAGCCCAACCTTCAGGAAGCACTACGCCACCAGTTCTAAGAGATGAAACAACGGACATATCTGATTTTCTCAACTTAACAACACCTAATCCATTAGCAAAATATAAAAATTCATTATTAGAGGAACTGACATCATATCCAGGATATCCTAAGTGCTCAAAATAACCCTTCAAAGCTCCATTTAATCCGACTTTTTTTACAGAACGATCATCAGAAAAATAGACGTTATCATCATAAGCATCATAATATATTGCTCTATTATTTTGACCTCCGTAAAAATTTATTTGTAAATTGGAGACAATTTTTCTTTGATTTCTATCAAAAACACTTATTTCATTTTTATCTCCATTCAAGCTAAAGATTAAATTTTTATTACCACCTGAAGATATGTTATAAGGGACCTCATTGTTTAGCTCATAACTATCTATAATTTCTAGGTCTTGATTATAAACCTTAACTCCTTTAGCACTAACAGTTACTATATTGTCGCCAAATTTATCAACTTTATTATACCACTCCCAATAAGTATTTTTAGACTCCTTAACTAAAACTGGATCAGATAAGTTAGTAAAATCATATTTATAAATAGAAAATCCTGATATAGCATAAGCGTATAAACGACCATTTTCAATATTAAGTTTTACACCATAAAAACTATCATCCTTATTAAATCTAAGATCAAAAGGTCTAATTTTAGATTTAAGATTTAATTTTTCCCCATCAAGACTAAACAACTCTAGACTCTCGCTATCAGTTGAGGCAACAATTAATTTATTATTAAAATTTAAAGCATCACCCGAATAATAAGATTTTACTTTTGTTTTTGCTGGAATTGAAGTAAATGCAACAACAGCAGCCACTAAAAATAAAAATAAGATTAATTTTTTCATATTATTTTTTTTAAAAAATTGATTTTTTGGATAAAAAAACAAATTTTTCAAATATTTATTTATATTATTTTAAATTGTAATATATTATTATATCATATAAACAAAAAAATGTCAATACTTAGCGCTAATATACACCCATAAAAAGCTTTTATAATAATTTTATAAATATTTAAAAATAAACTATTTAAAAAAACAAACATTGTTCAAATGTTTGCTTTTAAGAAGTGTTTTAACTTACTGAGCAAGGATTGCTTATTTATTCAGTTCTCAAGCAACGAGCCGAAAAACCAAAAGCCTGACCGTCAACGCTACGATAGACTCCGGAATTGCCTGAAGACAAGTAACGGAGCCAAGAAAAATCAAGAACTTCGCTCTCCGATGAAGACCAGAACCTAGTGAAACTACTAAGACTATCGAAATCACCATCGTGCAGACGGCCACCGGCTGGCAAGGCTGTAAAACTTGAACTATTATTGCCACCCCAAGAATCTGTCTTTAAAGCAGTTCCAGCAACAGATTCTCCTCCTAAATAATCTGTTAAAGTTGTAAATTCAGTATCAGATGGTACGTGCCATCCTGTTGGACAAAGATCTACTTGATTAACTGCATACCAATTATA